>JAENWU010000002.1 GCA_016649905.1 Thermoleophilia bacterium
CGGTTTTTCGCAGGGCGCGCCCTGGGCGGCGAGTTCGGGGAATGCTTCACTCCATTTGGCGTTTTCCTCGCCGGCCCAGACTTTGGCGAATTTGGCCTTGGTGAAGCGAACCCGGAGGATGCCTTTCAGCGCCGCATTGCCGGTGATCTGAGCAGCCGTGACAGTGCGGTATTTGTCGGCGAGCGCTTCCGGATTGCAGCCGTCGGGGAAGTTGACGAGCGGCGGGATGGCGCCCGCCGCGACCGGGTAGACGTGAATTTTGCCGTCGTTGGCGGGGTTGGTGTCAGCTGAGATGACGCCCGCGGTTTCGATTCCACCCGAGTTCATCAGCGCGACCTGCGCGGGGGTCGGGGGGTCGTCGGTGCCCCAGAAGCGGGAGCTGCTGGCGCGCAACTGCGCGCCGCTGATGCCGGCGCCGCTGCCGTTGGCGTTGTAGGCGATGTTGAGACCAGAGCCGGCGCAGTAGATGTTTTTGAAGTTGAAGTTGAAGACTTCCTGCGCGCCTTTGGCGAAGCTGGCGCCGTTGGCGTCGATGTTGGTCCCGGCGCATTTCGCCGAGTTGAAATCGGCCTTCGCCTGGGAGGCGAGGCCGAGCGCGGCCATCAGCGCCAGCAGCAGGCAGACAAGCCCCACTCCGGTCGCTCGCGTGCCCCGAATCGGCACACTCGTCGTATCGCTCATGCGAGTGATTCCTTTCATTGACATAACCCTTTCGGCGCCAGGTTTGTTGGCCGAATATGGCTCTGTCAAGCGGGTTCACGGAACTTCTACGAAGCTGTTACCTCCCTGTCTCCAGGCGTTATCCGGATCGTTTCCGGGGGATGACAGGGGGATTACAAATGGGTCGTGAATCACGAGGTGACGACCCCACCGATCCCACGGCACCGCATCCGAGTTAGACCCCACCCCGCTGTGGTCAAACTCCGATGCGCTGAGCGGGGATCGGACTAAGCGAACGCCTGCGCCGCGCGGCGACGCAGGTCGGCATTGAGCATGCCGGTGACCTGGCTGGGACTGTCCCCCGCGGAGGGAACCGCGGCGCCGATCAGGCCGTCGGCGCGGAAGCCGTAGAGCGGGGCGACGACGCCGAGCTCGCGAATCTTGCGGACCAGCCGCACCGCGTCCTGGGTCTCGGCGCCGGGGCCGCAGAGGACGATCGCGGTCGGGTCGAGGGCGCCGAGGGCGCGCTCGAGCCGCTCGTCGCCGAGCTCGTTGGAGAGCATCAGGACGCGGAAGCCGGCGCGACGCAGGGCGAGGTCGAGCGCCTGAGCGTGGACCTCCTCGGCGTCCTGGCCACGGCTGGAGTCGAGCAGCAGAATCCCGGCCGGGCGCGAGGCGGCGGCGGCGAGGCGACGGGCGCCGTGCAGCCAGCCGGTCGCCCAGCGGGCGGCGAATTCGAGCTCGGCCTCGCGGCCAGGGTCGGCGGAGAGCTCGTCGATCGCGGGCAGCAACAGCTCCTCGACCGTGCGCTCCAGCGGCCGCACCGCCAGGCTCTCCTCGACGGCGCGGTCGGCGGCGGACTCGTCGAAGTGGGTGAAGGCGGCGAGCAACTCACCGCCGCTGGCCGGCGCCTCCTGGCGCTGGCGGGCCAGCGCGATCGCCGAGGAGATGTTGCCGGTCTGAGCCAGCGCGTCGCGCAGGGTCTGCAGCTCCATCAGCTCGTAGTTGCGGTGGTTGCCGACCGTGCGCTTCGGGACCGGGTAGCCGTAGCGGCGCTCCCAACTGCGCAGCGTGTTGGGGCTCACACCGAGAACTTCTGCAGCAGCGTTGGTCCGGATCCCAGGCATCTGCGGGGATTCTTCCACCGGAATTCCAGGTTTACACGGGTTATGGACAGATTTACGGGATCTGCCTGAGATCTTGCACGGGCTCAGGCGCACCCGGCCGTGGCGATTTAGTCAACCCCTGGTTGACAAACTCGCCAATCAGCTGGCCGCGAGGGCGCCGACGCCCAGCGGCTGCCCCACCGCGCGCGCCCGCCAAAGGGCCCCGTCGGCCTTGTGGAGGAGGGCGTCGGCCTCGGCGCCGTGGTCGGGGCAAGCGACCACACCGGCCGCCAAGGCGATCCGCAGGCCCCCCGCCCGCTCGAGCTCGTCGAGCTTGCCGAGCAGTCGCTCGGCCATCTGCACCCCCTCGACGGTGCCGAGGTTGGGGGCGAGCACGCAGATCGCGTCCTCCTCGAGCCGGAAGGCTTCGTCGACGATGCGGATGCTGTCGCGCAGCGCCGCGCCGACGATCGCCAGCACCGTCTCGCGGCCGCCGCCGGGGTCGCCGTTGCGCGTCCCCGGCCCGGAAGCGTCGAAGACCGCGAGTCCGAACGGGTGGCCGTAGCGGCGGTTGGTCTCGATCAGCTGGTCGAGGCGGCGGCGCATGTGGCCCGGCTGGTAGAGGCTCGGCAGCTCTTCCGGCGGCGACCACGGCAGCGGCTCGACATCGGCCGCCTCCGCGGCGGCCTTGGCGTAGGCGGCATCGACGGCGGTCGCGGTCACGGCGCCGAACTCGGTGGCCAGCCGCTGCGCGGCGGTGGCAAATGCCTCGCCGTCCTCGCTGCCGATCTCCTCGGCCAGCTTGGCCAACAGCGCCGCCTGCTGCTCGGCGACCTCGCGGGCAAGGCGACCGGCGGGCGAGGCGCCCGAATCCCCGTTTGCCCCGTTGCCGTTGCTCGCCTGCGTGGCCACGCACGGACCCTGCCGGAAGCGGCGGACGTCAGCGCGTGCAGAAATTCGCTATTTGCGGGACGACGAACGTCCAGGACGGATGTTCAATCCGATTCGACTAGTCGAGGCTGCGGCGACCGGCGAGAGCCTTGCCGAGCGTCACCTCGTCGGCGTGCTCGAGGTCGGCGCCGACCGGCAGTCCGCTGGCGAGGCGGGTCACGGCCAGCTGGGGACCGCGCAGGCGCTCGGCGATGTAGAGCGCGGTCGCCTCGCCGGTCGTGGTCGGGTTCGTCGCCAGCACCACCTCGCCGATCCCGCCCCGCCCCACCCGACTCAGCAGCTCGGCGATCTTCAGGTCCTCGGCGTCGACGCCGTCGATCGGCGAGAGGGCGCCGCCGAGCACGTGGTAGAGGCCGCGGTATTCGTGGGTGCGCTCGAACGGGATCACGTCGGCCGGCTGCTCGACCACGCAGATCGTCGCCCGGTCGCGGTTGTGGTCGGCGCAGATCCGGCAGAGCGGGCCCTCGGCGAGGTTGAAGCACTCCTCGCAGAGGCCGACCTTCTCCTTCACTTCGCGGATCGCGTCGCCGAGGGCGAAGGCCTCTTCGTCAGGCGCCCGCAGCAGGTGGAAGGCGAGCCGCTGGGCGGTCCGCTGGCCGATCCCCGGCAGCCGCGAGAGCTCGGCGACGAGCCGCGCGAGCGGTGCCGGCCCCTCGGTGCTCAACCCCCTAACGCCCCCAGGCCGCCAGGGCCACCGCCCATCCCGCCGGTGATCCCGCCCATCGTCGAGCTGGCCAGCTCCTGGGCGGCGCGCAGGCCCTCGTTGACCGCGGCCTGGACCATCTCGGCGAGCATCTCCGCCTCCTCGGGGTCGATCGCCTCGGGGTCGATGGTGATCTGGCGCAGGGTCATGTCGCCGCCCATCACGACCTTGACCATGCCGCCGCCGGCACTCGCCTCGACGGTTTCGTCTTTCAGTTTCTCCTGCGCTTGGAGCATCTGGTTCTGCATCTCCTGCGCCTGTTTCATCAGGGCGTTGACGTCGAACCCGCCAGGTCCACCTCCGCGTGCCACCTAACTGACCTCCTCCGCGTCGAACTCGCTCTTCAGCCGCCGCAGCAGCTCTTCCTCACTTACTCCATCAGCTTTGCCGGCGTCCTCGCCCGTCTGCGGCTCCGGCGCCTCGCCGTCGAGCAGGTCGTAGGTGGGCCGCAGGGTGTGGCCGGTGACGGCCACGAGCGCGGCGATCAGCGCTTCGCGGCGCTCGGGCGCCTCGGCCTTGCGTTTGTTGAAGGTCTTGTCGGGGGGGAACCCGATCGAGAGCTCGTCACCCTCGAGCCCGTCAGGCCGCACCCCCTCGAAGGTCGCCGCCAACGCCGGCGCCGTCTCGCCCAGCTTCTGGAGGACGGCGGGCCAGATCCGCTGCAGCTCATCGAGTGACAGATCGCCGCTGTCGGCCGCGGGAGGATCGGGGTCTGGCGAGGGGGCGGGCTCGCGCGGAGCGGGAGCGGGCTCGGGCGTCGGAGACGCCTCGGGCTCGGGCAGTGGCGGCGGTCTCTCTTCGATCGGCGCGGGCTCAGGCGTCGGAGCTGCCACCGGCTCGGGCGCTGACGGCGGAGGCGCCTGATCGACTGCAGCCGGCGGCGGGGGCGTTGAGCCGGAGAGGCGGGACTCAAGGCGCTCGATCCGGCGCAGCAGACCCTCGGTGGAGGGATCGAGGTCGGGACGGGCGGCTTTGAGGAGCGCGATCTCCACCGCCATGCGGGCGTCGTCGCCCTCGCGGACGGCGGTCAGCGCGTCGGCCAGCTCGTCGATCGTCCTTATGAGCGCGGCCGGGCCCACCGCCGCGGCCTGCGCTCGCAGGCGGGCGGAGTCGGTGGCGGTGACCACGAAGGAGGTCGGCACCTCGCCGGTCGTCTGGGTGACGAGGAGGAAGCGCAGGTGGGCGAGCAGGTCACGGGCGAACTGGCCCGGGTCGCGTCCGGAGCGGGCCATCTTCTCGACCCCGAGCAGGACGCCCTTCGGGTCCTCGGCGGCGACCGCGTCGACCGCGCCGAAGAGCAGCTCGGCGTCGGCGGCGCCGAGCATCTCCAGCACCTCGTCGAGGCCGACGTCGTTGCCGCCGAAGGCGACCAGCTGGTCGAGCGTGCCGAGGGCGTCGCGGAAGCTGCCCGAGGCCGAGCGGGCAATCATCGCCACGGCACCGTCGTCGACCGTGATCGACTCGCTCGCGGCGACCCGGTTCAGCACCTCGGAGATCTGCTCCAGCGAGGGCCGCTGGAAGTCGAAGCGCTGGCAGCGGTCGGCGATCGTCGCCATCACCTTGTGCGACTCGGTGGTGGCGAGGACGAAGACGGTTTTCGGCGGCGGCTCCTCGAGCGTCTTCAGGAAGGCGTTCCAGGCCTCTTTGGTCAGCATGTGCGCCTCGTCGAGGATGTAGACCTTCCAGCGGCCGCCGGCCGGGGCGTAGGCGACCCGCTCGCGGAGGTCGCGGACGTCGTCGACGGAGCGGTTGGAGGCGGCGTCCATCTCGATCACGTCGATCGAGGTGCCGGCGGCGATCGTCACGCAGGACTCGCATTCGCCGCAGGGCGTCACCGTCGGGCCGCCGCGCTCGCAGTTGAGCGAGCGGGCGAGGATCTTCGCCATCGAGGTCTTGCCGGTCCCGCGCGAGCCAACGAACAGGTAGGCGTGGTGGACCTTGTCCTGCTCGACCGCGTTGCGCAGCGTGCGCACCACGTGCTGCTGGCCCACGACTTCGTCGAAGGAGCCGGGGCGGTGGCGGCGGTAGAGGGAGGTCGACTCGGCTGACATCGGGACTGAAGCCAGTGTATCCACGCCCCGCCGGCGCCCCCGGAGGGGTGTCTGAGCTAAGGGACCCATATAGGGACCTAAGCTCAGACACCCCTCGATGTGGGCCGCACCGATACCGTGCGCGCGTGCCATCGAGGGTCTCCAGCTGGCTGACGCCGGCCGCCTGGGTCGCCGGGGTGACGGCTGTCCTGCTGCTCGTCTTCCCGGTCGGCTTCCCCAACTACGACACCATCTACGCGCTGGTCTGGGGGCGCGAACTGGCGCACGGGATCAGCCCCGACGTCGGCTCGGCGCTGCCGCCGACCCCGCACCCGCTGACCGAGCTGATCGGGCTGGTGACGACGCCGCTGGGCGACGGCGCGATCACGGTGACGATGGTGATCGCCTACGTCTCGCTGGGCCTGATCGGCTTCTTCGTCTACCGGCTCGGGGCGATCTGGTTCGACCGCTGGGTCGGCGCCGTCGCCGCCGCGATCGTGCTCACCCGCGCCCCCTTCCTCTCCAACGGCCTGCGCGCCTACATCGACCTCCCCTACATCGCCTTCTGCCTGGCGGCGCTGCTGGTCGAGGCCAAGCGCCCGCGCGCCGGCTGGCCGGTGCTGGCCCTGCTCATCCCCGCCGGCCTGCTGCGCCCCGAGGCCTGGCTCTTCGCCGGCGTCTACTGGCTCTGGTTGGCGCTGGACCTGCGGCCGATGGGCCGATTTCGGGACCATGAGGCCCGAAATCGGCCCATCGGCGGGGTGTTTGGGTGGGAGCTGCGCTGGCGCGGCGAGCGCTCGACCGTGGAGCTGGCGTGGCTCGCCGCGCTCGCCGTCTCCGGGTCGGTGCTTTGGGTCGCGTTCGACGCGATCACCGCCGGCGACCCGCTCTACTCCTGGACCGGGACCAAAGAAACCGTGGAGACGCTGGAACGGCAAACCGGTCCCGTCGACCTCGTCCTCTACGGCCCGCGCCGGCTCGGCGAGGTCCTGCAGTGGCCGGGGATGGTCGGCGCCGGCGGCGGGGTCGTGCTCGGGCTCGCCTTCCTGCGCCGCCGCTCGGCGCTTGGCGCCGCCGCCGCCGGCCTGGCCCTGCTCGCCTTCGCCCTGCTCGCCTGCGGCGGCCTCGCGATCCTCCCCCGCTACACGATGCTGGCCGCGGCGATCCTGGCGATCTTCGCCGCGCTCGCCCTGCTCGGCTGGCGGCTACTGGAGCCCGATCACCGCTGGCGCCGCCGCTGGCAGGTCTTCGCCGGCCTGGTGGCGCTGATGTTCGCGGTCTGGATCCCGAACCAGTGGGACCTCGACTCCCGCGTCGACACCGACCTCACCAACCAGGCCCAGATCGAGGGTGACCTCTCCGACCTCGTCGACGACGGCGCCTTCGAGCCGCTCTGCGGCAAGGTCGCGGTGCCAAACCACCGCGCCGTCCCCCGCCTCGCCTTCGGGCTCGACGTCAGGCCGACCGAGATCGTCAGCGCCATTGAGGAAAGGATTCCCAAGCGCGGCTACTTCGTCGCCCCGGCCAGCAAGTTCGTGATCCACAACTTCATCCTCGACCCCAACGACCCGACCGACTTCTCACCCGAGGTCCCGCCCGGCTTCAAGCTCGTCGCCGAGAACGAGTCCTGGCAGGTCTACCGCCGCTGCTGAGCCGTTGACCGCTAGGGCAGCGGCGCCATCGGCGGCAGCTCGAAGCCACGGTGGAAGCGCAGAGCGCCGACGCCGTCGCAGCTCTCGTGAGCGTCTTCGGGACCGTCTTCGGGGAGGATCTCCTCGGGGACGATGACGCCGACGTTGGCGATGTCTCGGACGCCGAACTTGAGTTCCACGTGGACGCGGCCGAGGCGGCCGTTGCCGCGCTCCTGCCAGTTCAAGATCAGTTTCCCGTTGTTGGGGACGAGGCGGCCGTCGGGGGCCTCGGCACCGGCGGTGAAGAAGCGCGGTTCGCTGGTCGGCGAGTCCGAAGCCTGGCAGATGATCTGGATCTGCAGCTCGAGGTCGCGGACGCGGCGGTTGCGGACCGTGAAGGAGACATATTCGCCCCGCGCCGGCTTGTTGACGCCGTAGCTGCCGTTGGGGATCACGGCGGTGCTGGTGGTGGGCCGGGCCGAAGAGGTGCCAGCCACACCCAGACAGACGCCGACGCCCAACACCAGGACCAGGCCGACGGCGAAGAATTCACGCTTGAAGGAGGCGGGGACGAGTTTCATGCCTCCGCTTTCGACCATCCGCGGCGCCGACTTGAGGGTGAGACCGTCGTTTTGCACGCATAGCGTGCGTTAAGACGGTCTCACGGGTGTCAGCCGCCCTCGGCGCGGACAATCGCCTCGTGCGTTGCGGCCGCGAGGTCGGGGTCGGCGAGATCGATCGCCGGCGGCAGCTCTATATGTAGATCGTCGGAGGGGTCGAGCCTGGCCCGCAGCCCCTCGGCAGCGCGCGAGTCGAGCACATGGCCGCCGCGGCTGCGGTCCTCGCTGACGAAGTGCAGGTGGTAGCCGGCGACCTCGATCCCCTCGACGTAGGCCGGGAAGCGGAAGCCGAGCATCGTCCCCACGACATCGCGCAACTCGAAGACGTTCTGCTCGGCGACGACCTCGGTCAGCGGCCGGTACGGCGGCCGCTGGGCCGGGACCGAGCGGGCGCGGACCAGCTCGAAGGTGCCGTCGAGGCGGACCGCGCAGGAGGAGGCGCCGGCCGGGACCAGCTGGTCGAGCCGCGCCAGCAGCTCCGCGTGGCCGAGGCTGCCCTCGATCCGCGCGTCGATCGTCGGTTCGAACCTCGTCACCACCGCGAACGGCGTCTTCGCCTCGGCCGCGATCGGGTGGACCCGGCCCTCGACGTCGGCGCGCAGGAATTCGCCGTCGAGGGCGATCATCTCGCCGTCGAGGCGGTTCAGCGTCCCCAGCCCGAGGTCGCCGTGCTCGGCCAGCTCGGCGAAGCTGAGATCGCCGTCGAAGGCGCCGTCGAGCAGCGCCCCGATCGTCGAGGCCTGGAAGAGCACGTGCGGCTCGCGCTCGGCATGTAGGTCTCCGCGGCGCATCGACTCCACATGCAGGGATTTGATCCAGCGCTCGTCCAGCACGCCGGCAGTCTCCCAGCCAGGGCCACGGTAGGCTGGCGCGCGTGTCCGGGGGGTTCAAGCGGTCGGGGGCGTTCGGGATCGTCGGCGTCTTCGTCGTCGCCGCGCTGGTCGCAATGATCGCCCTGACGATGGGCCAGGGGGACCCGAACCCGAAGCTCGCCCTCGGCCTGATCTTCGGCGTCATCGCGCTTTTCTGCGTGGTCCTCTTCGCCCTCCAGCGCTCCGACCTCGAGCGCGCAGCCGGCAGCGACAGCACTGCCGGCAGCCGCGCCGCCGCCGAAGCGGGGCACCGGGTCGAGAACCCGACGACGCTGAGCGAGCCCGAGCTCTGGGCGGCGATGGCGATCGCCCCGATCGACGCCGATGCCGTCCGCGCTCGTGACGAGATCTGGGACGTCGGCCGCCGCAGCCAGAAGCTGGCGATCGTGATCTTCCTCACCGTCCCGGCGATCTACCGCAGGAAGGGCGATCCGGGCGACTGGCTCTGCGACCTCTGGCTGGCCGAGCGCCTGGCCGCCACGGTCCCGTCCCCCGAGCGCGTTTAGACTGGTGCCCGATGCGTCGCACCGCCCTCGTCCTCGTCCTCGCCGTCGCTGCCATGCTCGGCCTCGTCGCCCCGGCCAGCGCCGGCGCGCCGCCCCGCGGCCTCTACGAATGCACGATCTCCGGCGCCTTCTTCGGCGACCTGAAGATCCTCAAGGACGGCAAGTACGAACGCAACGACGAGATCGGCAAGTTCACCTTCAAGGGCCGCAAGCTGAGCTTCAACACCGGCGGCTTCAAGGGATTCAAGGGCCGCTGGTACATGGCCACCGGCTCCGGTCCCGACACCCCCGAGATCGCCCTGCGCAACCCGCTCGACGATTTCGAGGACATCTACTGCGGTAAGTAGCAGCCGGCCCGCCGCCTGCGGCGGCGTCATGCAAGCATCAGCCGATGGCTGCAATCGAGCTGCAGGGGGTCGTCAAGCGCTTCGGACCGATCACGGCGGTGAACGGTCTGGATCTGGACGTCCCAGAGGGGATTTGCCTCGGGCTGCTCGGCCCCAACGGCGCCGGCAAGTCGACGACGATGCGGCTGCTGACCGGACAGGCGATCGCCGACGAGGGCAAGCTGCGCGTGCTCGGCTTCGACCTGCCGAAGGAATCGAAGCCGGCGCGGGCGGCGATGGGCGTCGTCCCCCAGCTCGACAACCTCGACGTCGACGTCACCGTCGAAGACAACCTCGCCGTCTACGCCCGCCTCTACCGGGTCGCCGACGTCGGCGCCGCCGTCGACCGGGCGCTGCAGATCGCCCGGCTGACCGATCGCCGCGACGCTGAGGTCGACAAACTCTCGGGCGGGATGCGCCGGCGCCTGCTGCTCGCCCGCGGGCTCGTCCACGACCCGGATCTGATCCTGCTCGACGAGCCGACCGTTGGCCTCGACCCGCAGATCCGCACCGAGCTCTGGACCCTGATCGGCGATCTGCGCGCGCGCGGGACGACGATCCTGATGTCGACCCACTACATCGAGGAGGCCGAGCGCCTCGCCGACGAGGTGGCGGTGATGCACAAGGGCCGGATCATCAGCCGCGGCCGCCCCGCCGACCTGATCGCCGAGCACGCCGGCCGCCAGACCGCCGAGGTCTACGCGCCGCCGCAGCGGCTGGCCGAGCTGCGCACCGCCGCCGAGGCCGCTGGCCTGCGGGTGCGCCCCGCCGGCCCCGCGATCGCGATCGTCGGCTCCGAGCGCGCCGACAACGGGGTGATCCCCGAGGACGCGGTGGTCCGGGCGGCGACGCTCGAGGACGTCTTCGTGCTGCTGACCGGCGAGGAGGCGGAGTGAGCGCCCAGCCCGAGACCGTGGCGGCGGCGCCGATCAAGGCGCCGCGGCCGAAAGCGATGCGACGACTGGAACCGGCCGCGATCGCCGGCGTGATGAGCCGCGAGGTCGCCAACTTCCGCACCTACTGGAAGGGGACGACCTTCTCCAGCGTGCTGGAACCGCTGGTCTATCTACTGGCCTTCGGGCTCGGCCTCGGCGCCACCCTGGTCGACGAAGTCGAAGGCGTCCCCTACATCCAGTTCGTCGGCACCGGCATGGTCGCGACGGCGGTGATCTTCTCCAGCGCCCTGCCCTCGATGTTCGGCACCTTCGTCAAGCACCGCTTCCAGAACACCTACGAAGCGATCCTGGCGGCGCCGGTCGACGTCGAGGAGCTGGTCACGGCGGAGATGCTCTGGATCGCCGCCCGCTCCGCCGTCTACGGCTGCGTGCCGCTCGTCGTCACCTTCTTCTGGGGGCTCGACCCGGCGCCGGGGATGTTGCTGGTGCCGATCTTCGCCTTCGTCACCGCGCTCGGCTTCGCCGGCTTCGGGATCACGATGGCGGCGGTCGTCGCCAAGATCGACCAGTTCAACTACGTCACGGCGCTGTTCATCACCCCGCTCTTCCTCGTCGCCGGCACCTTCTTCCCGATCTCCGGGTTGCCCGAGGGGGTGCAGGTGATCGCCAACGTCAACCCGCTGCACCAGCTGGTCGAACTGGTCCGCGGCGGCGCCTTCGGCTTCGAGGCGGTCGACATCCTCCGCTTCGCCTTCCTCGTCGCCTTCGCCCTCGTCACCTGGCGCTTCGCGGTTAACCGCATGAGCGCCCGCCTCATCGACTGAGGGCGCTACCGAACCACCGCGGTCGTAGTTCCCTCCGCATAGCGGAGAGAACTACGACCTCAGCAGTTGTATGGACCGTGCACCCGCCTCTGAGACGAGGTCACCGGGCGTGTCCGTCGCTTATGGCTCGAGCCGGGCTCACCTGCGGCACCCGCGGCATCCGCTTAAGGCTGCTTCCTTCCGGACCTGACCTGATTCGCGTGCCCACGTCGCGCAGGACCCGACCGTCAACGCCGCCGCGACGCACTGACCCCGACGGCCAGTCCCTCGGAACGGGAATTCGGCCCCGCTAGAGCGGATTGCGGGTTACAGGGCACCGCTGATTCCCCGCCTAGCACGGTCCGTTGCCGATCCTACCGGCCCGACGTAGGATGCGCACTTGCTCGCCCTCCCCCTAGCCGAGATCGAAGTCGACGCCGGCTCGTTCTTCGCCATCGTCGTCGTCGCCGCGGTCTCCGCGATCATCGTCGCCGCGGTGCCGAAACGCTTCGCCCCACCGGTGGTGGTGCTCGAGCTGATCCTCGGGATCCTGATCGGGCCGGAAATCCTCGACTTCGCCAAGACCGACGATTTCATCAACTTCTTCTCCAACCTCGGCCTGGGGATGCTGTTCTTCTTCGCCGGCTACGAGATCGACTTCGACCGCATCCGCGGCGTGCCGATGAAGCTCGGCGCCTGGGGCTGGGTGCTCTCGGTCGCGCTCGCCTACGGGATCGGCGGCATCCTCGCCGCGGCCGGGATCATCGTCTCCTTCCTCTACACCGGCTCGGCGATGGCGACGACGGCGATCGGCACCCTGATCCCGATCCTGCGCGACAACGGCGAGCTGAAGACCCGCTTCGGCACCTACCTGCTGGCGGCCGGTGGCGCCGGTGAGTTCGGCCCGATCCTGCTGGTGACGCTGGTCCTCTCGACCGCAAACCCAATCCACGAGTCGATAATCCTGCTCGGTTTCGTCGCCCTGGCGCTGGTCCTGGCGATGGGCTCGGTGCGCTACGCCTGGCGCGGCTGGCCGGCGTTGGAGCGGACCTTCGAGGCGAGCAGCCAGCTGGCGGTGCGGGTGACGGTGGTCCTGGTCTTCGGGCTCGTCCTGCTCGCCGGCGAGCTCGGCCTCGACATCCTGCTCGGCGGCTTCGTCGCCGGGATGATCACCCGCCTGGCCTTGAAGGGGCAAGAGGTCAAAATCTTCGAGTCGAAGCTGACTGCGGTCGGGTTCGGCTTCTTCGTGCCGTTCTTCTTCGTCACCAGCGGCATCGCCTTCGACCTCGCGGCACTCGGCTCGGCGGAAGCGATCGGCAAGCTGGTGATGTTCTTCGCGCTCTTCCTGGTCGTGCGCGGGGCGCCGGCGCTGCTGCTCTACCGCGGCGTCCTCAGCGCCCGCGACCGCGCCGCGCTGGCCTTCTACTCGGCGACCGAGTTGCCGCTGGTGGTCGCGATCACGACGATCGCGACCGAGACCGGCAACATGAAAACCTCGACCGCGGCCGGCCTGGTCGGCGCCGCGATGCTCTCCACCCTGGTCTTCCCCTTCGTCGGCCTGGCCCTGCGCAAGAAGTCCGAGCAGGAAGAGGGAGGGGATAGCCCCCTCCCTCAACCTGGCCTGGCTACCTAACGCTTGATCAGCTTCAGCCGTTTGTAGACGGTCGCTTTGGCGGGGCCCGCCTTGACCGACTCCTTGAAGAGCAGGCTCTTCTTCTTCGCAACCTTGCCCTTCAGCTTCGGCTTCACCTTGAGCACGAGCTGCTTGGTCTTGCCCTTGGCGATCTTCGCCGTGCGCTTGGTGGTCGCCGGCTTGCCTTTCTTCAGCAGGCCCTGGACCGTGACCCGGCAGGCGCGGCCGACCTTGGCCGGGCACTTCGCCTTGACGAAGATGCGCTTGCCTTTCTTGAGGATCGCCGGCCCGATCAGGCTCGACTGCATCAGCGTCGTCAGGCGCGAATCGGTGAGGCTGTTGGCGCCACCATTACCGCCACCGCCGCCGCCGGAGTTGCCGACCGTGACGGAGACGTTGTCGAAGCGGGCGGAGGCCGAGCCGGCCAGCCCAATGTTCGCCACCGACGAGCTCGTTTCCGAGTCGATCAGGATCGCGTAGCTGTGGCCGGCAACCAGTTTGGTCGCGGCCTCTTTGGTGGCGAACGCTTCGGCTGCGCCGGCCACCGTGTCGGTGATGACATTCGTGCTGTCGCCGGCCGTACGGTCGATCAGCGTCGCGGTGTAGGTCGAGCAGGCTGCCCGAGGCCAGCTGCCGGTCCAGGGACAGCGTCGCCGGCCCCCCTTCGGTCGCCGTGAAGTTCGGCGATTCGAAGACAGCCGTCGATTTGAACAGCCCACCGAGGTTGAGCACGACCGTAGTCGTCGCATCCAGCGAGCCCGCCGGGTTCCCGTTCGCCCCGTCATAGCCAGCCGTCGCCGAGCAGAGCCCGGCGAGGGTGATGTTGCAGGCAGCCGGCTGGGCCAATTTCCATCCTTCGGCGCTGCCCGAAAACGTGCTGCCCCCACCCGGGAAGCTCGCCGCCCGCGCCTGCCCAGCGCCGAGCACGAAAATGCAAGCGGCCAGAAGCCCCGCCATGGAGACCCACCGCATCGATCTGTCTATCGCTCCACTCACGCCGCTCCCTCCGTCGCAATTTTCCAAAAGGTTGAACATCTCGACCGAAGATCTCCCCTTTACTTAAAATTCTCAACCCTGCTACCCACTTTTCTGAACTAACGTTTGAGGGCCGACGGCGTACTCAGGCGTGGAAGCACTGGACGACCCGCCTCCTGACGGAGGAGGCCGCCTCGAAGCGATGCCCGTAGAATCGCCCGACCAGGGCGCGTAGCTCAGTGGGAGAGCGCTCGCTTCACACGCGAGAGGTCGCTGGTTCGAAACCAGCCGTGCCCATAGCCCGAATTGCCTGGAAATCAGCGGGTTTCAGAGCCACCGAGAGAGCGCAAATCGCTCGCCTCTGCGGCCTCTGAAAAGGCACTGGTGCCTTTTGAACGTTGAGCGGCCGGATCAAGTCCGCTGTCGGCGCTCGATCCGATACCGCGCTCGTTCAGTTCGGCGACGACCTCGGCCCGCCGCCAGTGCGTCGGGCTGGTCTCGATCCCATTCTGCTCCGCGAGAGCGTCGATGGCTGCCTCGGCAGCGTGAAGCAGAAGCGTTACCGCGACTCCGAGATGCCCCTCCTCGATCTCCTCGCGCGCGAGGTCCAGATGATCGCGGGCAAGAACCTATTTTGCCTTCGGGGACATTGCCCAGAGTGTCGCGCACAGTTCGGAGCGAAGCCTCAGAAGCCGTCCAAGACATGGATGAGCTAGGAGGACGTTCCCGGCGGGTTTCCTCGGGTGCTTATCGGTGGATCAGGGCTAATGCTCGAAAGGTCCAGGAGCAGTGCGGTTCATCCGCGTCCGAGCCGCTTGAGCGTGACCGTGGTGGATCCCCCCAGCCTCTCGTTCAGGCTGGTGTAGCCGGGAAAGTCACTGACAGACTCGAGGAAACGA
Source organism: Thermoleophilia bacterium (assembly GCA_016649905.1). Taxonomy (GTDB): domain Bacteria; phylum Actinomycetota; class Thermoleophilia; order Solirubrobacterales; family 70-9; genus VAYN01. The sequence goes on from JAENWU010000002.1 coordinate 14,672, forward strand.
TCCCTGAGCTCTACGTTGAGGTTGCGTTTTGAGTCGAAGATCTGACTTATCGACAGTGCTCCGCGCTGGTCGGATAGGTAGGGGAAGGGGACGGTGAACTGGTCGAAGTTCCATACCTCCACCATGCCGCAGGCGAGGGCTGGGTTCTTCGTCCTGGCCGCGGTACTCGACTGCTCTAGGGTCAGCTTGCCTTTGGACCAGCCAAGCCTGAGGTCTGAGTGCACCGGGAACCTCTGTCCGCAGGATGGGCCACTCAGTGGGAACGATGTACATATGGTGGGCGTCCGCGTCTGCACGGAGCCGGTCGCTTCTCGCGTCACGCTTCCCGACGTCGCCAGCGCGGCGTCGCCCAACGAGCGGCCCGCCCGCTGGAGGATCACGACTCCAGGGCCCAGCTTTCGGAAGGAGATCACTATTCCCCTGCCGCGGGCGTACTCCCAGAACTCATTGAGGGTGCCGGCGCCCTCGAGGCTGCAGTCGATCGCCGGGGAGGTGTCGTAGACGAAGTTCAGGTGCGCGCTCTGGGTGCCCCGGACCGTCACCTCGAAGCGCTCGACGCCGGCTTTTGGAAGGAGATCTTCGACGTTGCCCGGCAGGCCGGGCGACGTGGGCAGGGCGGATTGTGGCAGGGCTGCGGCCGGTAGCGTGTGCAGCATCAAAACGACGGTCGCGGCTGCGATGACCTTCAATATGATCGGCACCATACTGCCTTCCTCGAAGGACCCGAACGACCAGCATAAGGGCATCGGTCCTTGCCTTCGTAAGGGCATCGGTCCTTGCCGTCGCCACTGCCGGCCTGGTCGCTACGTCCAAACGCCCGTTGCACTGGGTGCGGCGGCGACCATTCCCGTGGCACTGGCCCAAGCTGCGCTCCACCAATCCCCTGGAGCGGGTCAACCGCGAGGTCGGGCGCCGAAGTGACGTCATGGGGATCTTCCCCAACGACGCTTCGGCGCTCCGCCTTGCCGGCGCATTGCTGATCGAGCAAAACGATGAGTGGCTCGTTACTCGCCGCTATTTCTCGGCGGAGTCGATCGCCCTGGCCCTCGAGGGCCAGGGCGAAGCGGGACGAGAGGAGGTGCCGACACTGCAAGCCGTGTGACCAGGCCGACGAGGAGTTACACCACCACCGCCTACTTGACTCGTCGAGGCCGTGACGGCGGTGGGCGGAAAGTTGCCTCGTGCCGGCCGCGGCCTTGGTCTGGGTTGCCTGGGCACCAGTGCCCAACACGGGATTTATCGACTGCAATTTGCGGTAATTCTGGGCACTAGAAAATCGGTGGGGGAAGGTGCCGCATTCCGCTTGGGAATGCGGGTTTGCAGGGCTTTTTCGGGCCCTCAGGGGCGCTCGCTTCACACGCGAGAGGTCGCTGGTTCGAAACCAGCCGTGCCCATCCTTCTGATTCGCCTTGCGTCTGAAGGGTGCGGAGATTGCACCAGATAGTGTCATCCACCGATGCCCCGAAGGATCCGCACCCTTGACCAGCGCAATGCGGCCAAGCCCGGGAGGGCGCCGCTGCTGACGGCGCTGGAGGAGATGCGGGCGATGCGAGCTCGGACGTTCCCCCAGGTCGAGTCCTCCTACCTCTCCGCGATGCAGGCGTTCGATCTCCTCGTCGAAAAGGGGGTTGCGGGTCAGGGTGATGCGCGAAACGGCAAGGGCGACTTCTTCAACGACATGCTGGCGTTGCTGCTTGCCAATTGCTCAGGCAAGGAGCTTCACTCGCGCCCCGACGTTCCCGGGCTTAGTTTCCCCAGGCACAAGCTGGACGTCGCCTATCCACGCGACGGTCAAGTGCGGCTCGTCATCGAGACCAAGGCCAGCGGCATCCCGAAGCACCCCGGGAGTCCTAGACAGCAGAACCCAGAGGGGCGTAGCGGCTCAGCCGATCTTGAGAAGCGAATCAAGGAGGCGAGCTTCAAGAACATTGACATCAAGGCTGAGCAGGCGCGGGTGGCTGGCCAGGGTGGTGGGCCGACGTCAGATTTGTCGTGGTGGATGCGAAACGCTCCTCCCCGCTGCTACATGTTCCTAGCGGTCCGGGTCCGCGACGCCGCTGACCTAAAACGGTCGATTGGCTTTGGCCTGACCGCTGCAACCTGGTTCGACGGCTGCGGTCTTTACTGCTACGGGTGGAATTCCGAGCGGACGAGTTATGAGGCGAAGGCCCTCGACACCCCCACGCTTGAGATCGACCGCGTTCTGGCCGGGGTCTGCGCCGCTCTTCGAAATATGGAGTGAGGATTCTCCGGACTCCAGTGCAGGTTGCCGTTCTCAAAGTTGGTTGAGAACGCGGTCCCGGCGGATCTGTCGCCTGATCAGTTCTTTAGCGCAATGCTGCGAACTCTTTTTCGCGCTCCCCAGTTTCCGAGCATGAAGACGCGCGTGCGCTTTGGGAGGCGAGCCTGTAGTCGTTGATCTCTATGCAGGCTTGCGGCCGCGGCTCTTGCGGCGCAACTGCAGTTGTCGTCTTGCCAGCCGCAGCCTCGTGATGTCGTTGGCATCGAAACCGAGCGCACCCAAGGTCAACGGGTCGACCAATTCAGCCGCAGCATCGATGTCGCGTGCCCGAACCGCCTGGTCAACCGCAGGGAGCAGAGCCGCGAGCTCCAACGGCAGAGGCGGGAGTAGTAGTGCCTCGGCTTCGGTCGGCTCTAGCTTCAAGACACCGCCGCCGTAGCTTCGTCCCTCAAGCTCAGCAGAAAGAAGGGTCAGGCTGTTGTAGAAGCCAGCCGCTAGGACCCGCGCCTCGACGCCGTCGGAGACACGAACGCCGTGGATGGTGTTCGTGTTGAGGACCTTCGCGTCGTTCAAAGCGAGCCGTGGATGCTCGTTAGAGCAATAGGTCAAGAGAAGATCCGGGGCTCCCTGTTGTGGGATCGGCAGCGCCCACCAAGGGTCGCGGATGCGGCACTTGTAGCGCTCGTGGAGCTCAGCCCGCTCTCCCCGTGCAAGGTGATCTTGGACACTCGCAAGAACCTCAGCCGGTGTTCCCGCGTCTGCAACGAGCATCAGGCCTCTTTGGCCTCTATGCAACAACTCTCGGTGGTCCTGCGCAGACAGTCGAGCGCCGGCCACCTGAGCAGCTTTGGCGACCGCGGGCTTCAAAAGGTCGGAGTGCATCTCGGCCGCTGCATCCTGATCAAGTACGAAAAAGGCGTTGGCCCCCGTAACAATGCCGATGTCAACCGAGGCGATTTCGCCGAGTCGGTGAACCTCCCTATGTGCGGCGGTCCTGTCATACAACCGGTGGGCCTCCGCAGGCAAGAGCTGACTCAGGAGCCTCCCGTTGCCCGTTGCGCGGGGTCTATCCGATTTAGCCTCGCCCGCCTCTTTGAGCTGCTGCTCAACATCCGCGACGCTTGCGCACGGAACTAAGCGCACCTCAGCCATGCCCTTCGCCCCCCGTCCCTCAGCAAACAGCAGCACGACATCCTCGAGAGCCCCCGGAAAAACCCTCTCATCAAAGACTGCAATGAAAATCCGCTCAAACTCTCTGCACAGAAACTGAACGACCTCACGGGCATATTGCGCATGCAGTAGCTCGGCAGGAAGCACCTGCGCGAGACGACCGCCCGGGGCCACGAATGACGTCGCGTGGACTACAAAAGGGGCCCACGATGAGGCAAGGCCAGTCAGCTTCACTCCGGCATCTAGCGCCAACTGACGGGCCGCAGAAGCCGAACCGTTGAAATCCTGATAACGGATGTATGGCGGATTCCCAATCAACGCCTCGAACGGCGGCAGCCGGGACGACTCAACCGAGAAGAAGTCCTCGCGCAGGAAGTGGCCTCTATCGAGCCCAAGCCACCCCCCTTCGCGCGCTGCCGCGTGAGCGTCGCCATCAACATCGACTCCAAAAAGCTGCTTAGCAATCGCATCGTCCTGGGCGCCTAGCTCCCGAAGTCGATCGCGAGCCGCCGCCAGAAAGACCAGACCGCCGAAGCTCGGATCGAGCGCTCTATCCCGTGGAGAGCGCACAGCCCAGTTCGTCAAGACCCGTGCCATAGCGGGCGGCGTATAGAAGGCGCCAAGCTCCTTTTGCCGACTCGGAGCAGGGGCAGGCGCCAAGTTGATCACCGGGTCGAATCTAACCGTCTCTACGGACAGAGGGAGAGCCAGTTGTTCATAGGACATTGCGCCTCGATAAAGAGCCCAGAACGATCTTTCTGCCCCCCGCGAGCCTCACATTCATCCGCATCCTGCCGTCCTCAGCCTCCGAAAAGGTGAGTTGCTCCGATTGGAACCGTCAAGCCAACCGCCGATGGCAAAAGCGAGGGGTGGCATATCCCTAGGGCAAAAACGGCCCGGCCTTCGAGCGGGCAGGTGCGGAGCACTTTCCGCCCCCAAGAGACGAGCGTGCCGATTGAACTACGGCGTTAGGTGACCTTTACAAGGGTCAGCGACCAAACCGCTTTGAGCCTCTCACCTGGCTCTACCAGTGGCAAATCGGCGCCGCCGACGACCAGCGCGTTGGTCGGCGCGGTCATCGGCTCGATCGCCACCGCGTCGGTGTCGCCCGGCGCGTAGATCTGGGTGAAGGGATAGCCGTCGCCGAGCCTCAGCTCGATGCGCCGGCCGCCGCCTTCGAGGGCAAAGGGCTCACTGGCGGCCGGTGCAACGAAGGCGTCGTCGTAAATCCGTTCCCCAACTGGCCCCGGCTCGATCTCAACCGGCTCGCGCTCTCCCGTCGGCAGCCCGCGCTCGTCGAGCAGCAGCCGCTCCCCCACCGGCGCCTCCAACACCCAGTCCGCCCGCGGCACCCCCGGCAGACACAGATAGGGATGGAAGCCGAAGGCGATCGGCACGGCGACGTCGCCGGTCGCCTCGACCGTGGTCGCAATCTTCAGCGTTGCCCCCTCCAGGGTCGCCTCGATCTCCACCCGGTGCGGGAACGGGAACGCCTCCAGCAGCCGCGGGTAGGCGCCGAAGTCGAAGCTCGCGGCCAGCAAGCCACCGCCATCGAGCTCCGCGTGCCGGTCCACGACCCAGCCGGGCGCCGCCGAGAGCAGGCCGTGCATCGGCAGGCCGTTGGCGTCGCGCTTCAGCGGCAGGCCGTCCAGGTCCAGGTTGACTTCGCGCCCCGCCACCTCGAAGACGCTCGCCCCGAGCCGATTCGCCCACGGGTGCAGAAAGGGGATCCCCATCGTCGACCGCGACTCGACGTACTTGCGCAGGCCGGCGCGCTGGCCCAGCAGCTCCTCGCCGCGGTGGCGCAGCGAGCAGCAGATCATCCCCGCCTCCGGGACGAAGGTGGCGACGATGCCGCCGAGGGCGGCGCTTTCCAGCGTCAGGCCCGCCATCCCGTCCTCGGTTCGTTCGCCGACCAAGCCGGCATCTTCCTCCACCTAAGATTCGGCGCGCACCCTGCCTGTGGAACTTGGCGTCTACACCTTCGCGGAGCTGACCCCCGGACGCTTCCGGCGGCCCGGTCGTCTCCGCGCAGCAGCGGCTCCGGGACCTGATCGAGGAGGTCGAGCTGGCCGACCAGGTTGGGCTCGACGTCTTCGGCGTCGGCGAGCACCACCGGCCCGACTTCGCCGTCTCCTCGCCGGCGGTGGCGCTGGCCGCGGCGGCGGAGCGGACCAGGCGGATCCGGCTCACCAGCGCCGTATCGGTAATCAGCTCCGACGACCCCGTCCGCGTCTTCCAGGACTTCGCCACCCTCGACCTGCTCTCCGGCGGCCGGGCCGAGATCATGGCCGGGCGCGGCTCCTTCATCGAGTCCTTCCCGCTCTTCGGCTTCGACCTCGAGGACTACGACGAGCTCTTCGCCGAGAAGCTGGAGCTGCTGCTGGCCGCGCGCGATTCGACCGAGCTCACCTGGTCGGGCCAATACCGGGCGCCGATCGACGGGCGCGGCGTCTACCCCCGCCCGCTGCAGGAGCGGCTGCCGGTCTGGGTAGCGGTGGGCGGATCGCCGCAGTCGGCGATCCGCACCGGCCGCCTCGGGTTGCCGATGGCGCTGGCGATCATCGGCGGCGAACCGGCCCGCTTCGCGACCTTCGCCGAGCTCCACCGCCGCGCCGCGCAGGAAGTCGGCCATCCCGCCCCCGCGCTCAGCATCAACTCGCACGGCTTCGTCGCCGAGACCTCACAGGCCGCCGCCGACACCGCCTACCCGCCCTTCGCGACGATGATGGACCGGATCGGCCGCGAGCGCGGCTGGCCGCCGATGACCCGGCAGGCGTTCGAAGCGAGCCGCGAGCCGCCCGGGGCCAACTTCGTCGGCAGCCCCGAGCAGGTCGCCGAGAAGATCGTCCTCCAGCACGGGATCTTCGGCCACCAGCGCTTCCTGATCCAGTTCAGCGTCGGCACCCTCCCCCACGCCGACGTGATGAGCTCGATCGAGCTGTTCGGGACCGAGGTGGCCCCGCTGGTCCGGCGCGAGCTCGACTCGGTGAGCGAGAATGTCGTGGCACCGTGAACGAGCCCGCCGTCAACTTCGCCGCGATCGACCCCGACGGGGACACCTTCCAGCTGCTGCGCCGCGAGCTCGGCATCACCAGCTTCGGGGTCAACGCCCTCATCCTGCGCCCGCGCCAGCGCCTGCGCGTGCACCGGCACGAGCGCCAGGAGGAGGTCTACCTCGTGCTCGAGGGCGAGCTGACGCTGATCGTCGAGGGCGAGGCGCACGTGCTCGGCCGCGGCAGGCTCGCCAGGGTCGGGCCCGAGTCCAAACGCCAGCTCACCAACCCGAGTGGGGACCACGTCGTCGTCCTCGCCCTCGGCGGCGATGGCGAGCACCAGGGCCGCGACGGCATCGCCTGGTCGAGCTGGGACGACGAGGGCGAGGGCCGCTCGCCTCAAGAAGTGCCGCTGCCCGACGACCTGCCTGAGTAGCCCCCGGCAAGATCCGCGAGATCGGAACTCGACTCAGACGCTCAGCGCACTAGGCCGAGCTCAGCTCATCCAAGGTCTCGCCCGCCAGCTGGCGGAGCTCAATCGTCAGATCCGCATCGGCAGCCCGATCTGCCAGTTGTTCCCGCAACCGCTCGCCGTTGAGCCAGCGGCTGCGCTGGTCGTTCAGAACGATGTCTGCCGTCGACTCCCCATCCATGCGCGAAACCGTAGCACCGGCTTCAGAGCAGCCGTTCCGCTCGCAACCGGTCGACGAACTCCTCCAGGTCAAAGCGTTCGACCACGCCTTTGGCGTCCTGCCAGGCACCGTTTCGAATCAGGTCGGCGCCGTGGTCGTACGCGGTGAGAGTGATCGCGGCGAGTGCCTCGTCGATCACTTCATCGAAGTATTTGGAGCCCTTCAGCCACTCGAAGTGGTCGACGAGGTCGCGGCGGTAGATCATGCGACCAAACCTAGGTCGGCGCTCCGCTCACGTGGTGCGGAGCTTGATTCAACTTCGTGCCAACTGGAGGACGAAAGGCGGACAGCCGCTTAGGGCTGCTCCTCCAACAACGTCTCCCCGTAGAACTCGCGCGCCGCCTCCAGATCGTCGACCGCGAGACCGCTGAATGCCTTGGTCTTGGCAAACATCTCCAGTCCCTTCCTTTAGTGGTCACTCGTTTTCATACCCTTGCCGCCGCCGTCCACGCTTGCGTTCCCCCGCCCGCCGCTTTTGGTCCAGCCGGCGCTGGCGCGAGGCCCGCGTCGGGCGCGTGGCGCGCTGGCGCCGCGGCACCCGCAGCCCCGCGGCGATCTTCTTCGCCAGCCGCTGCAGCGCCAGCTCACGGTTGCGCGACTGGCCGCGAGCGTCCTGGGCGACGGCGGTGACGAGGGCGCCGGCGCGCTCCAGCAGCCGCGCCCGCTGGGACTCGTCGAGCGCCGCCGAGGCCTCGACGTCGAACACCGCTTCGACCCGCGAGGCGGTGACGTTGGCGTGCTGGCCGCCGGGGCCGGAGGAGCGGCTGGTCCGCAGCTCGATCTCGGCCAACGGGATCGAGAGGCGCTCGTCGATCCGCAGCTCGTCGGCCATCGGCAAAAGCTACCCGCGAGCGCCGTCGCTACCCGGCCAGCTCCGGGATGTGGGCCTCGAGATGGCTGGCGATCGTCTGCCGCACCCAGCGCTGCGTCTCGGCGTCGGCCATCCGGTAGCGGCCGAGCAGCATCTTCTGGTCCTCGAGCGGCAGCCCGGCGATCTCCCAGCTGACCGCGAGGCGCTCGAAGAGCGTCTCCGAGCGGCGCTGCCAGGCGTCCTCGAGCGAGGCGGCGGCGCTGCCCGGCGGCTCGCCGATCTTCTTGATCGTGCCGGCGCTGAGCGACTGCCTCAGCGTGAGCACGTTGCCCTGCGGGTCGGTGTAGGCGACCGTCTCCACCGTCGCCCGCTCCCGGCGCTTGTTCTTACGCTTCGCCATCGCAGTCGAGTTTGACACCACCAGGGTGGGGTCAATGTCCGAAGCGTGGAGCCCGCTAGGGCAGCGCCTCGATCTTCGCCGCCAGCTCGAAGTCCGACGCGGTCAGGCCGCCCTCGGAGTGGCTCGAGAGCGAGACCTTCACCTTGTCCCAGGAGATCTCCAGGTCGGGGTGGTGGTTCATCGCCTCCGCCGGCTCGACCAGCTTGTCGACGAAGGCGACCGAGCCGACGAAATCGCCGCACCCGAACTGCTTCTCGATCGCCTTACCCGCCCGGCTCCAGCCGTTCAGATCGGCGAGCCTGGACTCGATCTCGGTGTCGCTCAGCAGCGCCATTCGCCTCTATCGTCCCAGACTCGGCCGCAAGCGCCCAGCTACGGCGTCAGGATGATCTTCAGCGCTTCGCGGGCGTCGTAGAGCTGGTAGGCCTCGGGGGCCTGGTCGAGCGACATGTGGTGGCTGACCAGCGGCGCCGGGTCGAGCTTGCCGGCCTCGAGCAGGTCGAGCACGTGGTCGACGTGGGCGATCACGTTGGCGACGCCGAGCCGCAGCGAGAGGCCCTTCAGCCAGGCGAGGCCGAGCGGAACCTCCATCCGGCCCGAGTAGGCGCCGATGCCGGAGACGGTGCCGACGTCGCGGGCGAGGCTGATCGCCAGCGCCAGCGGCTCGGGGTTGCCGACCGCGTCGACGGCGACGTCGACGCCGGCGCCGCCGGTGGCGGCCCGGACCTCCTTCTTCGCGTCCTGCTCGGTCAGGTGCAGCGGCGTCGCCCCGAACGAGGCGGCCATCTCCAGCCGCTCCGCGACCGTGTCGATCGCGAAGACCTGGACGGCGCCGCCGGCGAAGGCCGCCTGGACGGCGCAGAGGCCGACCGGCCCGAGGCCGAGGATCGCGACCGTGTCGCCGGAGCGCATGCCGCCGTATGAGATCGCGTGGAAGGCGGTGCCCATCACGTCGCCGGCGAAGAGCGCGACGTCGGAGCTGACCGACTCGGGCACCCGGCGCAGGGTCAGGTTGGCGCGGGGGACGAGCAGCCGCTCGGCCTGGGCGCCCTGCAGGTTGCCGAGGTGGGAGCCGTGGCCGAAGGTCTGGCCGTTGGCGCAGCGGTGGTAGTCGCCGCGCAGGCAGGGCGTGCAGGTGGCGCAGGCGGTGTGGAAGCAACCGACGACGCGGTCGCCGATGCCGACGCGGTCGACGTCATCGCCGACCGCGAGCACGGTGCCGACGAACTCGTGGCCGATCGTGAAGCCCTCCTCGACCGGGACCCGGCCGTGGTAGATGTGGAGGTCCGAGCCGCAGACGGCGCTGGTGTCGACCTGGACGATCGCGTCATCGCCGGCGACCAGCTCCGGCTCCGGCTTCTCCTCGACTCGGACCTGCTCGAGGCCCTGGAAGGTGACGGCGCGCATCGCCACAACCGTATCGGGCCGGGGGTCGGTCCCCTAGATGCTGACGCCGGCCACTTGGAAGCGGCCCTGAGCGTCGCCGTCGGGGCTGGCGGTCTCGGCGATCCGCGATTCCAGCGCCAGCTCCTTCTCGAAGTCAGCCGCCTCGCCGTGCTGGAAGGAGACGTCTTTGCCCTCCAGCAGCTCGATGAAGACCTCGACGAATTTAGCGTCGAGCTGTTTGTCGGCGACCCGCCGCAGCTCGACGATCGCGTCGTAGCTCGACATCGGCGTGCGGTAGGAGTCGCGCGCGGTCATCACGTCGTAGGTGTCGGCGACGGAGATGATCCTCGAGAGCTCGGGAATGTCGTCGCCGCCGAGGCCGCGCGGATAGCCTTTGCCGTCGATCCGCTCGTGGTGGGCAAGGATGATCTCGGCGACCGGGCCGTAGCCGTCGAGCGAGGAGACGACACGCGCACCCTGCTGCGGGTGGCGCTTGATCAGCATCCAGTCCTCGTCGGTGAGCGGCACGTTGGCCTTAAGGATGCGGTCGGGGAGGATGAACTTGCCGATGTCGTGGAGCAGCGCGGCGATGTGGACCAGCTCCTCCTCGCGTCGCGAGTAGCCGGCGCGCTGGGCGATCGCCCGCGAGTAGCGGGCGACGGCGGCGGAGTGACGGGCGGTCATCTGGTCCCGCAGGTCGAGCGTGCGCAGCATCGCGCTCAACATCCCGACCTGGAAGCTGGCCAGCTGCTTGCTGCGCAGCTCCAGTTCCTCGGCGCGCTGCTGAGAGAGCAGCAGCTGCCCGAGCAGGTACTGGAAGGTGATCAAGACGACGCCGAAGAGGGCGATCGCCGCGATCCCGATCACGTGGTAGATGAAGGCGACCGCGATCGCCATCATCGCGCTGGCGAACTCGGAGGGCAGGACCGGCGGCAGCACTTTCAGCTTCTCGCTGAAGCGGGCCCGCTCGAGGTAGGCGCCGTAGCCGGCGGTCATCGCGAAGTTGATCGCGAGGACGATCTGGAAGAGCGCGAAGACGAGCACGTAGAACATCGGCTCGCCGGCACCGATCCCGGCCTGGTCGGTCACCTCCATGAAGGCGAGGCCGCCGACCAGTGGGAAGGTCGCGTAGGTGAGCAGGTTGTTGAGCAGGTCGTGCGGGGCGTCGCGCCAGCGCAGCCAGCCGATCGTGATCGTCATCACGCCGAGCACCGCCGCCGGGGTGCCACCGAGGAAGACCATTGCCAGGACCAGGGCGAGGAAGCTGCCGGAGATCTTGATCTGGGCGTTGGTGGTGATCGCCGTCAGGTCGCTGAAGGCGGCGAAGGCGAAGAGGACCAGCAGCAGGCCGATGTTCCAGTTGCCCTGCGGCGCCTCGAGGATCGCGACCGCGCAGACGACGACCAGGGCCACCGCCTGGATGGCGATTATTCTCGGCGTGGGTCGGTCGGCGGGCATCTACTGGCTGTCGGCGTTGGTCGAGGGCACTGAACTGCTCTCGGTTTTCCCCGACCGGCGTGCGTTCCCTGCGTACGCCAGGAATCACTCACCAAATTGACTGGTGAAGAGACGTTAGCGCCCAGTTGACCTCCAAACAGCAACCAATAGGCAGATATTCCAGGGGGAAATCGATCTTGCAGAGCGCGGCTCCGCACCGATCGGGCCGGGCAGGGGGGCTCCGCGGGGCCCCGAACATACGAAAGGCGCCCATCTGGACGCCCTTCGGAACCGCGGCGGAGTCGTGTGTGAAACTCCGCTCTCTAAGTCAAATTAGCGACGAAAACCCATTTTGCCTGCTCCCTTCTGATGGATTGAAGCCCTAAGACCTGTGCGTGGCCCTACGAAATTCGTGCATTTCCTGGGTGGATTTGTAGCACAACCTGCCCGGAACTTGTGCATCTGCAGGAAATCTTGTGCAGATATGGATTAGGACATACAGCCAGCCATGCCCAGCTCAGGACTAAGCGCCCCCCTTCGCCGGCCCCTCTTCAGGCGGCTGGCGGCGACCTACGCGATCAACGAGCTCGGCGACTGGATGGGGCTGATCGCGCTCTCGGTGCTCGTCTACGACGAAACCGGCAGCGCGCTGGCGACGGCGGCGCTGTTCATCGGCACCGGATTCCTGCCGGCGATGCTGGCGCCGCTCCTCGTCGCCCGGGTCGAGCTGCCCTCGCCCCGCTTCGCGTTGCCGGTCCTCTACTGCGCCGAGGCGGCCGCCTTCGCCGGCCTGGCGCTGCTGGCCTTGAACTTTTCGCTGGCCGGGGTCGTCATCCTCGCCGCGATCGACGGCGCCCTGATGCTCGCCGGCCGCTCGCTGACCCGCGCCGTCGCCGCCTCCCTGCTCGAGCCCGCCGGCGAGCTGCGCGCCGGGAACGCGATCCTCAACCTCGCCTTCACCGGCGGCGCCGCGATCGGCCCGGCCCTCGCCGGCCTCGTCGTCGCCGGCTTCGGAGTCCCCACCGCGCTGTTCCTCGACGCGCTCTCCTTCTATGCGATCGCCTGGATCCTCTTCACCGCCGGCGAGATGCCCCGGGCCGAGCCCGAGCCCGGCCAGCTGCGGGAACGGGTCCGCGCCGGCATCGCCTACATCCGCGAAAAGGCGACCCTGCGCCGACTCCTGCTCGCCCAGGGCGCCGCTTTCATCTTCTTCGCGGCGGTGATCCCGGTCGAGGTGATCTACGCCAAGGAGACGCTCGGCGCCGGCGATTCCGGCTACGGCCTGTTGCTTGCCAGCTGGGGGGCGGGGATGGTCCTCGGCAGCATCGTCTTCGCGGCGATCCGCAAAGCCTCGCTGGCCTACCTCCTCCTCTTCAGCACGCTGGCGGTCGGCGTCGGCTACCTCGGCCTGGCGGTGGCGCCGACGCTGGCCCTGGCCTGTGTCGCCTCCGCCGTCGGCGGCGCCGGCAACGGCGTCCAGTGGGTCGCAGCCGTAAGCGCCGTCCAGGAGCTGACCGTGCCAGGGATGCAGGCGCGGGTGATGAGCGTGCTGGAGTCGGTCGGCGCGGCGACGCCGGGAATCGGCTTCGCCCTCGGCGGCATAATCGCCACCGTGGTCAGTCCTCGGGCCGCGTTTCTCGTCGCGGGCCTGGGAGTATTCGCGATCGTGGTCCTGGCGATTCCAGCCCTCGGGCGCAACTGGGCCGAACCGGTTGAGACTTTTGATTCAATCCGAGTTGACGGATGTAACGACGTTGTGCTGGAGTTGATCCCAGGAGGCTCGCCAATCCAGAAAGACCGGGAGGTCAGACTGTGAAGAAGCTTTTCGTCGTTATTGCGGTGTCGGGGACTGCACTAATCGCCTCTCTTGGATTGGTGGCTTGCGGCGGGGGTGGTGGCGACACCAGCAGCGGCGGGGGCGGCGGCCAGGAGGGCGGGATCCTCAAAGGCACCTACGCCTCCTTCCCGGACTACATGGACCCGCAGCTCTCCTACACGGCGGAAGGCTGGACGGCGATGGGCGAGGTCTACATCCCCTTGCTCACCTACAAACACGCGGAGGGCGCGGAAGGCAGCGAGGTCGTTCCCGGCCTGGCAGAAGACCTGCCGACGATCAGCAACGGCGGCAAGACCTACACGCTGAAACTGCGACCCGGCCTCAAATACTCCGACGGCGCCGCGGTCAAAGCCTCCGACTTCCCCTACGCGGTCGAACGCGCCTTCGTGCTCAGCTCCGGCGGCTCGCCCTTCTACACCGGCATCGTCGGCGCCGAAGAGTTCGCCGAAACGAAGAAGGGCGGCATCCCGGGCATCGAAGCGAACGACAAGACGGGCGAAATCGTCATCAACCTGACGAAGCCGCGCGGCACCTTCGAAAACGAGCTGGCGCTGATGTTCGTGGCGCCGGTGCCGCAGAGCACGCCGATGGAAGACCAGTCGGCGACGCCGCCGCCCGGCACCGGGCCGTACACGATCACCAAGTCCCAGCCGGGCAAGGGCTGGGAATACGAGCGCAATCCCTACTGGGCCAAAGCCAACTCCGAAGCGATGCCCGAATACCCGACCGGCAGCATCGACGGCGCCAAGATCACGGTGATCCGCAATCCGCAGTCGCAGGTCGACGACATCGAACAGGGCACCTACGACTGGATGCAGAACCCACCGCCCTCCTCCCGCTACGCGGAAGTGAAGTCGAAGTACGAGGGCAGTCAGTTCCTCGTCCAGTCGACGATCAGCACCTACTACTTCTGGCTCAACACCGAAGAGGCTCCGTTCGACGACGTCAAAGTCCGCCAGGCCGTCAACTACGCGATCGACTCGCGAGCGCTGGAACGTATCTACGCCGGTCAGATCGTCGGCACCGACCAGATCCTGCCGCCGGGGATGCCGGGCTACGAGAAATTCGACCTCTACCCGCATGACCTGGCGAAAGCCAAGGAAATGATCAAAGAAGCGGCGCCGGCGGACATGGACATCACCGTCTGGACCGACACCGAATCGCCCAACAACGAAGCCGGCGAATACCTCAACGACGTCCTCCAGCAGCTCGGCTTCAACACGGAACTGAAGATCCTCAACGCCGACAACTACTTCACGGTGATCGGCAACGCGACGACGCCGAATCTGGATGCCGGCTGGTCGGACTGGTTCGAGGACTATCCGCACCCGAACGACTTCTTCCAGCCGCTGCTGTCGGGAGAAAGCATCCTCCCGACCAACAACGGCAACTTCGCCAAAATCAGCGACCCGGAACTGAACAAGGAAATCGAAACGCTCGGCGAAGAACGGCTCGAGCCCGACGAGGAAACGGCCTATGCCGAACTCGACAAGAAGTTCATGGAACAGGCGCCCTGGGCTCCGTACGGGACGCGGACGCTGTCGACCTTCGTCTCCGACGCGATCGAACTCGACAGCATCATCTACAACCCGACGTTCTTCGAGTACCTGACCAGTTTCGAATTCAAGTAGGAACCGCCTCGGGCGGGGGGAAGATAGGCAAGTGGCGATAGACCCCCAGCCCGAGGCGGCCGCTGTCGCGGCGCCGACCGCTGGGGGAGAACGCGGGCCCTGGTCCCTGGCGGCGCGCCGCTTCGTGCGCAACCGGGTCGCGGTTGCCTTCCTCGTCCTCTTCTTCCTGATCGTCCTCTTCGTGCTGGCGGCGCCGCTGTGGGCGGACCACGTCGCCCACACCGGCCCGAACAAGACCCACACGCTCCAGCAGCTCACCGTCGGGGGCGAAAAGCGCGACGTCGTCAACGTCGAAGGGCAGCCGATCGGACCGCAGCTCTTCGCCGCCGACGGCATGTTCTTCCTCGGCGCCGACAGCCGTCTCGGCCGCGACGAGATGGTGCGGCTGATGTACGGGGGTCGCACCTCGCTGCTGATCGGGATCACGACGGCCCTGATCACGACCGCCCTGGCGGTGATCCTCGGGCTGCTGGCCGGCTACTACCGGGGCTGGATCGACACCGTGATCGCGCGGACGCTCGACATCCTCTGGTCCCTGCCGGTGCTCCTGGTCGGGATCGCGCTGGGGGTGACGCTCGCGGTCGGCGGGCTGAAGATCGGGCCGCTCGAGTTATCCGGGGGCTCCTTATGGATCCCGATCATCGTCATCTGCGTCTTCACCGTGCCCTACATCGCGCGGCCGATCCGCGGTGAAGTCCTCTCGCTGAGCAACAAGGAGTTCGTCGAGGCGGCCGTCGCCCAGGGCGCCGGGCCGCTGCGGGTGATGTTCGGCGAGATCCTCCCCAACCTCGCCTCGACGATCATCGTCTTCTTCACCCTGACGATCGCCAACAACATGCTGTTCGAGGCCGGTCTCTCCTTCCTCGGCGCCGGCGTGCAGCCGCCCAACTCCTCCTGGGGGACGATGATCACGGTCGGGGTCGATCTGCTCAACACGCAGCCGCTGCTGGCGATCATCCCCGGCACGATGATCATGCTGACCGTGCTCTCGCTGAACATCGTCGGCGACGGCCTCCGCGACGCGCTCGACCCGCGCTCGAAGATCGACCTCGAGGCGCACACCGGCACGGTGGCGACGAAGGCGTCGGGAGCGGCCGCGATCTGATGGCCCGCTTCGTCATCAGACGCCTGGCCGGGATGATCGCCGTCCTCTTCGCCGTCTCGGTGATCGTCTTCGTGATCTTCAACGTCGTCCCCAACACCAACCCGGCGCAGCTCCTCGCCGGCAAGAACTCAACGCCGGTCCTGGTCAAGAGCATCGAAGAGGAATGGGGCTTCGACAACTCGCTGCCGGAGCAGTACCTGACGATGATGAAGAAGATCTTCACCGGCGAGTTGACCTCCTACAAGCCGCGGATCTCGGTCGACGAACAGATCATCGAACGGATCCCGGCCACCTTCTCGCTCAGCATCGGGGCGGCGATCATCTGGCTCTTCTTCGGGCTCCTGCTCGGGTATCTCTCGGCCCTGCGCGCCGGCGGCTGGCTCGACCGCTTCCTCACCGGCTTCGCGATCGCCGGGATCTCGATCCCGGTCTTCCTGATCGCCCCGGTGCTCCTCTACTTCCTCACCTACAAGCTCGAAATCTTCCCCAACGCGCAGTACGTGCCGCTGACCGAAAACCCGAGCGAGTGGCTGAGTCACCTGATCCTGCCCTGGGTCACCCTGGCGATCCTCTCGATCGGCTTCTACAGCCGCGTCCTGCGCTCGAACATGCTCGACGTGATGAACGAGGACTACGTGCGGACGGCGCGGGCGAAGGGGCTGAGCGAGCGCCGGGTGATGTCCCGGCACGTCCTGCGCAACTCGCTGGTCCCGATCGTGACCCTCTTCGGGCTCGACTTCGGGGCGACGATCGCCGGCACCGCGATCATCACCGAATACCTCTACAGCCTCAACGGGATCGGCCTCTACGCGATCGAAGCGGTGCAGAAATTCGAACTTCCGCCGGTCATGGGAGTGACGATCTACGGCGCCTTCTTCGTCGTCTTCGTCAACGCCTTGGTCGACATCGCCTACGCCTACCTGGACCCGCGGGTGCGCCTCGGGGAGAGTGGGGCCTCGTGAGCCCGGCGCCGCTCCTCAGCGTCAAGGGCCTGCGGGTCGGCTTCTCCACCGAAGGCGGCCTGCTGCAGGCCGTCGACGACGTCAGCTTCGAGGTGCGACCGGGGGAAGTCGTCGCGATCGTCGGCGAGTCGGGCTCCGGCAAGAGCGTCACCGCGCAGACGATCATGGGCCTGACGCGCTCGAAGAACGCGCGGATCGAGGGCACCGCGGAGTTCGAGGGGATGGACCTGATCGAGGCCTCCGACGCCGAGTTGCGGCGCCTGCGCGGCGACCGCGTGGCGATGGTCTTCCAGGACCCGATGACCTCCTTCAACCCGGTCTACCGGCTCGGCGCCCAGATCGGCGAGGCGATCCGCGCCCACCGCGACGGCGTCTCCAAGAGCGAAGCGCGGGCGCGGGCGGTCGAGCTCTTCGAAGCCGTCGGGATCCCCAACGCCGAGGGCCGGGTCGACGACTACCCGCACGAGTTCTCGGGCGGCATGCGCCAGCGGGCGATGATCGCGATGGCGCTGGCGCTGGAACCCGATCTGCTGATCGCCGACGAGCCGACGACGGCGCTCGACGTCACGATCCAGGCGCAGATCCTCGAGCTCCTGCGCGAGCTCAACCGCAAACGCAACCTGGCGACGATCCTGATCACCCACGACCTCGGCGTCGTCGCCGAAATCGCCGACCGAGTGCTGGTGATGTACGCGGGCAGGGTCGTCGAGCAGGGGACGCTCGACCAGATCTTCTTCGACCCCCAGCATCCCTACACCTGGGGCCTGCTCGGCTCGCTGACCCGACTGGACAAACCGCGACCGGTGCGGCTGCCGCAGATCAGCGGCGCGCCGCCCTCGCTGCTGGCGCTGCCCGAGGGTTGCTCCTTCCGGCCCCGCTGCCCGCACGAGTTCGGGCCCTGCATCGACCTGCCGCCGCTGCAGGCTCGACTGCGCGATGAGCCCGGCCACTGCGATCGCTGCTGGCTCAGCCCCGAGGCCAAGAAAGAGAAGCGCCAGGTCGCCGGCCAGATCGGATTGGAGGCGCCGACGCCATGAGCGCCGAGCCGCTGCTGGAGGTCACCGACCTCGTCAAGCACTTCCCGATCAAGCGCGGCATCCTGGTCGACCGCGTGGTCGACCAGGTTCGCGCCGTCGACGGGATCAGCTTCAGCGTCGCGCCCGGTCAGACGCTCGGCCTGGTCGGCGAGTCCGGCAGCGGCAAGTCGACGGCCTGCCGCGCGATCCTCAACCTGATCAAGCCGACCTCGGGCTCGGTCCGCTTCGAGGGCGAGGAGATCGCCGGCCTCGGGCGGCGGCAGATGCGGCCGCTGCGACGGCAGATGCAGATGATCTTCCAGGACCCCTACGCCTCGTTGAACCCGCGCAAACGGATCGGCCAGATCGTCGGTGACCCGCTCAGGCGCCAGGGCGTCGCCTCCGGTGGCGAGCTGAAACGGCGGGTCCAGGAGCTGCTCGACCGGGTCGGCCTCGCCCCCGAGCACTACAACCGCTTCCCGCACGAGTTCTCCGGCGGGCAACGACAGCGGATCGGGATCGCTCGGGCCCTTGCGCTGCAGCCGAAGCTGGTGATCGCCGACGAGCCCGTTTCCGCCCTCGACGTCTCGATCCAGGCGCAGATCGTCAACCTGCTCGACGACCTCCAGGACGAGTTCGGCCTCACCTACGTCTTCGTCGCCCACGACATCGGCGTCGTCCGCCACATCTCCGACCGGATCGCGGTCATGCACGACGGCAAGATCGTCGAGGAAGGAACCGCGGACCAGGTCTGCGAGCACCCGACCGACGCCTACACGAAGAAACTGCTGGCGGCGGTGCCGATCGCCGACCCACGCGAGAGCCGGGCCCGGCGCGAAGGCGCCACCAGCGCCGGCTGAGGCGTACCCTCCCCGCTGCGTGTCCCTGCCGCTCTCCCCGCCAATCAAGCCCCAGTTGGCGCTGACCCGCAAAGAGCTGCCGCTGGGCCAGGAGTGGGCGTACGAGCCAAAGCTCGACGGCTTCCGGGCGATCATCTTCGTCGACGGGGACGAGGCCTACATCCAGTCGCGCGGTGGCAAAGAACTCGGGCGCTACTTCCCGGAGCTGAGCTTCGCACCGGGGCGCTGGGTGCTCGACGGCGAGCTGGTGATCCGCGACGCCGACGGCAACGTCGAATTCGACTCCCTGCAGGAACGCATTCACCCCGCCCAATCGCGGATCGAGCTGCTCTCGAAGGAGATCCCGGCCTGCTTCGTCGGCTTCGACCTGCTGTCCGAGGGCGACGACTCGCTGCTGGAGGCGCCGCTGTCAGAGCGGCGCGAGCGTCTCGAGCGGATCGCCGCCGAGGCCGACCTCGAGCTGACGCCGCTGACCCCGGACGCCGACCAGGCCGAGGCCTGGCTGCGCAGCATCGAGGGCGTGATGGCCAAGCAGCTCGACGCCCCCTACCTCCCCGGCAAACGCAAAGGGTTCGCCAAGGTCAAGCGCGAGCGCACGATCGACTGCGTGGTGATGGGCTGGCGGCCCGGCAAAGAGGAGGGCACCGTCGGCTCCCTGATCCTCGGCCTCTACGACGGCGAGGAGCTGCGCACGGTCGGCCACATCTCCGGCTTCAGCGCCGCGGCGAAACGGAGCATGCGGGCGATGCTGGCGCCGCTGGAGACCGGCGAAAGCGGCAGCGCCGAGCCGAGCCGCTGGACCGGCGGCCGTGACCTCGAGTGGGTCGAGCTGCGACCGGAGCTGGTGATCGAAGTGGGGTACGACCACGCGGCGTCGGGGCGGATCCGGCACGGGGCGCGGTTTCGGTCGTTTCGGGACGACAAATCGCCCGAGGAGTGCAAGTTCGAGCAGTTGGACGAAGGAAGCTAGAAGAGAGGCCGTTGGGCCGGCGGGGCCTGCCTCGGGGGGAGGCCCCTGCGGGCGAGGTGTACGTCCTCGGGACCTCCCCCCGAGTCACCCACCTGCACACCGTCTCTTCTAGACGAGGAGCCGGCTGACGCCTCGCCACGGTCGGCCAGGGATCGTCGGAGAAGTCGGCCAATCGATCAGATCGCGGACCCGTTCGACCGCTTCCCGCGTGGAGGTTCGGATTGCGGTCATCGGTCGATGCCTCGCGTTTCCCTCGAGGAACTGAAATTCGCGGGTGGGCACGCCGGCCGCAGCCAGGTAGTCGCGGCTGCGATGCACGGCCTCGAGGTCGGTCAGCGCGAGGCGGAAGCGATGGACCTCGGAAACCGCTCTTCCGGGTCGCGGATACGAATAGGAGCCAACGTGGGCGTCCCCTCGGATCATCCCGCACAGGTATCCGCGCCGATACTCGGCGCTCTTCGCCAGCGACGGGCCCAGGCTGCCGATCCCCATCAGCTTGTTGTTCAAGGTCAGGTCCAGACGGCGTTCGACGAGTTAGGCCGCCCAGGGGCGGCTCAAAACATCGAACGGCGAAAGCTCTAGAGGCTGGAGCCGGTCTCGTCGCGCTTGTAGGCGCTGAGCTGCTCGAGTGCTTTGGCGCGGGCCTTCTTGCGCAGCGGCGGCAGCAGGGCGACGAGGTGGCCGCTCGGACCGAGCGCCTGCTTGGCCCAGTTGTGGAAGTCGAAGTCGTCGATGTGGTCGACGATCAGGCCGCTCTCGTCGAAGCGGAAGCTGGCCTGGATGTCGTTGACGACGGGGCGACCGGTGGAGAACGTGTAGCGGGCGATCCAGTGGGCCGAGCCCGTCTCCTCCCCCGCCTCGTGCTCGTGCAGCTCGATCTTCAGGTCCTTGGCGCGGCCGGTCAGCATCCGCCACATCGCGCCGATGTCATCGCCCTCGAGGTCGCCGAAGGCGGGGTCGCGGAAGTGGGCGCCGGGCGCGTAGCAGGCGGTCATCGCGGCGCCGTTGCACTCGCCGAAGGCGGCGTAGAGACGCTCGATCGTCGCGCGGTTGGCGTCGGCGGGCATGCGGGCACCATAGCCGGTTGTCGAGTCTGCTCTCAGTGGCGATATGCGCCACTGAGAGCAGACTCGCGAAATCGGGTTGCTACGATATCTAACGTGAACGTTAGAAAGAGGTTTGCGGGAGGCGCGGGCGTGGGCGCCGACCACGTGAACTACAAGTGGTGGGCCCTCTCCTGCACCAGCCTCGGGATGCTGCTGGTGGCGACCAACTCGGGGACGTTGATCATCGCCCTGCCCGACCTCGAGCGGGCACTCGGCACCAGCCTCCTGGAACTGGTCTGGGTGATCCTCGCCTACATGATCTCCTCGACCGTGCTGGTCCTCACCGCCGGCCGCCTCTCCGACCTCTTCGGTCGCAAGCCCGCCTTCGTCGCCGCCTTCCTTGTCTTCGGCGCCGCTTCACTCGGAGCGGGCTTCGCCGCCGACGGCACCCAGCTGATCCTCTGGCGCGTTCTGCAGGGAATCGGCGGCGCCTTCATCTTCGCCAACGGCCCCGCCCTGGTCACCGACGCCTTCCCGAAGGAGCAGCTCGGGCTGGCGATGGGGACCAACACGATGGTTGCCGCGATCGGGTTGGTGATCGGACCGGTCCTCGGCGGCGCCCTGGTCGCGATCTCCTGGCAGTGGGTCTTCTGGTTCAACGTCCCACTCGCCCTCGCCGGCGCGCTCTGGGCGGCGCTGATCCTGCGCGAGCTGTCCAAGCGCGACCCGGTTCGCGGCCTCGACACGCTGGGGACGGCGACTTTCGTCGTCGGCCTGACCGGGCTCGTCTACGGGATCTCGCGCGGCGGCATCTCGGGCTGGAACGACTCGCTGGTGATCGCCAGCCTGATCGTCGCGGCGGTGCTGCTGCCGCTCTTCGTCCTGATCGAGCACCGCGGCAAGGCGCCGATGCTCGACCTCTCGATCTTCCAGGACCGCCTCTTCGCGGCGGCGACCGGGGCCGCGTTCATCAACGGGCTCTCGCGCTTCGCGCTGATGTTCATCTTCGTCTTCTACTACCAGGGAGCACAGGGCGACGATCCGATCCTGGCCGGGCTCAAGCTGGCGCCGATGGCGATCGGGATGCTGGTCGCGTCCCCCCTCGCCGGCATCTGGGCCGACCGCCACGGCTCGCGCACGCTGGCAGCGCTGGGGATGCTGGTCACCGCGATCGGCCTGGCGCTGATGACGACCCTGCAGGCCGAGACGGCCTACTGGCCCGGGGCGATCTGGCTGACCCTGGTCGGGGTCGGCTCGGGGATGTTCATGTCGCCCAACACGGCGGCGATGATGGGAGCCGTGCCGACCGAGCGGCGTGGCATCGCCGCCGGAGCGCGGACGATGGTCCAGAACACCGGCGCCGTGATCTCGATCGCCTTCGTGCTCGCGATCATCACCGCCGCGGTGCCCAAACCGGTCCTCTTCAAGATCTTCTCCGGCCTCGCCTCCGGGCTCACGAAGGTCCGGCTGGACCCCTTCATCGCCAACATGCACACGGCGCTGTGGGTGCTGGCCGCCGTCTCGGTCCTCGGCGCTGGCGTCTCGCTGCTGCGGCCAAGCGAGGCGAAGACGAGAGCGCAGCGACGCGACCCCGGGCTGTCGATCGAGGAGGCGATCCGCGAGGAGATCGAGGCGACGCCATGAGCGCTCCCGCCCGGGCAGAGCTGAGAATCGGCGAGGTCGCCAAGCTGGCCGGGACCACGCCGCGGACGATCCGCTACTACGAGGAGATCGGGCTGCTGCCGATAAGCGGTGGTCGCGAGCCCGGTGCCCACCGCACCTACGCCGAGAGCGACGTCGAGCGGCTGACCGAGCTGCTGCGGCTGAAGGACCTGCTCGGACTGTCGCTGGAGGAGCTGAAGCAGCTCGCCGAGGCCGACGAGGCGCGGGACGCGCTGCGGCGCGAGTGGCGCGGCGGCGTCGCCGACCCCGCCCGGCGCCACGAGATCCTCGACGAATCGCTCGGCCACATCGGCCGCCAGCTGGCGCTGGTGCGGCGCCGGCGCGAGGAGATCGTCGGGCTCGAAACAGAGCTGCTGGCCAAACGCCGCCGCGCTCACGAACTGATGCGCGAGCTGCCCGCCCGCGACGGCGCCCCCGCCTAGGGGGACGGTGGCGGCGTGCCCGCCGTCTGCTCCTGGAAGTGCTTGCTCAGCATCGTCACCTGGCCCTGGTAGTTGGAGCCAAGACCGGCGCCGTAGAGGCGCTCAGCCGGTGACTCCATCCACTCCAGGCCCAGCTTGCAGACCGGCTGGCGGTGCTCGACCATGAAGGAGACGTCGCGGGCGCGGACCTCGAGCGCGGCGCGGCTGCCGGGGCGACCGCCGGCCGGGTCGTAGCCGAAGCCGGGGTCGAAGAAGCCGGCGTAGTGCGTGCGCAGCTCGCCCGCGGTCGGGTCGTAGGCCATCATCTCGGCGGCGATCTGCGGCGGGATGCTGACCCCCTCGGCAGAGAGCAGCAGGTAGAAGATCTCCGGCTCGAGCACGATCCGGCCGCCGGACTCGGGGAAGACCGGGTCCCAGTAGTCGTTCCAGCGGTAGGCGCGGATCTTCGATAGATCGACCGGCAGGCTGTTCTTCTTCGCTCGGTAGCCGACGGTGCGATCTTCGGGACCGGAAAGGTCGAGGCTGAGGAAGAGGCCGTCGGCGAGCGCCAGGTCTGCCTGGGGCACCGGGTCGGCGTCCATGTAGACCAGCGGCGAGCTGCTCTGCAGCTCGCGGATCTGGGTGTCGTTGAGGCGGACGTCGCCACGGGCGAGGCGCAGCTGGTTCAACGAGAGCCCGGTCTTGACCTGAATCGCGAAGGAGCGCGGGACCACCTCCAGGTAGAGCTTTCCCCGGTAGCCGGCGCGGACGTCGTCGAAGCGGTGATGGCGGTCGGTGATGACGCGGGTGAAGACATCGAGCCGGCCGGTTGAGCTCTTTGGATTCGCCTTGGCACGAACGTCGTCGGGCAGTGCCAGCTCCTCGATCAGCGGCACCAGGTAGGGGCGGTCGCGCTCGAGCACGGCACCGTCGCGCAGGTCGATCCGCTGGAAGGCGAGGTCCTGCATCTTCTCCTCGACCGTCGAGTCGACGTCGGGGAGGAACGAGCAGCGCAGCGCCCAGGCGACGTCGCCGAGCCGCAGGTCGATGCTGGCGGGCTGGATCGCCTCGGGGCGGATGCGGTATTCGCCGGAGCTAACCCAGTCCTGCTCGATCGCCTCGGCGAGCGCCTGCGAAGGAAATACGCCAGCGCTTTGCGCCTCGGTCATCCAGCAGAGATTATTCGCCGCGCCTCGACGGTGCCGAGGTAGGGCGTCAAGGCGAATTCGAGCACCGCCGGGGTGAGCTCGTCAAGTCGGCCGATCTCACCGGCAAGGATGCGCCTGCCGAGCAGCGAGGCGATGCCGCCGACGACGGCTTCGTCGGTCGCCGCCGGGATCTCGCCCCCGCACGGAGCCTCTGGGGCGCCCTCCCGCAGGTAGGGGACGAAGCTCTCGAGCGCCGCCTGGTAGCGGTCGTAGACGCCGCGCCCGGCGCGCAGGCCCTCGACCAGGGTGATCCCGGCAAGAGGCGGGTCGCTCGCGAACAACTCAATCATCGAGGCGATCCCGTCGCGCACCCGCGGCGGCCAGTCGGCCACGTCGTGAGCGGCGCAAGCGGCCAGGACACGCTCGCGAATCCGCTCCACCGCCGTCTCGTAGGCGGCGTAAAAGCACTCGTCCTTACTCTCGAAGTGCTTGTAGAAGTCACTCTTCGAGACTGCCGCGCGCTGACCGATCAATGACACGGTAGTTCGCTGATAACCCACTTCGTGGAGAACTTCGGTCAGCCCTGTGATCAGCCTCTCACGCTGATTCTGAGCGACAAATTCGGCAGAGAGACCGTGGCGTCCGCGGGGTAGGCGCTCCATTGCGGATTGAAGTCTGCCACCGTACTGTTACTTTCGCTTCGCGGTCAGCGGACCTGAATTGGTTACACCGTGGTACGGCGATAGGACGAATCGCGACAGCTCCGGCAGTAAGTCATTGGCCTTCGACGCCTCGCCGGCACGGATCCGCTGGTGCAGGATCCAGGCGACGCCACCGACCAAAGTTTCCTCGATCGTCTCCGGCAGCTCCCCCTGCGGCGGCGCGTTGCGCTTCAGTAACTCGACGAACGCGCGCACGGCGGCGTCGTAGCTAGCCGAGGCCTTCGGGGTGGCCGAAAGCGCCTCGACCATGCACAGGCGCGCGGCCGAGGGCTGCTCGACGATAAACCGCAGGAACGCCGCCAACCCGGATTCGATTCTTTGCTGCCAGTCGTCGCCGGCGTTCTCACAGGCCGCCTCGACCGCTGTCATCGTCTCTTTGAAGTAGAGGTCGAAGGCGCTGAGGAGGAGGTCCTCCTTGCCGTCGAAATTGTCGTAGAGGGTCTTGCGGGCGACCCCGGCGCGGCTGACGATGGCGGCGATCTTGGTCGCCTCGTAGCCCTGCTCGGCGCTCAGTTCAGCGATCGCATCGATCATGCGACGCTGCTTGTGGACTGCAATGAATTCTCGTGGAAGCTCGGGCCGAGTCGGCTTCATCAGGGCCTCCCAGGGTTGGCTGGGAGCAGTGATTGAACAATAGCCGCGGTACTCGGATCCACGCACGGGACACCATCTATTCTGGTACCGTGAGGAAACTCGGGTCGTTCTTGTTTGAGGCCGGTAAGTTTCTAGATGTCCTTCGATCGAATTCAGCTGAGCCAAGAGATCCTCGTAGCGGCCATCGGTGACGATTGGCCCGCGGAGCAGGTCGACGCCGCGATCGAACTACTCGCCAACCGCGAGGGCAAGCTCCCCGCCGGCGTCCGCAAACTCCCGACGGATCTCGTCAAGGCGGCCCAGCGCGAGCGCCTCGTGGTCGCGATGCTGATGGCTGCCTCAGAACTTGGCTACCGGGAAACCAACGTCCAGGACGTTATTGACCGGGCCGGTGTCTCCCGGCCGACGTTCTACGAGCACTTCGCCAACAAAGAGGACTGCTTTCTCGCCGCCTTCGACACCAGTGCCGCGCGCCTTCGCGACAAGGTCGACACCGCGGCGCAACGCGGTGGCGACCGCTGGCGTGACCGCCTGCGCTTCAGCCTCGCTGCGCTGATCGATTTCGCGATCGCCGAGCCGCAGACCGCGAGGACCCTGATCGTCGAGGCACGCGCAGCCAGTGCCGACGCGGTGATGCGGCGGGTACAACTGCTCGAAGACTTCGCCACCTGCCTCGACGCCGAAGTCCGCGAGCTGCTGCCAGCCGGCCCTGACTGCTCGTCGTTGACGGCGTCCGGCGTCGTCGGCGGCGTCGAAGCCCTCCTTTACTCGCGCTTGTGCAAGGAAGAATTCGACAACCTCGAGGAGCTGCTGCCCTCGCTGATGTACTTCGCCGTCCTCCCTTACGAGGGGCACGAGGCGGCTCGCGAGGAGCTCGCCCTCGAGGCGAGCTGAGCAGCCGCGACTAGAGTCCGGCCGATGAGGTCGCCGCGGAGCGCCCGAGCGGCGCTCGTCTTCCTGCTTCTCGCCGCCCTGACGATCGGGCTGACCGCGACGCTGGTGCCGCGCAGCTTCTACGACGACTTCCCCTTCGTGACCAGCTGGGTCGAGCTGCTGCCTCCCTACAACGAGCATCTCGTTACCGACGTCGGCAGCCTCTACCTCGGCTTCGGCGTCCTCTTCGCCTGGGCCGCCGTCACCCTCGACCGCACCCTCGTCCAAGCCGTCTCCGTCGCCTGGCTCCTCAGCGCCGGCATCCACCTCCTCTTCCACGCCGGCCACCTCGGCAACTTCACCACCGCCGACGCGATCGCCGAGATCGCCAGCCTGGCCTTGCTCTTGGCGCCGCCACCGGTGGCGGTCTGGGCCACGGCCCCGCGCGAGTAATACAGGCTCGCGGGACCTGGGCAAGTCGGGCAAGGACGCAGTGAGCGAAGTGTGCTCTGCACATGAGCGAGCGAGGACGCCGCCCGGCGCCGCCCAGGCCCCGCGAGCGGAGGGGGTGGGATTCGAACCCACGAGCGCCTTGCGACGCCAACAGTTTTCGAGACTGCCCCGTTCAACCGCTCCGGCACCCCTCCGGGGACTACGTCTGCGCCGATTCTAGGGATGCAGGGCTAAATGGCGGCTGCCGAGCTGCCGATCAACCCCTGTGCACGACGGCGAGCAAACCCGAGTCGGGCGGTTCTTCGACCGCCATACCGGCCTGCTGCGGGCGCTGGCTCTGGTCGCGCTGATCTGGGGGGCCGGCTACCTGACCTGGCGAATTGGCTGGAGCGGCGAAGGCGCCAACCCGATCCTCTTCGCGATGCTGCTGGCGACCGAGATCTACGGCGTCTACGCGCTGGCGACGCTGACCTGGTTCTCGTGGTCGCGGCCGGCGGCGGTGCGGCCAGCGGCGACGCCCGGGCGTGACGTCGACGTCTACGTCTGCACCTACGACGAGCCGATCGAGGTGGTGATGGCGACGCTGGCGGGCTGCGGCGCCCTCACCTATCCCCACACGACCTACCTGCTCGACGACGGGCGGCGGCAGGAGATGGCGGAGCTGGCGGCGATGACCGGCGCCGAGTACCTGACCCGTCCCGACAACTCCCACGCCAAGGCGGGCAACATCAACGCGGCGCTGCCCCGGACCGAGGGCGAGCTGGTGCTGTTCCTCGACGCCGACCACGTGCCGATGCCCGACGCTCTCGACGCCGTCGTCGGCTACTTCGACGATCCGCGGATGGCGGTGGTGCAGACCCCGCACGACTTCTTCAACCACGACTCCGCCCAGCACTACTCCGTGGGCCGCCACGAGCAGTCGCTCTTCTACCGCGTCGTCTGCCCCGGCAAGGATCGCCACGGCGGCGCCTACTGGTGCGGCTCGGCGGCGCTGATCAACCGCGAGGCGCTGCTGGCGATCGGCGGCGTCGCCACCGAGACGATCGCCGAGGACTTCCACACGACGATCCGGCTGCTGCGCCACGGCTGGCGCAGCCGCTACCACGACGAGGTCCTGGTCCAGGGCCTGGCCCCGCACGACCTCGACGGCTACCTGCTCCAGCGCGACCGCTGGGCGCGCGGCAACCTCGCCGTCTTCACCCTGCCGGAGTCGCCGCTGCGGGCCCGCACCCTGAGCCCGCTGCAGCGCCTCTCCTACCTGGCCAGCCTGTTCGCCTACCTGGCACCGCCGATGCGGCTGCTGTTGCTGCTGACCCTCGGGGCCGTGTTGTGGACCGGGGCGCTGCCGATGAAGATCAGCGTCGTCGCGCTAGCGGCTTTGTGGCTGCCCTCGGTGGCGCTCAACCTCAGCGCCGGCATGGCGCTGGCCCGCGGCTACATGCGGATCCCCGAGACCGCCCACTACGAGCTGCTGACGATGGAGATCTACACGCGGGCGCTGCGCTGCATCGTCTGGCCCAGCAAGACGGCCTTCAAGGTGACGCCGAAGCAGGGCTGCGACGGCGGCGGCCTCGACGCCGTCCGCAAGCTCCACCTCGTCCTCTTCTGCACCGTCCTGCTGGCCAGCGGCACGGCACTGCGCCTGCTCGACCTGGCCGGCGTCGGGCCGCTTCCCGACATGCCGGGGATCGCCGCCGTGGTCGTGCCGCTGCTGGGCCTGATCGAGCTGCGGCGCCTGCTGAAGACGACCCTCGCGGTCGGGCGCCGGCGCCAGCGCCGCCTCGTCTACCGCTTCGAGGGCGACGCCGAGGCCAACTGCTACTCGCCCGAGGCGCACACCCCCGCCCGCTTGGTCGACGCCAGCGCCTCCGGGGTCGGCCTCGTCGCCGCGGCGCCGCTGGAGATCGGCGCCCGGCCAGCGGTGATGCTCGACCTCTGCGACGCCACCGGCGCCCCGCACCGAATCGCCGTCCAGGTCGAGGTCCGCAGCTGCCGCGAGGTCGACGGCAGCTTCCTGGTCGGCGCCACGATCATCGACATCGACGCCGAGGACCGTCTGCGGCTGATGGAGTGGTGCTACGTCGTCTGCAGCCACGAGCGCCTGCGCGGCCACCGCCCGGCCGCCCCGATCCCGGAGACCGACGCGATCGTCATCTCCCTCGACGACCACCGCGAGGGCGCCGAGCAGCTGACGCCGATCGCGATGCCGGCGGTACACGAGCTCCCCGGCTAGTTTCTCTAGGCTTTGCCAGGCACCCCGGAGAGGTGTCCGAGTGGCTTAAGGAGCGCGATTGGAAATCGCGTGGGCGGGGTTAACCCGTCTCGAGGGTTCGAATCCCTCCCTCTCCGCTCCGGACTCTGGAGCTTCGCCTGGCGGCGTCATCGGTCGCTCACGTGCAGAGCACGCTTCGCTCCCTGCGTCCTTGCCAGCCTCGCTTTCCGACTGCGAGTAGGTCTTGTTCCGCTGTTCCTTTGGTGCGCTATGCGAACAAAAGGAACAGCGGATCACCCACGGCGGGTGCTGAAAAACTCGCGAAGGAGGGTGGCGCACTCTTGCTCGCGGACTCCGGTTATGACCTCGGGACGATGGTTCAGCGCTGGCTCGGCGAGGACGTCGAGGACGCTGCCTGCTGCGCCCGCCTTGGGGTCGGGGGCGCCGATGACTACGGTGGGGATGCGGGCGAGGACGATCGCGCCGGCGCACATCGCGCAGGGCTCGAGGGTGACGTAGAGGGTCGTGGCGGGGAGGCGCCAGCCGCCGAGCGCCTCGGCGGCGGCGCGGATCGCGAGGATCTCGGCGTGGGCGGTGGGGTCGCAGCGCAGCTCGCGCTCGTTGCCGGCGGAGGCGAGGGGCTCGCCGTCGCGGAGGATCGTGGCGCCGATCGGGACGTCGCCATGGGCCTCGGCCAGGCGCGCCTGCTCGATCGCCAGGCCCATCGCCGCCTCGTGGGCGGCCAATTCGGTGTCCCGGTTCATCGATCCGGGAGTATGTCTCCTACAACTTCGCCGGCGTCGGGGTGTTAGCCATGAGAGGGCTCACCCGGCCGCTCGATCTCGGCGAGGACCAGGCCTTTTTATATGAAACGACTTTGCTGCATTCCCGCTATCGCGGCGTCGTTGACGCTGCTCGCCGTCGCGCCCGCATCGGCCGCGACCGGCCTGGCGCCGGCGCGCGGCTTCGTCCCCAGGGAGGTCGTCGTCAAGTTCGAGCGCGAGCGCGCGCCGCGGACGCTGGCGTTGCCGCGGGGAGCCGGGGTGCGGGAGACGGCGCGGGCGCTGGGCGGCAACGCCCGGGTCGAGTACGCCGCCCCCAACTACATCGCCACCGCCTCGGCCCTCGCCCCCCCTAGCCCGTTCGTGATCCCGAACGACCCCGGCAGCATCGACAGCCCCGCCGAAGCCGCCAGCGCGCTCGGCGACTGGACGCTCAAGCAGTGGAACTTCATGCCCTGGGATGCCAGCACCAGCCCCCGGGTGCCGGTATCCCCGGGTGGGATCGACGCGATCGGTGCCTGGCAGAACCTGGCCGCCGCGGGGCGGCCGGGCGCCGAAGGGGTGACCGTCGCCGTCCTCGACACCGGGATCGCCTACCGCGCCCTGGGCGCGAACTTCCTCCTCAGCCCCGACTTCGGCCCGGGGCAGTTCGTCAAGGGCTACGACTTCGTCGACAAAGACCGCCTGCCACTCGACGAGAACGGGCACGGCACCCATGTCGCCGGCACGATCGCCGAGAAAACCGACAACGCGGTCGGGCTCACCGGCCTCGCCTACGGGGCCAGGCTGATGCCGATCCGCGTCCTCGACGACCACGGGCGCGGCGACGCCACCGCGATCGCCAAGGGGGTCCGCTTCGCCGTCGCCCATCGCGCCCAGGTGATCAACATGAGCTTCAACTTCGGCTGCGGGAAGAAGGTGCCGGGCGTCGACGAAGCGCTGCGCGAAGCCTACGCGCAGGGAATCGTCGTGGTCGCCTCCGCCGGCAACCTCGGCGCCGAGACCTGCGTCTCGCCGCCGGCCACCGGGCCGCGGGTGATCGCGGTCGGGGGCAGCACCGAGGGCGGCTGCCTCGGCAGCTATTCACTGGCCGGCAGCGCCCTCGACCTGCTCGCACCGGGCGGCGGCGTCCCCGCCCCGGGTTGTGCCTCGGTCTCGGCGCGACCGATCTACCAGGTGACGCTGAAACCGGGGACGACCAACATCTTCGGCATCCCCAGCAACTACGTCGGCACCTCGATGGCGGCCGCCCACGTCTCCGGCGCCGCCGCGATGGTCCTCTCCAGCGGCGTCCTCGGCCCGCAGCACAACAGCACGAAGGCGCGCGTCGCCGCGGTCACCCGCCGTCTGCGCAAGACGGCGCGCAGCCTCGGCCTGCCCGCGACCCAACAGGGAGCCGGCTTGATCGACGTGGGCGCCGCGACCGAATCTGCCCTGCAGCGCCGCCGCTAGCCCGCGCCGCCCGAGGGCGCGGGACCAAGCAGGTCAAGGACGAGGAAGGGAGTGTGCTCCACACATGACCGACCGAGGACGCCGAGATGCGCCGGTCCCGCGCCCTCAGGTGGTGCGGACGATGATGACTGAGCACGGCGCGTGGTGGGAGACGTTGTTGGGGACGCTGCCGAGCAGGTAGCGGCGGGCGCCGGTCATCCCCTTGTTGCCGACCACGATCAGGTCGGCTTTGACCTGTTCGGCGACGTTGAGGATCGCGTCGGCGGGGTCAGCCTCGACCGGGTGGATCTGGACCTCGATCCCCTCTTTGCGGGCATCCGCAGCGGCGGCGTCGAGAACGAGGTTGACGTCCTCACGCGGGCCGATCTCGTGCTGGACGTCGGCTGGGGCCGCGCTCTGCTCGCCCTTTACCCGTCGCTCGGGCACAGGCGCGTAGGCGCTGACGATGCTGAGCTGCGCTCCGGAGAGCTTTGCCAGGTCAACCGCCTGGTGCACTGCCTCGGCTGCCGTCTCGGAGCCGTCGGTTCCAACCACGATTCGAGTGAACACGCCCGCCTCCCTCTGCTCGGTCGCTGAACGCGATTGATACTAAACGGGATCGCCCTACCGGCGCGAATCGGCGGGCAGGCCGCGGAAGCCGTCGCCGAGGATTTCGGTCGGCGTCGTCGTCAGGCGCACGATCGCGATCGCCATCGAGGCGGCGAGACAGAGGATCAGCACGACCATCCCCGCTTTCCAGATCCAGGGCACGCGGCGAACCCTAGATCAAGCCCCAGAGTTGGCCGGCCGCGCGGGCCGGGCTATGGTGGGCGGATGGCGCTCGAGCGGGTCGCCGACGGGGTCTGGTTGCTGCGCGGGGACTTCCGAGGGGCGATGAACATCTACTTCATCGAGGACGGCGACGGCGTCGTCCAGTTCGACGCCGGCACCCGCGGGATGCGCAAGCGGGCGCGCGCCGCCGCCGCGGAGCTCGGTGGGCTGAAGCGGGTCGTGCTCGGGCACGCCCACGCCGACCACCGCGGCACCGCTCCATATATGGGGGCGCCGGTCTTCTGCCACGCCGACGAAGTCGCCGACGCCGAAAGCGACTCCTACATCGCCCCCTACTGGCACCTCTCCGAGCTGCCGGTGACGCCGGTGCGCTGGCTCTACGAACGCGTCCTGCTGCCGCGCTGGGACGGCGGCGCCGTGAAGATAGCCGGCACGGTCGCCGAGGGCGACGAGGTCGCCGGCTTCCGCGTCATCCATCTGCCCGGCCACGCGCCGGGGTTGATCGCGCTCTGGCGCGAGCGCGACCGCATCACCCTGGTCAGCGACGTCGTCTACATGGTCGACTCGGCCCGGCTCAAACCGCTGCCCGAGGGCGAGGCCAGCGTCCCCCACCCGGCCTGGGCCTGGAACCACGAGCTGGCGCGGCAGTCGGTGCGGCGACTGGCGGCGCTGGAGCCGGAAGTGGTCGGCGCCGGGCACGAGCTGCCCCTGCGCGGCCCCGGCCTGCGGGCGACGCTCGAGCGCGCCGCCGAGAAGTAGCCGCCACCGCACCCGGTGAGGCTGGCATCGTGCGCTCGCCTGCCATAAGTTGCCTGCCCTGATGATCGGGACTTACGCCTCGGCGGCGCTGATCTGCGGCGCCTCGCTGTTGGTCGGGCGCGCCCTGCTGACTTTGGCCGGTCGGCGGACGTGGTCCTGGCTGGAGCCGGCGGTCGGCTTCGGCGCGATCCTTTCGGTCACCGGCCTGCTGGCGCGGGCACCGGGGCACGGGACCGGGGCCAGCCTCGGCGCGCTGGCGCTGGTCGTGATCGCGGCGCTGATCGTCTACCGCGGCCGCTACGACGCGCCCGGTGCCCTGCGGATAGGGCTGCCGGTGGCGATCGTCGTCGCGCTCGTGCTGGCGATCCCGTTCGCGGTCAGCGGCCGCTGGGGGCTGCTCGGGGTCGGCTTCAACAACGACCTCGGCCTTCACCTCGCCTGGGCGGAGTGGCTGCGCAGCGGCTTCGGCCCGACGCCGGAGCCCGGATATCCCCTCGGCCCGCACGGCCTCGCGGTGGCGACCGCGTCGGTGCCGGGGATCAACCTCGGGCAGGCATTCCTCGGCGAGATCGTCGCGATCGGCGTCCTCACCGGGCTGACCGCGATCGGCGCCCTCGGCGAGATGCGACCGGCGCGACGGACGCTGGCGGCTGCGCTGGTCGCCCTCCCCTACCTCGCCGCCTCCTACTTCGCCCAGGCCGCCTTCAAGGAGACCGCCGAGGCGCTCTTCGTGCTCGCCTTCGCCATCTTCCTGCTGGCGCCGGGGGCGCTGCCGCAGAGGTTCGGTGAGCGGCTGCGCTTCGCGCCGCCGCTGCTGGCGCTGCTCGGCGGCATCTTCTTCTCCTACAGCTTCGCCGGCGTCGCCTGGCCGGTGGCGATCGTGGCGCTCTGGAGCCTGACCCTGCCGACGGTGCGGCAGGCGCTGCGGCCGAAGGCGCTGCTGCGGTTCCTGCTGCGACCGGCGACCCTGCTGATGATCGTGGTCCTGGCCGGGCTTGCGGTGCTGGCGGTGGTCGGTCCCTTCGGCTTCGCCGGCGGCTTCAACAAGGTCGCCGGCAGCAACACCTACGGCCCGGTCTCGCCGCTGGAGACGCTCGGGGTCTGGTGGACCTCGAACTACCGCCTCGACGCGGTCGGCGGCGCCGTCCTGCCGGGGCTCGCCGGGGCGATCGCGATCGTGGCGCTGCTGGTCGGCGTCGCCTGGTGGGTCGAGCGGCGCCAGCCGACGATCCCGATCGCCCTCGGCGCCTGCGCCGTCCTCTACCTCGCCTCGCTGCCGTTCAGCGGCGATTACTCGCAGGCCAAGGCGCTGATGATCGCGGCGCCGCTGGCGATGCTCGTCGCCGCGAAGCCGCTGATCTGGGAGTTCCCGCGTATCGGCCGCCGACGGGCCTTAAACGTCCACTATGAGGACGTTTCAGGCCCATCGGCCGGGCTTCGGCGGGTTGGGTGGGCGGTGCTGGGGGTGGCGTTCGTTGGTGGGGCGATCTACTCCAGTCTGCTCGTGCTCAGGGATGCGCCGGTGGCGCCGGCGGGGCACGGGTCGGAGCTGCAGGCGTTCCTGCCGGTCGTCCACGGCGAACCGGTGCTCTACGCGGGGCAGGACCGCTATGCCGCCTATGAGCTGCTCGGCGCCGACACCCACGTGCCGCTGGTCGAGTTCCCCGACGAAGCGGTCTCCCCCAGCCCGGAGAAGCCGTTCGACACCGGCGATGCCTACGGCCCGATCGACTTCGACTCCTTCTCGCGCGGGACGCTCGACAGCTTCCCCTACGTAGTCACCAGCCGCGCCGCCTGGAACAGCAAGCCGCCGCCGAACTTCAAGCGGGTCGCGGCGACCCCCTCCTACGTCCTCTGGGAACGGACCGACGAAACTCCGGAAAACCGCCACGTCCTGCTCGAGGGGACCGCGGCAGGAGCCTTCGCCGGCTGCGACTCGCCGGAGATCCGCATCCTGCTCGCCAACCCGGGCCGCGCCTCGCTCTTCCCGGACGCGGTGGTCGGGAGCAAAGGGGCCTGGGACGAAGGCAGCGTGCTCGACGCCGGCGCCGAGACCTCGCAGACGCTGGCGCTGCCCGCCGGGACCTGGAACCTCTCCCTGCAGTACTTCTCACCGCTGCAGATGACGCTCTCGGCGCCGGGCTTCCGCGAGCCGCTGGCGGCGGCCCTCGACGGCCAGCGCCCGAACACGATCAGCCTCGGCAACAGCGGCCAGTTCTGGCCCGCCGGCCGCTACGAGAGCGACGGCGGCAAGACCCGCTTCACCCTCACGGTCGCCGACCCCAGCACCCTTCAGGACCTCAGCGGCTACGACGGCAAGGCCTACATCGGCGAGCTGGTCGCGGTCCCGGCCAAGCCGCACCGCGAGGTGGCGCTCGGCGGGGCTTGCGATTCATGGATCGACTCCTACGAATCAGAGGAAGTGCCGTGAGGGTGGGGCCGAGATGCGCCGGTCAGACGGCTTTCGCCGCAAGTCTCTCTGGCGAGACTCGGACTACGTCCCAGACCAAATGTGCCTTCTCGAGGCCATCGATGACCAAGGCCGAGATGTCTACTTGGTACCAGCGGAGGCCGTGGGTGGCCGAGGTCGGGAAGGCGTGGTGGCTGTTGTGGAAAGCCTCGCCGAGGGTTGGGATCGCAATCAGGGCGAGGTTGCGCGACTGGTCGGTCGTCTCGAACTCGCGCTTGCCGAAGACGTGGCAGAGCGAGTTGATGCTGTAGGTGAAGTGGTGGAGGACGAAGACGCGGACGAGGCCGCCCCAGAGTAGGCCGGTGAGGCCGGCGAAGAGGGTGCCGCCGATTACCCAGCCGAGCCCGAAGGGGATCAGCAGGCCGATGATCGCCCAGTAGATGAAGGTGCGGTCGACCCAGGAGATCACCGGGTCTTTGATCAGGTCGGGCGCGAAGCGCTCCTTGTTGCCGCGCTGGGTGTGGATGAAGAGCCAGCCCATGTGGGCGTGGAAGAGGCCGCGCATCGCCCCGGACCAGCCCTGGCCGTGGTCGACGTGGGGGCTGTGCGGGTCGCCGTCCTGGTCGGAGAAGGCGTGGTGCTTGCGATGGTCGGCGACCCAGGAGATGACTGGACCCTCGATCGCGGCCGAGCCGAGGATCGCCAGGAGGCCGTGTAGCCACGGTTTCGCTTTGAAGGCGCGGTGGGTGAGGTGGCGGTGGAAGCCGACCGTGATCCCCAGCCCGGTCAGCACGTACAGGCCGAGGAAGAGGAAGATGTCGCTCAAGTGCAGGGCGCTGCCCCAGACCTGCCAGCCGGCGAGGCCGATCGCGACGAAGGGGATCAGCGTCACCAGGCCAGTGATGATGCGGTCGCGGGTCTCGTTCTCGACCGGCTGGATATCTGAGGGCAGTGGGCCTGCGGTAGCCATCGCCGCCGATGATACGGGGCGAACCTGAAGCGATGGGGTGTCGCCGAGGTGACCCCGGTTATAGGGTGCGCGACGGTGCCGTTCGCAAATCCCGCCACCCTGCGCAAAGAGATCGAAGCGCGCCTGCCCGATCGGCCGTTCACGGTCGAGTTCTGGGACGGCACGAAGCTGCCCTCGACCAGCGGCAGCGGTCCCACCTTCAGCGTCCGCTCGCCCCGCGCCGCCGCCCACGTGCTGCGGGCGCCCGGCCAGCTCGGGCTCGGCCGCGCCTACGTCAGCGGCGCGCCCGACGTCGACGACCTCGACGCGGTCATCCATCTGCTCGACGACTGGGAGCCGCCGGCGATAGAACGCCGGCGCAAGGCGCGGCTGCTCGTCGCCGCCGCACGCGCGACGGGCGTGGTGCGCCCGCCGTCGCCGCCCGCTGCCGAGCTGACA
>JAENWU010000173.1 GCA_016649905.1 Thermoleophilia bacterium
CCGCAATCCCGGCGCCCGCGTCATCCCGTTCGCCGGCCGCACCGCCGTCGCCGTCGGCCAGCTCCCGGATTCGGGCCTGGTGGTGCGGATGACCCGCGGCCGCGCCTGGATCGGCGTCCTCGGCGTGCTGTTGGTCGGGATCGTCGCCCTCAACGTGGTCACGCTCAGCTTCGCCGCCTCGGCCGGCAAGATCGACGCCCAGCTGACCGCCCTCGAACAGGAGAACTCGATCCTCGGCGGGCGCGATGCCCAGCGTGGGGGGGTCGGGCGGGTCCGCCAGGCCGGTTCCGCGCTCGGTCTCTCGATGCCTTCCAGCGAGACCATCCGCTTTGTCGACTTCAATCGCGACACGATCGCGACGGCGGCTTCGCGCCTCGCGGCCGCGTCGCCGTAGGAACCGCCGCGGATGCGTCTGATCGAGCGCAGGATCGGGCTTCTATTCGCCGCCTTCCTTCTCTGCTTCCTCCTCGTCGTCGGTCGCGCCTTCTGGTTGCAGGGCGTGCAGGGTTCTTCGCTCGCCTCGCAGGCGGCGTCTCAGCAGACCGAAACGATCACCGTTCCCGGCCTGCGCGGCAGCCTGCTCGACCGCCGCGGCAACTCGCTCGCCGCCTCCGAGGACGCGGCGACGATCTACGCGACTCCCTACCAGGTGAAAAACCCGCCGGTGGCGGCGGAGAAGCTGGCCCGCGTGCTCGGCCTCGACTCCGCCGACGTGCTCGCCGACCTGACCGCCGAAAGCGGCTTCTCCTACATCGCCCAGAAAGTCTCGCTCGAACAGGCGGCGCGGATCGACCGGCTCGACCTGGAAGGGATCGGCGAGCTGCCCGACAGCCGCCGCACCTACCCGCAGGGGGAAATGGCGGGCCAGGTGATCGGCTCGGTCGGCTCCGAAAACCAGGGCCTGACGGGCCTTGAGATGGGCGAGGAATCGATCCTCAGCGGCACCGACGGCGAGCGCCGCATCGTCACCGACGCGCTCGGCGACCCGATCCGGCTGGAAACGGTGCAGGAAACCGAAGACGGCGAAGACATCCAGCTGACCCTCGACCCGCTGATCCAGGAGAAGACCGAACGGGTCCTGGTCGAAGTCGGCGAAACGTATTCGCCAGTGGGGGCGACGGCGATCGTCGTCGATCCCCGCAGCTCCCAGGTCCTGGCAATGGCCAACTGGCCGCCGGTCGACCCCAACGACCTCTCCAGCGCCAGCAACGAGGACCTGATGAACCGGGCGACGGGGTTCAACTACGAGCCCGGCTCGACCTTCAAGGCGTTCACCGTCGCCGCGGCGCTGCAGGAGAAACTGGTGACGCCGACCAGCAGCTTCACGCTGGCGCCGAGCATCCAGGTCGCCGACCGCACGATCGACGAGTCGCACCCGCGCGGCACCGAAACCCTCAGCGTCGGCGAAATCCTCGCCCACTCCTCGAACGTGGGCGCGGTGACGATCGGGCTCGAGGTGGGCAGCGAGAAGTTCGACCGCTGGATCAAGCGCTTCGGCTTCGGCAAGCCGACCGGCGTCCAGTTCCCGGCCGAGGAACAGGGGATCGTCCCTGACCTCGACGAATACTCGGGCTCGACGATGGGCAACCTGCCGCTCGGCCAGGGCCTCTCGGTGACGCCGATGCAGATGGTCGCCGGCTACACCGCGATCGCCAACGGCGGCATGCTGAAGCGCCCGCAGCTGATCGAGCGGATCGGCGAAGAAGACGTGCAAGAGCCGAAGGGCAAGCGGGTGATCGACCCCGACGTCGCCGCCGAGATCCGCGAAATGCTCGTCGGGGTGCTGGCGCCGGGCGGGACCGCCTCGGAGGTCAGCGTCCCCGGTTACACCCTCGCCGGCAAGACCGGAACCGCCCAGGTGGCCGAAAACGGCACCTACTCGGAGACCAAATACGTCGCCTCCTTCATCGGCTTCGCGCCGGCCCAGAACCCGCAGCTGCTGGCGGCGGTGATCGTCGACCAGCCGCAGGGCGAAATCTACGGCGGTTCGGTGGCGGCGCCGGCCTTCGGCCAGATCGCCTCCTTCGCGCTCCCCTATCTCGGCGTCGCGCCGGAATAGCCGAAATAGGCCCCCGGCCTAGAATCGCGGCGATGAGGCTCGAAGAGCTTGTCGCGGGCGTTGCCGGTGCCCGGATCCGGGGCGATGCCGGCGCCGAGATCACGGCCCTCGCCTACGACAGCCGCAAGGTCGGGCCGGGGACGCTGTTCTTCTGCGTGCCGGGGGAGAAGGTCGACGGCCACGATTTCGGCCTCGCCGCGGC
The DNA here is from genome assembly GCA_016649905.1 of Thermoleophilia bacterium. Classification (GTDB taxonomy): domain Bacteria; phylum Actinomycetota; class Thermoleophilia; order Solirubrobacterales; family 70-9; genus VAYN01. Next base: position 2,262 of record JAENWU010000173.1, read on the forward strand.
CGCGGCGGGTGCGGCGGCGCTGGTGGTCGAGCGTGAGCTCGAGGTCGCGATCCCCCAGGTCGTGGTCGCGGACGCGCGGGCGGCGATGGCGCCGCTGGCGGCGCGTTTCTGGGCCGAGCCGACCGCGGAGCTGCGGGTTTTGGGCGTGACCGGGACGAACGGGAAGACGACGACCGCCTTCCTGATCCGCGAGATCCTCGAAGCCGCGGACATCCAGTGCGGGCTGCTGGGGACCGTCAAGCAGGTCGTCGCCGGGGTCGAGGAGGAGGTCGAGCGGACGACGCCGGAGGCGATCGAGCTGCAGGCGACCTTCCGCCGCATGCTCGAAGGCGGCGACCGCGCCTGCGCGATGGAGGTCTCCTCGCACGCGCTGGCGCTGCATCGCGCCGACGCGATCCATTTCGAGGTCGCCCTCTTCACCAACCTGACCCAGGACCACCTCGATTTCCACGCCGACATGGAGGACTACTTCCGCGCCAAGCGGATGCTCTTCTCCGCAGCTGGGGCGGCGACGCGGATCGTCAACGTCGACGACCCCTACGGGCGGCGCCTGGCCGACGAGTTCGAGTGCGTCACCTTTTCGGCCGAGGGCGCCACGGCCGACTACTCGGCGAGCGCGGTCGAGTTCGACGCCGGAGGAGCCCGCTTCACGGTGAACGGTGAGATCGAGGTGCGGACGGGGTTGCCGGGCCACTTCAACGTCGCCAACGCGCTGGGAGCGTTCGCGGCGGCGCGCGCGCTCGGGGTCGCCGCGGAGACCGCCGCGACAGGGCTGGCGCGAGCGGCGCGGGTGCCGGGGCGCTTCGAGCCGATCGACGAGGGTCAGGACTTCGCCGTGCTGGTCGACTACGCCCACACCCCCGACTCGATCGAGAACGTGCTGCGGGCCGCTCGCCGGCTGACGACCGGGCGGCTGATCTCAGTCTTCGGCGCCGGCGGCGACCGCGACCGCGACAAGCGGCCGAAGATGGGCCGGGCCGGGGGGGAATTGTCCGACCTGGCGGTCGTCACCTCTGACAACCCGCGCTCCGAGGACCCGGCGGCGATCGTCGCCGAAGTCGCCGCGGGGGCGGAGGGACAGGCGGCCGAGGTCGAGGTCGAGGTCGATCGCCGCGCCGCGATCGCCCTGGCGCTTGGGCGGGCGGAGTCCGGCGACACCGTCGTCATCGCCGGCAAGGGCCATGAGCAGGGACAGGAGTTCGAGGGCGGCCGCAAGATCCCCTTCGACGACCGCGAGGTCGCCCGCGAGGAGCTGCGACGGCGGGGCGGCGCCGCGTGAACCTCTCGCCCCATGAGATCGCCGCGGCGCTCGGCGCTGAGGTCCTCAGCGAGGGTGGGCAGAGCTCGCCGCGGCGAGCGACGATCGACTCCTCTGCGACGGGCGAGGGCGACCTCTTCTTCGGCCTGCCCGGCGCCAACCGCGACGGCGGCGAGTTCGCCCCGGCCGCGATCGAGGCCGGTGCCTGGGGCGTCGTCGTCGGCCCCCGTTGGAGGTCGTATTTGTGTCCGGATAGCGGAGAGAAATACGACCGCGGAGCGTGGGTCTTCGCCGTGGAGGACCCCCTGGCCTCGATGCAGGCGCTTGCCCGCGCCTGGCGGCGCGCCCTCGGCGCCCGCGTCGTCGGCGTCACCGGCTCGGTCGGCAAGACCTCGGTCAAGGACATCGCCCGCTCGATCCTGCCCGGCCGGGTCCACGCCAACCGCGAGAACCTCAACACCGAGATCGGGCTGCCGCTGACCCTGTTGGAAGCCCCCGTGGGGACTGAGACGCTGGTCCTGGAGATGGCGATGCGCGGCGCCGGCCAGATCGCCGAGCTGGGTGAGATCGCCGAGCCCGACGTCGCCGTGATCACCAACGTCGGCCCGGTCCACGTCGAACTGCTCGGCTCGGTCGAGACGATCGCCGCGGCGAAGGCGGAGATCCTGGCGACGCTGCGACCAGGCGGCACCGCCGTCGCGCCGGTCGAGGCGGGCGCCCTCGAGCCCCACCTCGACGGCCTCGAGCGACTGCTGCG
>JAENWU010000137.1 GCA_016649905.1 Thermoleophilia bacterium
CGTGGTGCAGCGCCACGGCGAGCTGGCGATCGTGGTGCCGGCGTCGAGCGTCGAGAAGCTGCGAGGCGCCACCGTCGACTGGTCGGAGGGTCTCGCGCAGAGCGGCCTCGCCCTCGTGAACCCGAACAAGCCGCCGGCTCCGGCGGAGCTGCCGATGATGAGCCCGCCGATGGTGCCAGCCGCGAGCCCGCCCATCGACGCTCCTCCGGCCGCCGACCTCGGTGGCGACGTCGCCCAGCGGGTCATCCAGGTGATCGACCGGGAGGTCAACCCGGCCATCGCCGCGCACGGCGGCCATGCGGAGCTGGTCGCGGTCGAGGAGGACACCGCCTACCTGCGCCTGGGCGGCGGCTGCCAGGGCTGCGGGATGGCCACCGTCACCCTCGGCCAGGGGATCGAGGTCGCGATCACCGAGGGGGTTCCGGAGATCGCCCGCGTGGTTGACGTCACCGACCACGCCGTCGGCACCAACCCCTACTTCGAGCCCGCCAAGAAGTAGGGGACCCGAGGCGCATCATGATGTTGAGAGAACTGAGGATTACGAAAGTCGCACTTACTCCCTCTTAGGGCTGCAGCGCCCGCGCGGTGACTGTTTCGGCCGCCGCGCGAAGCTCGTGAGGGCGATCGGTGCCGATCGCATCGGGAGCGAACTCGAGCACCCGGCTGAGGAGCTCCGGGTGATTCACAGTGCCGACGTTGACGCTCAGTCCGGCGTCCCGAAGCACCCCGACCAACCGCTCGGAGAGCAGGAAGTGCTCGACCGAGATCCCGCCCACTCCGCTCCGGAGAGCCCAGGAAGCGAGCGCCTCGGGCGCGTAGTCGGCCCAGATCACGAGCCGGGACCGGATCCCGTTTGCGGAGGCGACAACGCAGGCCTCGCGATGAAAGCTGATCACCTCGACTCGATCGCGGATCGGCTCTCCCCGGAGTCGCTCGCAGAGCGCCTCGGCGGTGCGGCGGGCAAGGGCCGGGTCGGCGTGCGCCTTGACCTCGAGCTGGAGGCCGATCGCTTCCGGCACCAGGTCGATCAGCTCCCTCGACCGGGCCGGTCAGGGTGTGGCGAAGGGCGGCCGCCGAGGAGTCCGGACCGTAGTGGCGGCCGAGCCGGTGGGCATATAGCGGGGGCAGGGTCGAGGCCATCTCCGATCCACCCGAATCGGACCACGAAACCCGTCCCGAGTTGTTAATGCCCTGGAAAACAGATGTATTGCTGTATTGCCAAAAATAGGCCTCCTAGCAGGCCAAAAGTGCCGGCCTGCTACCTTGTCTAGGTCGGGTTCGGCCTCAACGCCACCCGAGAGGTTCCGTTTCCTCTGTGCGCTGAAGGCGTTTGGGGCTGCTGGATCTCCCTGAATCGCTTACATAAGGAGCACAGAATTTCTACGTCATTTGCCGATCTCGGCATTTCTAACTCTGTCGTGGCCGCACTCGCGACCCGCGGCATCAACGCACCCTTCCCCGTCCAGGAGATGGTCGTCAGCGACGCCCTCGACGGTCACGATCTTCTCGTCCAGTCCCCGACCGGTTCCGGCAAGACGCTCGCCTTCGGGATCCCAATCGTCGACCTGGTCGAGCCGGGCAAGGGCGTCTCCGCCCTCGTCCTCGCCCCCACCCGCGAGCTGGCCAGCCAGATCGTCGACGAGCTCGACTCGATCTGCCGCGCCCGCAAGCTCAACATCGCCGCCGTCTACGGCGGCGTCGGCTTCGGCCCCCAGAGCAGCGCCGCCCGGCGCGCCGACATCGTCGTCGCCACCCCCGGCCGGCTCGAGGACCTGATCTCCCGCGGCACGATCAAGCTCGACCGCGTGCGGATCCTCGTCCTCGACGAGGCCGACCGGATGCTCGACATGGGCTTCAAGCCCGCGGTCAGCAGGATCGTCGGCCAGACCCCGCGCGACCGCCAGACGCTGTTCTTCTCCGCCACGCTCGAGGGCGCGACCGGCGAGCTCGCCGCCGCCTACACCAGCGAGCCGCGGCGCCACACCCAGAAGCCGGCCGTCGACAGCAAGGCCGACATCGAGCACAGCTTCGTCCACGTCGACTCGCCCGCCGAGAAGCTCGACCAACTGGTCGGGCGCCTGCGCGACTCCGAGCGCGGCCGCACCCTGGTCTTCGTCCGCACCAAGCGCGGCGCCGACCGGCTGGTCAAACGACTGCGCAAACAGTCGCTGGAGTCGGTCGCGATGCACGGCGACAAGAGCCAGAGCCAGCGTGAACGCGCGCTCGCCCGCTTCGAGCGTGGCGACGTCGACACCCTGATCGCCACCGACGTGGCCGCCCGCGGCATCGACGTCGCCGGCGTCACCCACGTGATCAACTTCGACGCCCCCGGCGACCAGGACGCCTACGTGCACCGGATCGGCCGCACCGGCCGGGCCGGTAGCCGCGGCAACGGGGTCAGCTTCGTACTGGGGGACCAGACCGCGGAAATGCGCCGGATCGCCCGCGACCTCGGCCTCTCCCGCGAGTTCGACCTGGACCGCGGCGGCAGCACCACCGCGGCGTCGACCGGCGCCAACGCAAAGATGACCGCGGACGGTGAGCAGAACTCAAGCACCCCGTCGGCCCAGAAACGCCGCCGACGCAACCGCAATCGCAACCGAACGAAGGCACCCGCATGAGCCCTACTGCAACCAGCACCACCGCGAAAAAGTGGACCTGCAACCAGTGTGGTGTCTCGATCAGCCGGATGAACGGCGAGAAGGTCGAGCTGCCCGATACCTGGGACGCCAACCCCGAAGGCACCTACTGCCTGATCTGTCGTCGTGACCGCGCCGCCCAGGCGGCGCTCGACTCGGCGCCCGATGACTGCACGATCGACACCCGCGCCAAACTGCGGCGCGCGGCGCTGATCGAGTTCGAGGTCAGCCGCCGGCCCGATCACGGCGACGGCATCATCGCCAAAGCCTGCCGCTCCTCGGTCTCCGCGGTGGCGGCAGCACGGCGACGGCTCGACCTGCCGGCGCCTACGCACCAGCGCTAAGCGCGCGGGCGGTCTGCTCGGCGAGGGCGCCGAGCAGACCCTCCATGCCGCCTTCGCGGTATATGCGCCGATCCGCCGCTAACCGAGCCCCCTCCCACCTATCCTGGCGCGGTGGGACTGGTCGAGAGATTGGGAGTACTGAAGGAGCCGGACTACCGGCGGCTCTTCTGGGGCCGCACGATCTCGCTGGTCGGCGACGGGATCGCACCGATCGCGATCGCCTTCGCCGTCCTCGACCTGACCGGCTCGGCGACCGACCTCGGCATCGTCCTCGCCGCCCACAGCCTCTTGATGATCGCCTTGGTCCTCGTCGGTGGCGTCTACGCCGACCGGATCTCGCCGCGGCGGGCGATGCTCGGCGCCGATCTGGTCCGGATGGCGGCGATGGGCGTGATCGCGGCGCTGCTGATCGCCGACGCGGCCGAGATCTGGCAGCTGGCGCTGCTCTACGCGGTCGAGGGCGCGGCAACCGCCTTTTTCAACCCCGCCTCCAGCGCGATCGTGCCGCAGGTGGTCTCGGCGGCGCGCCTGCAGGAGGCCAACGCCCTGCTCAACCTCTCGCGCTCGGTCGGCAGGGTGGCGGGACCGGCGCTGGCGGGGGTCCTGCTGGCCCTGGGGACGCCGGGCTGGGCGCTGGCCGCCGACGCCCTCACCTTCGGTCTCAGCGCCGCTTTCCTGCTGCGCCTGAACGCGCCACTACTGCGGGTCGAGGCGGTCACCTCGTTCGCCGCCGAACTGCGCCACGGCTGGACCGAGTTCTCCTCGCGCACCTGGCTCTGGGTCGCGGTCGGCTCGGCGGCGATCACCAACGCGATCTTCTTCCCCGCCTTCCAGGTTCTGGGGCCGACCGTCGCCGCGAGCTCACTTGGCGGCTCCAGCGCCTGGGCGCTGATCGCCGCCTGCTTCGGAGCCGGGGCCGTCGTCGGTGGCCTGCTGGCGCTCACCTTCCGGCCGAAGCGGCCGCTGCTCGTCGGCGAGGGCGTGCTGGTGGTGTTCGCGCTGCCGATCGCCCTGCTGGCGGGACCCTCGCCGGTGCTCGTGATCGCCCTCGGCGCGCTCGTCACCGGCGTCGGGCTGAGCCTCGCCGAGGTTCTCTACGAGACCGTCGCCGCGACCCTGATCCCGCAGGAATCCCTCTCCCGGGTCAACGCCTACGACTGGTTCGGCTCGCTGGCCCTGGAGCCGCTGGGGATGGCGCTGATCGGCCCGCTGGCGATGGGCCTCGGCACCTCGCCGACGCTCTGGGCCGCGGCCGCGATCCTCGTCGCCTGCCCGCTGATCGTCGTCGCCGTGCCCAGCGTGCGGCGCTTGGAACTACCGCTGGTCCCGTCCCCTGCCCCAGCGCCGGCGCTGACGGTGCGGCCGATCGAGCCTGGCGACTGAGCCGGGCCCGTGACTCGGTCCGAACTCGCTCAGCCGAGCCCGATCCGCTCGGCCCAAACCCGGCGACCGCCGTACCGCATGACCGCGCCGTAGAGCGGCATCTTGTTCGCGACACGGAACTCGGCGATCGTCGGCCAGGCCGTCCTACCCGCGCAGAGCTCCCTCAGCTCGGCCTCGATGCGCTCGTCGGACCACTCGCGCTTTCGGCCCGGATTCCCCGACCATGGCTGCGACGGGAATCGGTAGCGAGCGGCGGGGCCCTGGCCCCTGCGCACGATCAAGCCAGCACCCTCGAGTCGACTCAGCTCCCGGTTCGCCCTGGTCTTGCCCACTTCCGCCAGTCGCTCGTAGTCGACTCGCCGGAACTCGGTGAAGCCGTGCAGGTTCAGCTGAGCCAAGCCGCGCTCCTGGCTGGCGGTCAGCTGCAGCGGTACGCCCGACCGCAGGCCCAGCGTCTCGAATTCCCCGACCTTGTCGGCGACCCGCTCGAACTCCTCCGCCAAGCCGCGCAGGAAGTACTCGAGCCAGTCCTCCATGTTGTACGTGTTCGCCTGCACCGATCGCAGGGCTGCGTAGTAGGCGCTTCGATCGCGGGCGTAGTAGCGCTCGAACGAGAACAGGCGTCGGGCGAGAAAACCGAAACGCATCAGGACCGCCGCGGTGAAGAGCCGGGCAACCCGCCCATTGCCGTCCGCGAACGGATGAATGTCGGTGACCGCGTAGTGGGCGACCGCGGCGATGACGGGGGGTGGAAATTCGACCAGCCGGGACTCGCGCTCAGCTATCCAGGAACACAGTCCCTCCACGCGCTCGAGAACCTCATCAGGGGGAGGCGCTTGGTGCGTCACCTGACCGCTTGGCCTGTCCACGATCACCGCCACTCCGTCCCGCCAAGCCCCCTCGTGATGGGGCTTGAAGTGCTCCGAATCCACGGAGCCGAGGCCTCGCGTCGCTCTCGCGTGCAGGGCCAGGAGCAGGTCAGGCGAAAGGTCGATCTCGTCTTGGTCGGCGAGCTCGTCGAGGAACCGCAGGGCCTCAACGTAGTTGACGAGCTCCACCTTGGCCGTGGTGTCGGGGTCCAAGCTGTCGCGCGCAGCTCTTTCCGCTTCGACCAGAGGGAGTTCGTTGCCCTCGATCAGCGTCGAGTAGTGGATCGTTTCAGCCAACGCGGTGACCCGAAGCTCGTCCTCCGCGGCCGGCAGTACGTCGGATGTCTCTACCCTCGCCCGTGCCGCCGCAAGGCGACTCAGCGCATCCGTGGCGGCGGGCAGATATTTCCGGAAGTTAGCGCTCAACTGGAGCTGTTTTGGAGTTTGTCGCCTCATCTTTAGAGAAATTGTACAGGCTCGGGGATCAACTATTTTGAGAAATGATCTCCTCACTTAGCTTTCCCCGTATTTAGCTTAAATAAAGGATTATCTCAGGGATTTATCCTATATTTCTTAAATTCCGCTTCAGATATGTAAAGAGCCTAGCCAGATCTTTTTGAGAAATACCACGCTCGCCGGAGACCGCGTCGGCGTCGCGAGACGGTCTGGCGCTTCACCCTGACATCTCGCTCCGCAATGCGTTTAAAGAGCGATCGAAATGCTCATACTCCTATTGGGATGCAGGCCGATTCGGACAGCGAGCCATGAACGAGGCTGTGGTTCCGGCCGGCGCCAGCGTGGCCGGGGCAAGCCGCGCCCGCTTCTCCACCGACGAGCGCCTGGCCCGACGCGCCAGCGACGGCGACGAGCGCGCCTTCGCAACGATCTTCCGCCGCTACCACCAGGACCTCTACCGCTACTGCCTGGCAATCCTCGCCAACCCCGACGATGCCCAGGACGCCCTGCAGAACACGATGGTCAAGGCGCTCGGTGCGCTGCCGGGCGAGTCCCGGCAGATCCAGCTGAGGCCCTGGCTCTACCGGATCGCCCACAACGAGTCGATCGACCTGGTCAGGCGCCGCCGTGGCAGCGAGCCGCTCGACCTCGATCTGGCCGCCGCCGGGCCCGGCCTGGCGCAGGAGGCGGAGGCGCGCGAGCGTCTGCGCGGACTGATCGCCGACCTCGGGACGCTTCCCGAGCGCCAGCGCGGGGCGCTGGTGATGCGGGAGCTCTCCGGCCTCGGCTTCGACGAGATCGCGGTCGCTCTCGGCACCTCCGCCGCGGCGGCCCGGCAGACGCTCTACGAGGCGCGGCTGAGCCTGCGCGAGATCGAGACGGGCCGTGAAATGGACTGCGAGACCGTGACCAGAGCGCTCTCTGACGCCGACGGCCGGGTGCTACGCCGACGCGACATCCGCGCTCACCTCAGAGCCTGCGCCAGTTGCCGCGCCTTCGGCGCGGAAATCGAGGGTCGCTCGCGCGATCTGGCGGCGCTCTCGCCGCTGCCGGCGCTCGTCGCCGCCGGCATCATCCAGGGGATCGGCGGTGGCGGTGGTGCCGGCGGCGGCCTCGCCGGCCTGCTCGGCGGCGGCGCCCAAACCCTGGGAGCGTCGGCCGTCGTGAAGGCGACCGCGACCGTCGCCGTCGTCGCGGTGCTCGGCACCACG
>JAENWU010000024.1 GCA_016649905.1 Thermoleophilia bacterium
GGCGCCGATCGCCCGCTCGATCTCCGCCGCATCCTCGCGGGCGGAATTGCCGGCGGGGAGCTGGGCGACGCTCGGCGGGCCGGTCTTTAGAGCCAGCGCCGGCAGTGCCAGCGCGACGAGCGCGACCCCGATCACCACCGCCGCGAGCCGCGGCCGGGCCAGCGCCGCCCCGACCACCGCCATCAGCCGCCTCCCGTCGCCGTTGCCTCCGAGCCGCCAGCGGTTGACATTGGGGCCGAGGAGCTGCAGCAGCGGCGGCGCCGCCAGATAGGCGATCAGGACGCTGACAAGAGTGACGATGATCGCCGTCCCCGCCAGCGAGAGGAACAGCATGCCCGGCATCACCAGCAGAATCACCGCCATCGCCAGCAACAGCGTCGAGCCGGCGAAGGCGGTAGTGCGGCCGGCCGTGCGCCGGGTTCGCAGAGCGGCCGGCCCGGCGGTGACGCCGGCGGCGAGCTCCTCGCGGAACCGCGAGACCATCAGCAGCGCGTAGTCAACACCCAGCGCCAAGCCCATCATCGTCGCCACCGTCAGGGCAAGGCCGTCGATCGACAGGTGGGGGGCGGCCAGAGCGAGGATGCCACGGGTGGTGAACACTGCCGCGCCGCCGAGGAGGAGCGGAATCGCCGCCGCCACCGCTGAGCGGAAGACCAGCAGCAGGACCACCAACAGGATCGGCACGGCGACAAGCTCGGCGACCCGAGTCGCGTCGACCGACTCATCCTGGATCGCCTGCGAGAGCGTCGCGAAGCCCGCCTGGGTGGCCCTGGCCGGGGGGTGGATCGTGGCCGCGATCGCTCCCTCGAGACGGGGCACGCCCCTTTCCACGGCCTCCTTCTCGTCGACATGGAGATCCACCAGGACAAGCGCACGACGTGGACTGGGACGGAGGCGGCTGAGGCCACCCCGGTCCCATTGAGAGAGGGTCGTCGTGGTGGGCTGGCGCCGGAGGTTTCGGATCAGCTCAGGACCCTGACGGTCAAGCACGGCGGCCGGGCCGCGAATCAGGACGGCGAACGGTGCCGAATCCCCAAAGCGGTCGCGGAGGAGATCCTCGCCTCGAGCAGAGTCGGTGCCGGGGACGGCGAGCGAGGTTGGCTGGAGCTTGTCCTCGACGCCGATCCCAATGACGCCGAGCGTGGCGATAATCGCGACCGCGGCCAGCAGGGTCGCGCGCGGACGTTGCAGTCCCCATGAACGTCCCCGCGCGTTCCCTCCCGACACCACCCAATGGTAGCGACCGCTCTACGAACCTCTGTGTAGCGAGATAGAGCCGGTGCGGCCGCAACTACGCTTTCGCGCAGTAGTCGAATCCGTATTCGCGTCCCAGCTTGTGCGCCTTGCTGAACATCTGCCGAGTTTCCGTCAGGGCTCGTTTCGGGTTCAGCTGAACTTCAGCCGTCGCCTGCTGGTATGCGTTGATGATCGCCTGCACCTGTTTCTGGTCGCTTTCCGGCGGACGGAGATCTTCCAGTTCCTCGATCATCGTGAGAACGGGTGGCAGCGCGTCGTGGATGATCAGCGTCTCCTGAACCGCTTCGGTCGGTTCCGCCCCGGCTTTCGCTTCCCGTTCGAACGCAGCTTCGACCGCGTCGGCCCGTTTCTTTTCCGCCTGGCGGCAGGTCGTTTCCGCCTGCTTCTTGAATTCCGCCTTGGTGAGCGGCTTCTCCTCCCCGCCGCAGCCGGCTGCAATCGAAGCCAGCGCGACAACCCCCAGAAGCAGAATGACTATTCCCCTATGCACAGCAGCCTCCTTGCTAGTAAAACTTTGCTGCGCAATCTACCCGACCGGCTTAAGTCGAGTCAAGAGCGGGCGCCCGGTCTCACGACCGGGCGCCCGCTCAGATCAATCGTGATCGATCAGGGGTAAACCCGATTGACGGGCGCGATTTCGATATCGATGTTCTGCACGGTCTCGTTGGTCCCGGCCGATGCCGGCAGGCCCGACTGCGAGTTGATGAGGCCATTGATGCTGATCGGGATGAAGCCGAAAAGCGTCAGGACACAGCCGTTGGCACCGGGAGCCGCAAACGAATTGTCAACGAACGTGCCGTTGCTGTAAGTCGCGATTTCGGCTGCCGGTTCATAGCCGAAGACCGGTTCCATGCCGGAGATCGGTTCATTCGGCGGAGGAGGACTGGTCGTCCCGGGGGTCATGTCGAGCAGGATCGGGGATGACGGCGAGCCGACGTAACAGTTTTTCCCGAGCGCCGGGTTGATCAGATGAACCCTGATCGGCAGCGAGATAGTCGCCCCGATACTGGGTTTCCCAACCAGCTCCGTCACAGCGAAAAGCTGGAGCGATTCGATGCTGAGGAAATTGACGAGCCAGTCGAGGCCGGTCAAGCCGATGATTCCGCCGGGTACCAACTGTTTCACCGGCGTCAAGCCGCCTTCGGAGTTCGCGAAGAACTCTTCGAGGCTGGCGTCGGTGCCGCCGGTCAGCGTCATCGGTTTGCTGATTGGCACGTTTTTGCTGCCCATCTGGAAGTGCCCGCCTTTCACGACCGATCGCACGCAGGCGACCACCGACGGCACTTCCGACGTCGACGGGCAGCCGGCGAACTGGGTGTACCCCGGAGCCGGCGTGGCCGCCTGTGCGATTGGCGCCGCCAGCGCCAATGCCGCCAGCGAAGCTGCGGCTGCGAGAAGCAGCCGCGAGTGGAATGACTTCATTTCTCTCTCCCTTTAACTGGTCAGGGAACCCTCTGTCTTCAGAGCCCCATTTTAAGGGATCTTCTCTGATTGTTCAGAGAAGCCAACTATTATTCGCGAAAGTTCCGCTGCTGGACGGCCAGGAGTCGCCCCCCCGGCGCGCGTGCGCGGCGGCGCGGGCGCGCCCTAGCGCCGGCGGTGGGAGGAGCGCTTGGCCTGCTTGGCCTTGCAGCTGGTCTTGATCACGCTGCGGGTCGTGATCCGCTTGGAGTTCTGGCCGGTCAGCACCAGGTTGGCGCGCTGCTTTTGGCGGCAGAGGTTGCTGCTGTTTTCCAGCAGGCCCCGCCTGCCGCCGGCCATGCTCAGCACGAAGCGGCTGACCGGGGCGTCGGGGGCGTTCAGGACCTTGGTGCGCACCCGGGCGTTCTTGGACTTGAGGATGGCGATCACCAGCTCGAAGCGGAACTGGCCGCGCAGGTCGGCGACGAGGTCGGGCAGGTTGCGCTCGCCGCCGTTGGAGCGGAAGTAGACGGGGCCTTCCAGGGGCTCGTCGAGCAGCGGCGTGAAGGCGCGGGCGTAGCCGAGGATCGAGCTCTCGGGGCAGGCTTCGGCGGCGAACTGGACCCTGGTGCAGGGGTTGGAGATGTGGGCGTTGTCGATGAACTGGGAGGGCGGCAGGACCACGACCGCGCCGCGGAGGTTGGCGTCGCCCGCTCGCGAGCGGAGCTCGGCGTGCAGGGCGGGGTTGCCCGAGCGCCTGGTGGCGCCGGTGAGGCGCAGGTCGAGCTTGGGCTTGAAGGCCAGGCGCGAGCAGTCGGCGGCCTGGTAGCGGGCGCTGCGGGGGACCGCGGCGTCGTCGGCGGGGTCAAGCGGGTCAGCGAAGGAGCCGGTGATGCTCGCGCCGATCTCCATCGCGTCGCAGCTGGTCGCGTTGAGGGTGAAGCCGGGGCGGTCGACGAAGACGCGCAGGTCGCGAACCTTCAGCGGGATCCCCTTGAGGATGTGGGGGATCGGGTCTGAGGCGGAGCCGTCGACGCTGACCTGGGCGGTGGTCGGGTCGAGATCGAGCGCCACCCGGGTGACCACGGTGCCGGCGTCGAAGGGGCCGGCCACCGCGGGGGTGATGACGACCACCGAGAGCGGGTGCCCGGCGAAGGGGCCGCCGAGGTAGATCGTGCCGGGCACGTAGGTGAGCGAGGGGCCGACGCCGGCGCCGACCAGCACGTGGCCGACCCGCGAGGCGGGCGGGCAGCTCGGGGCGGCGAGCTCCTGGCGCCCGCTCTTTGCCGGCGCCAGCGCGATCGCGGCCTCCGGGCAGGGCGGGATGCCGGCGATCTTGCCGCTCACCCCCGGGGGCAGGGTGGCCGAGAAGCGGGTGATGTCCTGTTCGCCGTCTTTGCGGGTGATCCGCATCAGCACCGGGGAGTGGGAGCCGGCGCTGTTGGAGAGGGTGCCGGCCGAGAAGCCGGGATCGAAGCCGGGGACGCCGGCCGGCGGGCAGGGCGCTCCCCCGACCCCGGAGCTGAGCGTGAAGGTGGCGGTGCGCTCGATCGGCTGGGTGGGGCGCGCCCAGGGGGTGAACAGGGCGGTGGTGGTGTAGGTGCCGCAGCGGGGCGGGCTGACCAGGGGCGAGCGCGGGCCTTCGCGGAAGTGCAGGCGAAAGCTCGAGAAGGGCACCTGGGGGAGGTCGGCGAAGCGGGTGCGAAGCCGGCCGGTGGCGGGGTCGGGCTCGACCTGGCCGGCCATCTTCAAGAGGACGCCGTTGCGCGGGTCTTTGATCACGATGTAGAGGGCGAGGAGGGCGTCGAAGGGGTTCTCTGAGCCGGGGGTGGCGGTGGCCGGGTCATCGGGGGTGGCCTGGTAGAGGGAGCCGGGCAGCTCTTCCTCCAGCAGCGGCGTGGTGACCGCCACGGTGCCGAGCTTGGACGATTCCGGGCAGCCGGTGGCGGCGAGGCTCTCGGCCGCGTACTGGGCGGGGTCGCAGGTGCCGAGCCCTTCGGCGGCGGAGGGGTTGACCGTCACCCCCTCGGGCAGGGTGACCACGGCTTCCTTCAGGTCGGAGTGGGCGCTGCCGCCCACGGCGCCGATCCCCGGGTCATCGACCTGCAGGGTGACGTCGAGGCCGATCGGGCTCTCGGCGCTGGCGCCGGTCGGCTGGGTGGCGATCTGCGGCGAGAAGCCCAGGCCCTCGCAGCCGCTGGTGCCGATCGGCTGGGGCGGGGTGGAGTCGTCGAGGGTGGTGGCCTCGGTGGAGAAGAAGGTGGTGGGGTCCTGCCAGGAGTTGACCTCGAAGACGGCGCTGTAGTGGGGGGCGCAGACGCGCGGCAGGGTCAGGAAGGGCTTGCGGGGGATTTTGACCCCGCAGCTGCCCAGCGAGACGGGAGCCTCGGTCATGTTTTCGTATTCGCCCAGGCAGCCACCGCGGTAGCGGTCGTGGGCGGGGTCTGAGGGATCGCCCCAGACGCTGAGCTCGGCGTCATAGAAGAGCAGCGCCTGGGAGATGTTGGTGGTCTTCGCCTCCAGCCTGTAGGGAGGGGAGTCGCTGAGCCCGACGCTGATCGTGACCGGGACGTCGAGGGCGACGAAGCCCAGCTGGGCGGTGACCCCGGGGGGCGGGGCGAGGCTGTAGACGGGGACGTGCAGGAAGACGTCGCCCGAGCCGACGTCGATCGCCTCGGAGGCCAGCTTCAGCGCCGCGATCCCCACCGCGCTGGCGTCCGGGCAGCCCGAGCGGCCGACGTCGCGGTCGACGAACTCCGCGGCGCTGCAGTAGGGAACGGCGTCGCGGGCGCCGACGAAGCCGGCCGGCAGCTGCACGGTCAGGTTCTTGGCCTGGGCTTCGGGCACTTCTTTGCCGCCCTCTTCGCGGGTGGAGACCGCGAGGGTGGTGGTCACCTCGAAGGGGTGGGTGCCGGCGCCGATCGCCGGCGGGCCTTCGCCGGGCTCCCCGGCGGGGCCGGCTTCGCGGAAGCTGAGGCCGGTGTCTTTCAATTCGAAGGCGGCCGGGGCCGGGGCGGCGAGGACCGCCGTCGCCGCCAGGGCGCCGAGCAGGGAGGCGGTGAGCGTGCGCGCCCTCATCGGCCCGCCCTCCCGGTGGCGCGCTTTTGCCTGGCCTTGTCGCCTTTGCCCTTGTTCTTCACGCAGCGCACCTTGCCCTTGCGCTTGGCCTTGTGGGTGCCCTTGGGGCAGCGCTTGGGCGCCTTGGCGAGCGGCGGGTTGCCGGGGCCGACGAACAGCGAGCTGGAGGGGGTCGGGATCTCCGGCACCAGGGGGGCGGCCTGGCAGGCTTCCCCTTCGCACTGCAGCGGCGGCGGCGTGGGCGGCGGGAAGCCGCCGCCGGCGCGGGCGTCGTAGACGTCGATCAGGCCGGGGTCCTGGGCGACCAGGCTCGAGGTGGTGGTGAAGAAGACGTCAGAGCCGCTGGCCGAGGCGTCGAGCAGTTCTGAGTCCTGCGGGCTCTCGCCGCTTGAGATCAGGCTCACGCAGCCGCCCGAGGCGGGGTCGTAGGTGAGGTCGGCTTCATCGCAGCTGCCGGCGCCGGCCTCCTGCCACTCATAGACGTCCTGCTTGGCGTTGTTGTCGGCCAGGACCAGGGGCTGGAAGCTCTCGAAGAAGACGCGGTTGCCGTCGGCGGAGAGGATCCGCGAGGTGTAGGTCTGGCCCTCGGCGATCGGGATCTGGGCGGCGGCCCAGTAGGGGACGTTGATGTTGACCTCGTCTTTGACGTCGCGCCCGCTCGGCCGCGCCCCGGTGCGGTTGCAGGAGACGCAGGCGAGGCGGTCCTCGGCGGCGTCGAAGCGGAAGACCTCGGCGTCGGCTTCGCCGCTGTTTGCGTCGAGGTTGTCGGCGCCGGTCAGCGGTGCCTGCGACATGAAGACGATGTGGCTGCCGTCGGGGGTGACGCGGGAGACCTTGAGGCGGGAGAGCGCCGCGACCGGGGAGAGGGTACTCCCCCCCGCATCGCTGTCCGCCAAGGTCGCCGCCAGCTCGAAGCTCGGTGCTTCCCCCGCTTCGTAGAGGTAGAGGTTGCCTTTGCCGGCCTGCGCCCCTTCGTCGAGGACCTCTTCGGAGGCCAGGTAGACCCGTGAGGCGTCCTCGCTGGCTCCCGCCACCCCGATCAGCCCGCCGGCGATCTCTTCCACCGACTCGCTCGCCAGGTCGTATTCGTAGAGTTTGGGCCCGATGCTGAAGATCGCCTTCGAGCCGTCCGCCGCCGCCGTCCAGAACTGCGCGGCGGCGCCCGGGCTGACCAGGTCTGAGACCGCCAGGGTTTCTTCTCCGTCGACTCGCAGGTAGAGGCGGCCGGGGCCCAGGTCGTTGGCGGTCCAGTAGATCAGCGAGCCATCTTCGGAGATCGCGTGGTCGACGACTTTCGCCTGGTTGAGGATGCTGCCCCGGGCAGTCCCCAGCGTGCATGGCTGCGGACTGCGCGTCCCGTTCGGCAGGATGCAGACCGGGCTCAGCGCGCCGTTCACCGAGTCGTAGATCTGGGTCACCCCTTCGCTCGCCCCCCCTGGCAGGTAGTCGTTGGTCGCGAACACGGCGTGGGAGCCGTCGTCCGAGGCGCCGAGGATTTCCAGCACGTAGCGCTCCGATTCCGTGTTCACCGGCACCTCGGTGCTGAGCGCCACGTAGCTGTCGCTGGCGTTCTCGCGCCGGTAGGCGTTGATGAAGCCGGGGACGCCGCCGCTCGCCAGCACCGGTTCGGCGTCCTGGATCAGCCAGCCTTGGGAGAGGTCCTCCGAGAAGAAGATGTATTGGGTATCGAGGCCGTTCGGGGTCAGCATCGGCCCGTCGCGCGGCGGCGAGATCGAGCGGTTGGACCAACCCGCCTCCGTGCGCTCGGCCAGGTACTGCGACATGTAGGGGGCGGAGGCGGGGTCGGCGAAGGCGCGGTAGCTGGAGTAGGTCATCGCCTCCCCCCCGGCGGCGGCGCGGTCGCGGCGGGCCAGCAAGCCGAAGTCATTGGTCAGCGCGATGATCTCACCGCCTTCTTTGTCGACCGGGGAGACCATCTCGTAGGCGCGGCAGTCGGCCAGGTTGGCGCCGGGGCCCTCGCGCAAGGCCGCGTTGGCGCAGCCGTCGGCCTGGCTGGGCGGGGCGGCCATCGTCGTGAAGGTGCCTTCCAGGCCGCCTTCGAAAGTCGCCTCTTCGCCGCCCACGGGACCGTCGGGGTCGATCCCGTAGGCCGGGCCGCCGCCCGAGCTCTCGGCGACGAAGCGGTAGTGGTAGGTGGTGCCGGGCTCGAGGTTCGGCAGCGGCACCGCGGCGGTGGTCTTGACTTCGTCGACGATCCCCGCTCCCAGCTGCACGCCGGGGGAGTTTGCGAGCTGGTCGCATTCTTCGGCTTTGCACTCGCCGAGGCCGTATTCGACGAAGTAGGAGGTGTCTTTCCAAAAGCGCGGGTTGATCTCGGCCTTGAGGATCGCGCTGGAGGCGTCGACCTTGGTCGCGAACTGGGCGCTGATCAGAGGTGGGCGCTGCGGCGGCGGGCAGTCGACGTCGTTGTCGGGGGCCGGGCCGAAGGCGCGGATGAAGCTGTTGCCGAGGTACGCGTTGGTGAGGTAGATATTAGTGCCGGAGCTGTGACAGGCCGCGCCGAAGCCGATCCCGGTGGTGCTGTCGAGCTGGCCCGCGCCGATGGGGTCTTCGAGGTTGGCGCAGCCGGAGTCGAAGCGTTCGACGGTGACATCTTGATCGAAGCTGCCCTCTTCCCTGGCCACATACACCGTGTCGCTCTCATCCACGCCGATCGCCCTCGGGTTCTGCACGCTCATCGTGCAGACGCTGGCGCCGCCGGGCGATACCTTCTGGACATTGTTCTCCGAAGAGAACGGGTCTTTCGCTATCGCCACGTAGTAGTTGCCGCTGGCGTCCTGGGCCAGCGACTGCACAAAGCCTTTGCCGGCCAGCGCCGACGGTTCGATCAATTCGATGAAGGCCCCGCCGGGGGTGAACTTCTCGATCCGTTCGTCGTCGCCGACCGAGACGTTGCCGGCGGGGTCGAGGGCGATGACGCTGCCCACCGGCCAGGCGCCGAACTCGCCGGGAGCGCCACCGATGCTGCCGGCGCCGCAGGTGTCGCCTTCACTCAGGTTCTGGGCGGTGCAGAGGTTGCCCGGGTTGGTCGGGCCCTGGTTCACACCACCGCCGAACATCAGCAGGAAGTTGCCTTCGGAGTCGAACTTCTGCACGCGGTAGTTGCGCCGGTCGACTACGAAGACGTTCCCGCTGGAATCAACCACGATCCCCTGTGGGCTCTTGAACGCACCGGGGGCTTCCCCTTCGAGCCCGCTCACGCAACCCGTTTCCGAATCGCAGATCTGGAATTCGGAGCTGCCGTCTCGAACTCCCCAGCCCCAGGCCTCGATGAACTGGCCCCAGGCGCTGAACAGGCTGATCCGGTGGTTGCTCTGGTCGGCGACGTAGACGGTGCCGGGGACGTTTGGGCTGGCGGCGATGCCGCGCGGCAGGAAGGTCTGGCCCGCCCCGGGACCCTCTTCGCCCGCTTTCCAGAGGTTCGGCGGGGGGGCGGCAGCGGCGATCGAAGGCATGAGCAGTAACAGGACCGCAACTGCGGCAACCGCGAAGGCACCCATACCAAACACGCTCGCCGATCGCGCTTGCATCCGCAATGCCTGTGCCTTCACTCCCGTCCCTGCCCTTCTCGCTGTCCCTGTTGATCTGCCGACCTATGTCCCTCTCCCTGATGCTGACGGCAGAGCAGGCACATTAGGGTACTTAAACGGCCTTGTCAAGGAAACGGCACCGCACCCAAGAAGTCGGGCGCGGTGCCATATGCGAACTAACCGATTACACCAACCCTGGACTAGCCGACGTCAATGCTGACCGCTCCGCCTTCTCCATTTTTGGCTTCCATCACGGTCGTACCAGTGTAGGTGCCGTTGGTGAATGTACCGGCGGTGCCCGGGCAAAGGAAGTTATTCCTTGTCATGACCCCGTGGATTCCGCTGACTTCCGTGTCGACGGTCACCTTGCCCGCACTGGGCGTGTTGTTTGTGAACGTGTTGCTGCTCAGGCCGGTCTGGCCTGGGATGTGAACGGTGCACGGACTCGACTCGATTGTGACTTCGGTGCCTTCCGCGCAGTCGAGGTCGACTTCACCGTTGCTGTGGAACGTGTAGTCACAGGCTTCTGCACCAAAACCTGTCACGGTCGCCGATACGCCGAAGAACCCTTTACACCCGCTATAGGTTGGCGCGATTGTAAGGGTTTCCGACGCACTATTGAGCGTGCTGGCGAATTTGGCCGTAGAGCAGTTGACTTCGACGCCGGCGGCGTTGAATTCGTGTTCAACACTCTGGGCCCCGCTACCGATCGCCGGATATTCCGCGGCTGTAAAGTTGGCCGCGGAGGCTGCCGAAGCACCGACCGCGCCGATCGCCAGGACCGCCATCGCGGCGAGCCCCAGAACCTTGAGATTGCGAATCATTTTGTTCCTTTCTCCTTGATAGGCCGACCGGGAGATCCCCGACCGGCGCGCCTCCATCCCGAGGAGGCGACCAATGGGTATCCGGTGGCCGAAAAGCGATCAAGTGATCTCGAACCATCGGCGCTCGTCCTTGCCGGGCAGGAGGCGGGCTGGACAGTGAAATCCCTGGAAACCCACGTAACACCTTTTTTCGAGCGCGCCAAACAGCGAGTGCAGGAATGCGCGCGCGTCATGGGTCGGCGCATGGGCCATATGGCGCGGCAAGCCGGGGAAGGGCTGGTTTAGCCCCACCCAAACGAAAGCCGGCCCGGAGTTGCCTCCGGGCCGGCTTCACAACTATTCTCTAAGGTCCGGCGCTAGCCGGTGACCGCCCAGGAGCCCCAGCCTGCTTTCGAGGCCCCTTCGAGGATGAAATGGAGGCGAGCACCCGAGACACCCGCGCTGGCCGACGCCGGATTGACAAGTTCGCTGACGCCGGGGCTGTAGATGAACTGCGAGGCCATCATCACTCCGGCGTTCAGGAAGCTCTGATAAACGCAGAGGTGACCGGAGTTCGCTTCTGGTTCCGCCGCGTCGCCGAGGCAGTTGGCCTGTGCCGTCGGCACGACTACGAACAACTCGTTGAGAATCAACTCTTGACCCGCGGTGTTGATGAAGTGAACGTTCGCTGCGGGCAGGGCCGCGGCGAGCGGGATGCTGAAGGAAACGTGGACGTCGGCAAACGTCGAGCCGGTCACGGTCTGGCCGAACGACCACGAGCCGGTCTCGGTCACGTTTCCCATCAGGGTGGGACCGATGTTGCCGGTCGGGCCGGTCGGGCCTTCGGGGCCGGTCGGGCCGTCGGGGCCTTCGGGGCCGATCGGGCCTTCGGAGCCTTCGGGGCCGCTCGGACCGACAGGTCCAACCGGTCCGATGCCGCCCGCTGCGCCCGGCGCGCCCGGGTCACCCTTCGGGCCAGCTTCGGCGAACTGCTTGGAGAACTGCTTGGAGAACTTCTTCGATTCCTTCTTGATCAGGCTCTTCTCCTGGCCGGTGAGGCCGGCGGCGTAGGCCCCTCCGCCGAGTGCGGCGACGAGCGCCACCACCGCCACGATCAAGCCGGCCGTGCCCATCTTGTCTCGGATACGCGAGAACATTGTTCCCTCCCTGTTGGAATTTCGACTTCTCGGGGCGGTCGCCGGAAGGCGAAAATCCCCCTTTTGGACACCCGGGTTCCCTCCCAGGCCGAGCGAAAGTATCGGAACGCGAATGTCCCTGTCAAGGTAAGGCTGTGGCGAGGAGGCAGTGCGCTCAGGCGCGCTGGCGGGCGCGCCTGAGCTCGCCGTGGAAGCCGTCGAGGAGCGCGAGGGCAAGGTCGCAGTCGCCTCCGGTCTCCAGTCCGTGCTTGTCGTCCTCAAGCACGGCGCGCAGCCATGCGGCTGCGGAGCCGGAAACCCAGGCGGTGGCGTTGCCCTGGAGGCGGGCGACGCAGGAGACCTCGCCGTCGCGGACGCGGGCCATCACGCCGGCGAGGCGCAGCTCACCCTCGGGGGTGCGCATCTCGACGGCGAGGCGGCATTCGCCGCTCTGCTCGCTCGGCGGGGATAGCAGCGGCAGGACGAGGAGGAAGGCCGACTCGACGTCGAGGCGACGGATCGGGGCCGTCTGGCCCGGGAGATGCTGGCGCTCCCAGCGCGCCGCGATCGCCAGCGGGCCGATCGCGAGGCGGAGCCAGTCGGTGACGCGGTGGGGCGTGCCGCGGCCGTTGCCCGGGCAGGGCTCGATCAGCCCGGCCAGGCGCATCGCGCCGAGGCGGCGCTCCAGGGACGGATAGCTGAGGTTGGTGATCACGCGGCTGAGCTCGGTGAGGGCGTGCGGTTTGGCGGCGAGGACGCGGACGATGCCGGAGGACCAGCCGTCGACGAGGGCTTTGACCGCGCTCTTGGCGGCGGGGGTGCCGAGCTGCAGCGGCCCGTCGGGGGCCTGCAGGAGCCAGCCGCCGAGGACGCGAGAGACGGCGAGCAGGTCGCGCCCGGGCTTGGCGAGCTCGAGGTCGACGGAGCCGGGGAATTCGGGCTGGCGGCGGCGAGCAACGATCCCGGCCTCGGTGAGCGCGCGGAGGTGGCCGCGCATCGTCGTCTGCGGTGGCGAGCCGGCGGCGCGGCGGAGATCGACAAGGGACCTCGGCTCCTCCGCGAGGGCCTGGAGAACCTGGGCATTCAGGGGAACCGCGAGGACGGACAACGCATGGGCTCCCGCTCGCACTCCCGCACCAGCTCGCACTCGGTATTCCCCTTCCCTCTGACCTGGACGTCGGTCAACAAGATTTGTTTATAGCAGTCAGACGGCTTGGAGCAAAAAGGATTCAAGCGCTGACGGGGCGGGGCCTCCTCACGTAAAGCGGCGAGCTGGCTAGGCTTTGCGTGCCTCGACAAAGACCTCGAACTGGCTGGAGGTCGGGTCGCGGCGCTTGCCGCTGCCGTGGAAGACGTCGGTCAGCTCCATGCCGACGGAGGCGTAGATCTCGCGCAGCTCGTCGACGGTGTAGAGGCGCTGGCGGAACTCGAGGCCCTTCAGGCCCTCGAGCACCTCGCCGAAGCGGGCGGCGATCATGATG
Organism: Thermoleophilia bacterium; assembly: GCA_016649905.1. Lineage (GTDB taxonomy): Bacteria > Actinomycetota > Thermoleophilia > Solirubrobacterales > 70-9 > VAYN01. Next base: position 12,708 of record JAENWU010000024.1, read on the forward strand.
CCTTCCATGTAGTTGTCGCTCTTGTTCCAGCGGTGCTCGACGAGTTCGACCATGGTCGAACTGGGGATCCAGGAGCGCTGGGGGAGATTCTCCTTGGCGTAGAGGACGTTGGGGAGCTGGATCAGGTTGCGGCCGCCGGGGCGCAGAGCGCGGGAGAGCACCTCGAAGGTGCGGCGGTTCTCCTCCTCGGTCTCGAAGTAGCCGATGGCGCCGTCGTTGAGGTTGAGGACGATGTCGAACTCGGCCTCGAGGTCGAGTTCGCGGAGGTCCGCTTCGACGAAGGAGGCATCAAGGTCCGGCTCGGCGGCGGCGTCGCGATTGGCGATCTCGATCAGGTCCGGTGAGATGTCGGCGCCGACGACCGAGAAGCCACGGCGGGCGAGCTCGATCGAGTGGCGGCCGGAGCCGCAGGCGAGGTCGAGGACGCGCTCGCCGCCCTTGGGACGGAGCATCTTCAGGGCGCGGTTGACTTCGGACTCGGTGCGCTCGGTCCAGGCCATGTCGGCGGTGGCGCCGTCGAACGCCGTCGCGTACCAGTCCTGCGGAATCTCCTTGGAGAGGATGCTCATCGCGTAACCCTGGTCAGGTAGCTTAAATCAACGTTGACTTTTTTGTTTAGTCGATTAGCCTCGTCCATGCATGGGAGGAGCGGAGAACTCGACGACGACGCTGGTGACGCTGGGGCCGACCGGCACCTGTCACGAGCGGGCGTGCGTGCGCTACATGGAGTTCCAGGGAGTCGAGGACTACGCGTTCGATTTCATCGGTGACTTCTTCGATGGCCTGGAGATGATTCGCGGGCGGCAGAACGCCTTCTTGGTCCAGTGCAGCGCCCACCCACTGGTCCACAGGATCACCGAGAAGCACTGGCGCGAGGTCTTCGTCGTCGACACCTTCATCTACCCGACCAAGGCTTTGGCGGTGCTGAGCCGCCGCGAGGTCGAGCGACCCAGGACGCTCGGCCTCGTACCTGCGACCGCGGGGTATATCGACGCCGGCGAGTGGGAGGAGATCATCGACGTGCAGTCGAAGCCGATCGTCGCCGAAGAGCTGCTGGAAGGGCGCTACGACGCGGGGCTGACCCACCTCGAGCACCTGGCGCTGCATCCCGACGAGCTGCGGCTCGACCTGGAGATCGGCGAAATCGACACGACCTGGGTGGTCTACGGGACCCGCAAGCGCTTCCAGGGCGAGGTGATCGGAATCCCCTCGGCCGAGATCTTCGGGCAGGTGGAGCCCGCCCTGTCTTAGCGCTCCGTTTGGCAAGGGCGGAGCGCTAAGACAGGGCGGACTCAGTTCTTCTCTTTGAGCCCCTTCTCCTGCAGCTTCTCCGAGCGCCGGTGGCGGAGCAGGATCGGGGCCGCGTAGCCGATCAGGGCGCCGACGCCGACGGCGATCAGGAGGACGACGATCAGCGGCGCGTTGAAGCTGGCGGTGAGGACCTCGACGCTGACCTGCTGGGAGTTCTGGAGGGCGATGACGAGGACGAGGACGACAACGGCGCCGAGGATCCATGCGCGCCAGTTGACCGGCTTGCTCTGCTGCGGCTGCACCCCCTCATCCTACGGTCGCGAGGACCTCGGGCAGCTGGCGGCGGGAGCTGATGCCGAGCTTGCGGTAGGTGTTGCTGAGGTGGACCTCGACGGTCTTCGGGGTGACGAAGAGCTCCTGGGCGATGTCGCGGTTGGTGCCGCCGCCCGCGGCGAGGTCGGCGACCCGGCGCTCGCTGGCGGTCAGCGCCTCGACTCCTGAGAGGGCGGAGGTGCGGGGGCGGACGCCGGCGGCCTGCAGCTCGGAGCGGACGTGGGACTGCAGCGGCGCGGCGCGGCAGGCCTCTGCCAGCTCCAGCGCGCGGCGCAACGGCTCGCGCGCCTCCTTGGGGCGGCGGGCGAGGCGCAGGGCGGCCCCGTGCGCGGCCAGCGCCTTGGCCAGCTCGAGGCGGGCGCTCGAGCCCTCGAGAACCGAGACCGCCTCTTCCAGCCGCGCCAGGCCGTCCTCGCGTTCGGCCGTCCCCAGCTCGCGCAGCACCCGTCCCAGGGTCCCCGGGGCGCCGTAGGCGCGGGCCAGCTCCAGCTCCTCCTCGAGCAGGGCGGCCGACGGGGAGCCGGCGATCATCAGGTTGCGGGTGAGGATGCTGGCGGCGACCGCGCGGCTGGCCTCGTCCTCGAGCCCCACACGCGCCTCGCGCAGGTGCTCGATCGCGTCGGGCCCCGAGGTGAGCGCCTCGGCCGAACCGAGCTCGAAGAGGACGCGGGCGCGGCCCTGCTCGGGTTCGGCGCCCGCGGCGGCAAGGCCGCGGGCGGCGCGCTCGTGGTGGAGCTCGCGCTCGCCGGCCGAGAGGTCCTGGTAGATCGCTTCGCGGACCAACGGGTGGACAAAGGCGACGGGCGGCTCGGGGCGGAGGATCTCCGAGCGGGCGAGGGCGCCGCCAGCAGCCGCTCGCGATCGCCGGGGTCGGCCAACAGTGGCTCGAAGAGCTGGCGGACGACGCCGTAGGGGAACTCGCGCTCGAGCTCGCTGCTGCGGGCGCCGAGCAGATCCATCCCGGCGCTGGCCGCGAGCCGACGCGTCTCGACCGTCCCCAGCTCCTGATCTCGCTCGAGCAGCTCGTCGGCCATGGCGGAAGACTAAGTCGAGCGGAATTTGGCGTGCTGCGATGATTTGCGCCCCCCACAGGCGCGACGAGGAAGGCACGGCGATGGCGACGATCACCGGTTACGAGAACGAGCAGATCGAGAAAGCGAACGCGAGCGGGAGGACGCCGGTCGTCTTCATCCACGGCCTCTGGCTGCTGCCGAGCAGCTGGGACAACTGGGCGGGGGTCTTCGAGGAGGCGGGCTACGCGGCGGTGGCGCCGACTTGGCCCGACGACCCGGCGACGGTCGAGGAGGCGCGGGCGAACCCGGACGTCTTCGCCAAGAAGACGATTGGGCAGATCGCCGACCACACCGCCGAGGTGATCGGGAAGCTGACCAAGAAGTCGGCGGTCATGGGTCACTCGACCGGGGGCCTGCTGGCGCAGATCATCGCCGGCCGCGGACTCTCCGCGGCCACGGTCGCGATCGATCCCGGCCCCTTCCGCGGTGTTCTGCCGCTGCCGATCTCGGCCTTGAAGTCGGCGAAACCGGTGCTCGCCAACCCTCTCAACAAGGGGCGCGCGGTGACCCTCACTTTGGACCAGTTCAAGTACGGGTGGGCGAATGCGCTGACCGACGAGGAGGCAAAGGAGCTCTACGAGACCTACCACGTGGCGGCGCCGGGAGTGGCGCTGATGCAGATGGCGAACGCGAACCTGAATCCCCTGACCGAGGCGAAGGCGGACACCAAGAACCCCGAGCGCGGGCCGCTGCTGATCATCGACGGTGAGAAGGACCACACGGTGCCGTGGGCGATCGCCAACGCCTCGTTCAAGAAACAGAGTCGCAACGAGGGCGTGACCGAGATCGTCAAAATCCCGAACCGCGGCCACTCGCTGACGATCGACAGCGGCTGGCGCGAGGTCTGCGACACAGCGCTGAACTTCGTCAAACGCTTCGTCTGAGGCGCGCTGCCCAAGAAACGATGGGAGGGGACGCGATCGAGATCCGTCGCGCCGGCGTCGAGGACGCCGGCGCCGCGGCCCGCCTGCTGCATGACTTCAACGCTGAGTTCGGGGAACCGACGCCAGGGGTCGCGGCGCTGAGCGGGCACGTCGCGAAGCTGCTGCGGGACGGTGAGGCGACGGCGCTGCTCGCCGGCGAGGGGCCGGACGGGATCGCCGTGCTGCGGCTGCGGACGGCGATCTGGACCGGGCTGCCGGAAGCGCACCTGCAGGAGCTCTACGTGGTGCCGACGATGCGGGGGCGAGGGATCGGGCGGGCTCTGTTGGAGGCGACGATGGCGGCGGCGCAGGATGCCGGAGGGACCGGCGATGCTCTTCTACGAGCGCGAATTCGACCTCTAGCTAGGAGGACGCGACGAGTTCAGATCAGCGAACGAGATCGTCGCCGGTGGCTCAACCCGGTCGGGGTGCAGGAGATGGGCGAGCAGCTCGGTGCCCTCGACCAGCCGTGGCCCCGGCCGCGAGTAGGTCGAGGCAGCGTCGACGGCGAAGACCCGCTCCGCCCCCAGCGCCGCGATCCGGTCCCAGTGCTCCACTGCCTGCGCGCGCGAGGCCTCGACGTACCAACCGCAGGGCATCGCCACGACCAGCTCGGGCTCGAGCTCGGCGAGGCGGTCCCAGGTCACCTGCGGCGACTTGGCGGCGGCGGTGCCGGCGACGTCCTCGCCGCCGGCGATCGCGATCATCTCCGGGATCCAGTGGCCGCCGACGAAAGGTGGGTCGAGCCACTCGAGGGCGACGGTCCGCGGGCGCGCGGTGCCGGCGACGGCGGCGCGGACCGCATCCAACCGGCGCACGAGCTCGGCGCGGAGCTCGAGCCCGCGAGAGGCGATCCCGGCCGCCTCGGCGAGCCGGGTGACGTCATCGAGCACCTCGCCGAGCGTGCTCGGATCCTGCTGCAGGACCGGCGGCGGTCCGGGCAGCCGCGCCGCGATCGCGACCACCTCCTCGAAGGAAACCGCGCAGACGTCGCAGACGGCCTGGGTGACGATCAGGTCCGGGGCCAGTCGGGCCAGCGCCTCCTCGTCGAGGCTGTAGAGCGCCTTCCCTTCGCCGACCACCTGCTTGACCGCGGCGTCGATCTCGCCGGCGCTCAGCCCCTCGGGCAGGACCGTCGCGGTCAGCTGCGGCAGCCGGGCCGCCGCGGGCGGGTAGTCGCACTCGTGGGTGACCCCGACGACGCTCTCGCCGAGACCGAGGGCGAAGAGCATCTCGGTAGCCGAGGGGACGAGGCTGACGATCCGCATCGCTGGAATATGACGCGCATCCGACTTTGACCACACCCCAGTGGGGTGAAAGTCGGAAGGCCGAGTCCGGTCGCCTGTGAGAATCGGAGGCCCCACTGAAAGGAGCTCGTATGAGCGCTGGCGAGTCGAAGGTTTGGTTCATCACCGGCACCTCCAAGGGCTTTGGCCGGATCTGGGCCGAGGCGGCGCTGGAGCGCGGGGACCGGGTCGCCGCGACCGCGCGCGACAGCGACACCCTCGGCGAGCTGGTCGAGGAGCACGGAGACGCGGTCCTGCCGCTCGCGCTCGACGTCACCGACAAGCCGGCTGTCGACGCCGCGGTCGCCCAGGCCCAGGAGCGCTTCGACCACCTCGACGTCGTCGTCAACAACGCCGGCTACGGACTCTTCGGGACGATCGAGGAGGTCAGCGAGGAGCAGGCGCGAGCGCAGATCGAGACCAACCTCTTCGGCGCCCTCTGGGTGACCAAGGCCGCGCTCCCCCAGCTGCGCGAGCAGGGCTCGGGGCACATCGTCCAGGTCTCCTCGATCGGCGGTGTCCAGGCGTTCGCGGGCCTCGGCCTCTACCACGCCTCGAAGTGGGCGCTGGAGGGATTCAGCCAGTCGCTGGCGGCCGAGGTCGCCCCCTTCGGGGTCCACGTCACCCTGATCGAGCCGATCGGCTACACCACCGACTGGGCCGGCCCCTCTTCGGTCCAGGCCGAGCCGATGCCGCAGTACGACCCGATCCGCGTAGCGCGAACGCAAAGCAGCGTGCGCAGCCAGCGCGGCGAGCCGACCGCAACCAGCGCGGCGATCCTCGAGCTGGTCGACGCCGAGGAACCGCCGCTGCGCGCCTTCTTTGGCGAGTGGGCGCTGGGGATGATGCGCGAGGAGTACGCCGGCCGGATCGCCAACTGGGAGAGCTGGCAGGACCTGGCCGCCAGGGCCCACCAGTGATCTCCCCGGGGGCGAGCGTTAGTTCACCGCGGCGACCAGCGTGGCGCCGTGGGCGGCGGCCTGCTGGGCCAGCATCGCGTTGAGCCGCTGCTGGGTCGAGCGCAAGTAAGGCACGTCGCCGAAGCCGATCGGCATCTGCGGCCAGCAGCCGAAGCCTGGCGTAGAGCGCCTCGGCGCCGGTGATGGTGAGGACGATCGCGCCGAGGGAGATGAAGGCGATGCCGGGGGGTCGATGAAGAACTCGACTCCGTAGGTCGGCAAGAGCGCCTTGACGATCGCCGGGTCGGCGACGATGCGGCCGAGCCCGCGCGATCAAGGCCATGATCCCGCCCTCGCCGTCGTTGTCGGCGCGCATGATGAAGAGGACGAACTCGATCGAGACGATCAGCGTGATCGACCAGAAGACGAGCGAGATCACCCCGAAGACGATGCCGAGGGCGCCGAGGGCGAGGGCAGCGGCGTCGAGCTGGCGGGGGGGACCCGGAGGCCAGCGTCGACATCCGGCAAACTTAGGCGATGGGCACCGCGCAGATACCCGACCCGACCGAGTCCGTCCGCCACCAGTTGCGGCCGCTCTTCGACCAGATCGTGATCAAGGAGCTCGACCAGGACCGGGTGCGGCGCTCGGGGCTGGTGGTGCCGCCGGGCACGCACGAGCTGCCGCCCGAGCAGGGCATCGTCCTCGCGGTCGGTCCCGGACTCGACTGGTGGGCGCAGGCCGGGGTGGAGATGCCGGTCGCGCCCGGCGACCACGTGGTCTTCCCGGCCGCCGCCGGGGCCTGGGTCGAGATCGACGAGGAGCGGCTACTGGTCTGCCGCGTGACGCAGCTGCTCGGCGTCCTCGAGTCGGCCTCGCTCGAACGCTAGAGCGAGCGGTCCACGCAGGCGCTCGGCGTCGTCGGATCGCCCCGCCTTCAGCTGCAGCATGCGCTGGTCGGCGCAGTGCATGAGGGTCTCGAAGTCCTCACCGTCCTGCGGGAAGACCGCCCACCCGATCGAGGCGCTGGAGGCCGGCCCCGGCGTGGCCGGGTCGTGGGCGCCGACAGCGGTGCGGACCGCCTCGGCGATCCGGCGCGCGTTCTCGCCCTCGGCGCCAGGGGCGATGACAGCGAACTCGTCGCCGCCGATCCGCGCCAAGGTGTCGGTCGAGCGCAGCATCGAGTGAGCGCGGGTCGCGGCGTCGCGCAGCACCGCGTCGCCGACCTGGTGGCCGTAGCGGTCGTTGATTCCCTTGAAGTCGTCGAGGTCGAAGATCAGCAACGCCAGCGGGCTCTCGTCGGCCTCGCGGCGACCGCCACGCGGCCGGGTACGGGCGGCCAGCTCGGCGTGGAGGGTGGCGTCGAATGCGCGGCGGTTGCCGATGCCGGTGAGCGGGTCGCGGTTGGCGATGTCGCGCTGGCGCACCTCAGCGTCGACCAGGCGGCGTTTGAGCCCGATCATCACCCAGGTCGCGGCGAGGAAACCAACCACCAGGGCGATGTAGCGCGGCAGATAGGCGTTCTCGATCGCCTGGCTGTCATAGAGCAGCGGCGTGCCCGCGACCGCGACCAGCTCGATCGAGAGCGGCCAGGCCCAGCGCGCCGGGAAGAAGAAGGCCGCGTAGAGCAGCGAGCAGACCAGCAGCGGCTCGATGTAGCTGAGCGAACCACCGGTGGCGTAGAGGGCGACGCCGACGACCGGGACGGTGAAGACCATGCCGAGCGCCAGCGTGTTCAGCGAAGCGCGTTCCCAGGGAATCGTGCCGGTAACGCTGGCGAGGCCATAGAGGAAGACCAGAACGCTCATTGCAACCACCCAGCCGCTGCCGACGTGGGAGGCGCCCGGCAGGAAGGTGGCGCCGAGGCCGACGATTGCGGCGGCCATCCAGAGCACGCCGGAGATCCGCCCCATCCGCCCGAGCTCCTCGGGCGCTTCGGCGAACGCAACCGACGACTTGGGGGGCTGGACCGGGCGCTTCGGCATTAAGACCCATCGGCCGCTGGGGGCGGGTCTTTAGTCGCGACAGCGCTTTCCTAGCGTCAGTTCGCTCGCAGGCCCCACTCGAAGAAGCCGCGGCCGGACTTTTTGCCGAGCTGCCCTTTGGAGACCATCCGCTCCAGCAGCGGCGGCGGGGCGAAGCGCTCGCCGTAGGCCGCCTGCAGGTTGCGGGCGATGTCGAGGCGGATGTCGAGGCCGACGATGTCGGTCAAGCGCAGCGGGCCGACCGGGTGGCGGTAGCCGAGCACCATCGCGCGGTCGACGTCGGCCGGCTCGGCGACGCCGGCTTCGACCATGCGGATCGCCTCGAGGCCGAGGACGAGGCCGAGCCGGGTGCTGGCGAAGCCGGGTGAGTCGCCGACGGGAATCGCCTCCTTGCCGATCTCGGCGACGAGGTCGGTGGCCGCCTTCGCGGCCTCCTCCGAGGTCGCCTCGCCGAGCACGACCTCGACCAGCGCCATCGCCGGGACCGGGTTGAAGAAGTGCAGGCCGAGGAAGCGAGTGGGGTCCTGGAGAGCCTCGGCGAGCTGGCCGATCGGGATCCCGCTGGTGTTGGAAGCGAGCAGAGCGGCGCCGAGGGACTCGGCGCTGGCCAGTACCTCGCGCTTCAGCTCGATCCGCTCCGGCACCGCCTCGATCACAACCCGCGGGTGCGCGGTCGCCGCCTCAATCCCGACCCGAGCGCTAAGGCGCTGCTTCGAGGCTTCGGCGTCGCCGGCGGTCAGCCGGCCACGCACAACGCCCTCGTCGATCATCTCGCTGGCGTGGCGAATCCCCGCCTGCGAGAGCTCCTCGCTCACCTCGACCAGCTCGGTCTCGATGCCCGAGCGAGCGAGGGCGAAGGCGATTCCGGCGCCCATCGTGCCGCCGCCGATGACTACGGCGTGTTCCATCAGCCCAGACTATTAGGACTCAGCCCGCGTCGGAGTAGGCGGGCTCGCGGCCGGCCTCGTGCTCAGGCTCCGGCTCGGGCTCGCCGTGCGAGGGCATCGGCATCGGCCGCAGGACGAAGATCGCGACAGCCACCGCGATCGCCGCCAGGCCGGCGCCGACGAAGTAGGCGAGGTGGTAGCCGGAGGTCAGCGCCGAGGCCTGTGAGACGCCTTCGCCGAGCAGGGTGTCGGTCCGTTCGGTGGAGAGCGTCGCCAGCAGCGCCAGGCCGATCGCGCCGCCGACCTGCATGCTGGTGTTGACCAGGCCCGAGGCGAGCCCGGAGTCCGCCGGCGTCGCCCCCGACATCGCCAGAGTCATGATCGACGGGAACGAGGTGCCGATGCCGATCGCGATCAACAGGAACGGCGGCAACAGGTCGGTCAGGTAGTTGCCGTCGACGGGGGTGCGGGCGAAGAGCAGCAGGGCGACGGCGACGGCGACGACGCCCGGGATCAGGGTCGTCCGTGGGCCGAAGCGCATGATCAGTTTTTCCGAGAAGCCGAGCGAGAGCGTCCCCATCACCACCGTCGTCGGCAGGAAGGCGAGGCCGACCTCGAGGGCGCTGTAGCCGAGCACCCGCTGCATGTAGAGGGCGCCGAGGAAGAAGAGGCCGAACATGCCGGCGACGAGCAGCGCCTGCAGGACGTTGGCGCCGACGACGTTGCGCGAGTGGAAAAGGCGCAGCGGCATCAACGGGTTGGCGATCGTCGCCTGGCGGTGGATGAAGATCGCCAGCAGGATCGCCGAGACGGCGCTGAGCACGAGGGTGCGGGTGTCGACCCAGCCCCACTCGGTGATCCGCAGGATCGTGAAGACGCCGATCATCAGCGAAGCCGTGATCAAGGCGGCGCCGGGGAAGTCGGCGCCGTGGTGGAGGCCGATCCCCTCGCGGGCCTGGACGAAGCGCCGCGCCAGGTACGCGACCAAGATCCCGATCGGCAGGTTGATGATGAAGATCCAGTGCCAGCTGATCGCCTCGGTGAGGACGCCGCCGGTGAGCAGCCCGATCGAGCCACCGGCCGAGGCGACGAAGCCGTAGACGCCGATCGCTTTCGCCCGGTTCCCCGGCTCCGGGAACATCGTCACGATCATCCCCAGGATCACCGCCGAGGAAAGGGCGCCGCCAATCCCCTGCACGAAGCGCGCCCCGACCAGCATCTCCTGGCTGACCGAGACCGCGCAGAGCAGCGAGGCGGCGGTGAAGACGGTAAGGCCGATCAGGAAGACGCGGCGCTGGCCGACCAGGTCGCCGATCCGCCCGGCCAGGAGCAGCAGGCCACCGAAGGGGATCATGTAGGCGTTGACCACCCAGGCGAGATCGGCCTGCGAGTAACCGAGGTCGTCCTGAATCGAGGGCAGGGCGACGTTGACGATGGTCCCGTCGAGGACGATCATCAGATCTGGGGGGAAGTCACGGCGGAACTGGCGCCGCAGCGCAAGCGCATGCTCGACCTCTGCGGCGAGCTGGTCCGCCGCGCCCAACGCGCCGGGGCCGTACGCAGCGACGTCACCGGCCAAGACCTGGTCTTCCTGATCGCCGTCGCCGGCTCGCTCGGCGAACTGCCCTACCCGGACCTGCGCGAGGACCTCTGGAAGCGCTACCTCGGACTGCTGCTCGACGGCCTGCGCCCGCAGGGCGCGACGAAGCTGCGGCCGGGGGCGCCGGCGCGGCGCCTGATCGAGCTGCCCGAGCCCGAGTGAGCGACCGCGGCCGGCGCCGCGCTCAGCCCTCGCCCTCGTAGTAGCCGACGGCGCTGTCGCGCTTGACGAGGACGTCGGTCTGCGGGTCGCCGGTCCAGATCCCGACCTTGTCGCTGTCGGGGTAGACGGTCGCGGTGGGGACGACGACGGTCGAGAACATCAGCAGGCGGGCGCTCTGCTCGGTCTCGTTGCCGATTCCGTGGGCGCCCTCGGACCCGCGCGGGAAGCAGACCACGTCCCAGGGCTCGAGCCGTTCGGAGCCCTGCGGGTGGCGCAGGGTCGGGTTGCCGGCGAGGACCAGCAGCCACTCCTCCTCGCCGACCTCATAGTGGTAGGGGCAGACCGCCTGACCGGGCGCCAGCTCGTAGACGCTGATCCCGGACTCCTTGGCGCCGAGCGCCTCGCCGAGCCGGGCCATGCCGGCGCGGAAGCCGTCCGGGTCCTCGGGGTCGTACTCGAACTCGGGTGCGGCGACGTTGATTCGTTTCATGCCGCGAAGCTACCAACCGTCTTGCTCGCCGCAAGTGGGCCTGGGGTAGCTTTGAAAGGTGGAGCGACCGGGCGAACTCGAGCTGCGGCGGTACCTGCGCAGTCAACGGCAGCTGGCGGCGCGGCTGCTCGAGGCTGAGACCCTCGACGAGGTCGCCTCGGACTTCCTCTTCACGGTCGCCCACCTGCTGCGCTGGGACGCCGGGGCGCTGTGGGAGGCCGGCGAGGGCGAGCCGATCCTGCGCTTCGTCTCCGGCTGGAGCGTCGCCGATCTCGACGCCGAGCCGCTCTGGCACCACAGCCGCGAGCTGCTCGTCGAGTCCGGCAAGGGACTGCCCGGGCGTGCCTGGGCGGAGGGCGAGATCGCCTGGGCTCCCGATTTCACCCGCAGCCCGCTCTACCCGCGCGGGCCAACCGCCGGTGAGCTCGGCCTGAGCGCGGCGCTGGCGATCCCGGTCCCGGTCGGCCGACCGGAGGGAGTCCTCGCCGTCGCCGAGTTCCACGCCCGCGCCTTCAGCCCACCCTCCGAGGAACTTCTGGCGCTGCTGGGTGCTTTCTCCGACCAGCTCGCGACCTTCATCGCCCGCCGCCGCGAGCGGGGGCGGGCCGAGCGGGCGCGCAACCACCTGGCGCAGGTGGTCAGAGGCACCCAGGACGCGGTCATCAGCAAGGACCTCGAGGGGGTGATCACCTCCTGGAACCCCGCCGCCGAACGTCTCTACGGCTACAGCGCCGAGGAGGCGATCGGCCGCCACATCGCCTTCGTCATGCCCGACGAGCTCAAACACGAGGAGCGCGAGATTCTCGACCGCGTGCGTCGGGGCGAGGACCTGAAGACCTACGAGACGCAGCGGATCCGCAAGGACGGGGCGGGGATCGACGTCTCTCTTACCGTTTCGCGGATCAAGGACCCGGCGCTGGGTGTGATCGGCGCCTCAGTCGTGGCCCGCGACATCACTACTGAGGTGCGCCGCCGCCGCGCCCAGGCCTTCCTCGCCGGCGCCAGCAGGGACTTCGACTCCTCGCTGGACCCGGCCGAAACGGCCCGCAACATCGTCCACTCCGCGATTCCCGATTTGGCCGAGGTCTGCGTGATCGACTTCGTTCGCAAGGACGGCTGGCTGGGCGACAGCGTCGTCGCCGCGGCAGAACCGCGGGTGGCGGCGACGCTGGAGGAACTGCGGCGCGGTTCGCCGCTCGACCCAGCCGGCGAGCATCCCGCGGCGGCGGTCCTGCGCGCAGGCCGGCCGATGATCTGGCGCGACCTCAAAGCGCCGGTGGTCGTCGACCAGGTCGTCCAGAGCGAGGAGCACCGGCAGCTGATGGAGGAGGCTGGCTACAGCTCGGCGGCGGTCGTGCCGCTCCGCGCCCGCGGCCGCACCCTCGGCGCCCTCTCCTTCCTGCACGCCCGCGGCAACCAGCGCTACGACGAGACCGACCTCGAGTTCCTCGCCGAGCTCGGCGATCGGGCCGCGATGGCGCTCGACAACGCCCGGCTGTTTCGCGAGCGCGACTCGATCGCCCGCGACCTGCAGCGCGGGCTGCGGCCGCCGCAGCCCGCCGAGGTTCCCGGGCTCGAGATCTCGGTCTTCTTCGAGGCCGCGGGCGAGGGGATTGAAATCGGCGGCGACGTCTACGACGTGCTGCCGACCGCGGACGGCTGCTGGATCCTGATCGGCGACGTCGCCGGCAAGGGCAGCGCCGCCGCTGGCGTCTCGGTCGCGGTGCGCCACGCCGTGCGCGGCCTGATCCGCGAGGTCGACGAGCCGGAGGAGGTCCTCAACCGGGTCAACGAGATGCTCCTGGAGGGAACGGGGCTGAACGATTTCGCGACGGCGCTGCTGATCCGGATGCGCAGCGACGAGAGTGAGGGTGGCTGGAAGGTGGCCCTGGCCTGTGCCGGTCACCCGCCCGCGGTCCATCTCAGCGAGGCCGGTACGACGCAGTTCGGCGGCGGCTCGGTGCTCGGCGCCTGGCCCGAGGCACCGCCGCAAAGCCACGAAACGACGATCGGGGCGGGCGAGACGCTGGTCCTCTGCACCGACGGCTGGCACGAGGCGGGGCCGGTCGCCCAGCACCGCGGTCCCGAGGCACTGGGGGAGATTGCGGCCGAATTCGCTGCGGCCGAGCTCGACGTACTGACCGCGGCCCTACGCGAGGACGCCCTCGAGCGCAGCGGCGATGGCCTCCGCGACGACATTGTCGTCCTCGCGGTGAGGCCAGCGGGTGAGCCTCAGTCGAGCGCGACGCGGAGCCGGACCGCGGTGCCAGCGTCCGAAGAGCGAATCTGAACCAGGTCGCAGAGCTGGTTGGCCATCCACAGGCCGCGCCCTTTGGGCTGGGTCGGGTCGGGGCGGACGCGACCAACCAAGGGCTCCTCGATCCGGCCGTGATCGCGGGTCTCGAACAGCAGCGCCCCAGATTCACGCCAGGCGCTGGCGCAGCCGCTGCCGCCGCCATGGACGACGCTGTTTGCGGCCAGCTCGCTGGCCGCAAAGATCAGGTCTTCGGCGCGCTGGTCTGAGAGGCCCGCCTCGGCGGCGGCACGGGCGGCGAAGCCGCGCAGCTCGTGCAGGGCGGCGACGTCGTAGCGGATTTCCGGCGCGTCGCCGGGGCGAGCCGGGACCTCGCCGGCGAAGGGGTCGGGGCAATCGTTCTCACCCCAAGCCGGGCTCGGCGAGCCGTCACCGTTCTCGCCGGCGATATGGGGATGACTGTGGAGGGTGGCCGCAAGGACAGGATCGGGGAGGGCGCCGCTGTCGTAGGGGCAGAGCAGCGCCCAGCCCGGGCCGTCCCCGAAGGCGACGTTGAGCAGCGACTCGTGGCGCTGGCACTCGTCGATCTCGGCGCTGTCCCGCCCGAGCCAGACCGGCTCGCCGATGCCGCGAAAGCCCGACCCCGGCCGCTCCTGGTCGTCGACGAAGTCGCGCCAGGCGGGGATGATCCGCGCCGGGTTGCGGCCGAACTCCTCGATGTTCTCGAAGCGGACCCGCTCGGCATCGGTGCCGAGCTCGCCGCGCAGGAGCGCCGTCTTCGCGGGCCCGACCGCGACCAGGGCCGGCTCCCCGGCCTCCAATCCCTCCCGCAAGAAGGGGATCGTCGTCGCCAGATAGTCGTCGGCGTCCTCGTAGAAGGCGACCTCGTGGCGAAAGGTCTGCGCGGTCATGGTCACGAGCTACCCATTGAAGCGTGCCGCGGAAACTAATTCAGCTCGGTTTTTGGCTTTGACTGGGGATTCTCATCTAACCGGCCGATCCCCTACCCAGTATCGAGGGCCAGCTCCGAGACGGGCGGCGCGATCGCCGGGATTGGCGAGCTTGCAGCGGTCCAAGGAGAGGCAACCGCAGCCGATGCACTCGGTGAGGCCGTCCTTGAGCCGCTCCAACTCGGCGATCCGCTCGTCGATCCGGGCGCTCCAGCCGGCCGAGAGGCGCGCCCAGTCGCGTCGGCGCGGCACCCCCTGCGCCGGCAACTTCTCGAGCTCGTCGCCGATCTCCCAAGAGAAAAGGAGGCAGCGATGGCTGCGACGACGACTCCGAGCAGCCGGATCGCCGAGGAGGTCACTTCCTGGCCGGGCGTGGAGGCCGGGCCCCGGGCGGCGCGGCAGATCGAGGACGAGACAGACGTCGACGACGTGATCGAGCTCGGCTCAACTACGAGGAGGCGCGCAGACGAGCGGCGGCCGTCTAGATCGATGATCTAGCGTAGGAGCCGATGAAGGCTGTGGTCCTGCACGAGTTCGGCGGTCCCGAGGTATTGCGGATCGAGGAGGTGCCGGCACCGGAGCCGATCCCGACCGAGGTACAGGTCCGGGTCCACGCGGCCGGTGTCAATCCGGTCGACTGCAAGACCAGGCAGGGCCGCGGGATGTCGGCGGTGCTGGGCGAGCCGCCGCTGCGGATCGGTTGGGACGTCGCCGGCGTCGTCAGCGCGGTCGGCGTCGGCGTGACCCGGTTCGAGGTCGGCGACGAGGTCTTCGGGATGCCCTGGTTCCCGCGCCAGGCCGGCGCCTACGCCGAGTACGTCGCGGCGCCCTCGCGCCACTTCGCCGGCAAGCCGGCGGTCCTGACCCACGAGGAGGCGGCGGCGCTGCCATTGGCGGGGCTGACCGCCTGGCAGATGCTCGTCGACACGGTTCGCGTGCATTCAGGCGACGACGTCCTGATCCACGGCGCCGCCGGCGGCGTCGGTCACCTCGCTGTTCAGATCGCCGTGGCCCGTGGCGCCAACGTCTTCGGCACCGCCCGCGCCGAGCAGGCGGGGATGCTGGCGGAGCTCGGCGTCAAGCGGACGATCGACTACCGCGAGGAGCGCTTCGAGGACCTGCTCGCCGATCTCGACGCGGTGGTCGACTGCACCGGCGCCAACGGCGAGCGCTCGCTCGAGGCACTGAGGCCGGGCGGGATCCTGGTCTCGGTCTCCGCCAGCGCCGCCAACGAGTTGCGCGAGCAGGCCAAGGCGAGGGAGCAGCGGGTCGCCGGGATCCTCGTCGAGCCCGACCCGGTCGGCCTCGAGGGCCTGATCCATCTGATCGAGCACGGCGCACTGCAGGTCCACGTCGACGAGGTCTTCGACCTCGAGCGCGTCACCGACGCTCACCGCCTGGCCGAATCCAGCCACGGCGGCGGCAAGATCGTCCTCCGCGTCGGCTCTTAGGAACGGCGTGCTTCGGCAGCTGGAACTCGTGAGGCGGTGGTTCCGGGCGCAATCCAGCAGCTTCGAGGCGACCCCCGGCCCGAGGTCAGCCGCGGCGGCCGAAGCTGTGGCCGGCGGGGGCGACGGCGCGGAGCTCGGCGACGGCGCGCTGGCGCTTGCGGCGGGAGGAGCCGGGGGGCGGTTCGCGGCGCTCGGTGTGCGCCGGCGAGGGCAGCGGCTCGGGCGACGGCAGCTCGGTGCGCTCCAGCTCCCAGACCGTGGCGACGAGGACGTTGATCACGCCTTCGCGGCGCTCGAGGCGACCGCGGGCGGCGAGCAAAGGGGCGGCGCGGACGAGGGCGCGGTGGCGGTCGTAGACCTGCCGCGGCACGACCAGGTTGACGACGCCGGACTCGTCCTCGAAGAGCATGAAGACGATCCCTTTGGCGGTCTCGGGACGCTGGCGGGCGACGACCATGCCGGCGACCTCGACCTCGGCGCCGTCCTCGACCGTGGCCAGCTCGGCGCTGCGGCGGATCGCCGGGGCAAGGCCCGGCCGCAGCAGCTCCAGCGGGTGCTTGCCGAGCAC
>JAENWU010000025.1 GCA_016649905.1 Thermoleophilia bacterium
CGCTGGATCGATGAGGTCGTCGTCGACTCCTTCGAGACGGGCCTGAGTCGCTCCGGCCGAGACCGCAAGGACTTCGACTACCTGCCGACCGTCTGCTGCGCGATCGACGACGACGAGGAGCGCGCGATCGAGATGGCCCGCCGCACGATCTCCTTCTACGCGACCGTGAAGACCTACATGCCGCTCTGGGAGTTGCACGGCTTCGCCGACAACGCCGTCGCCGCCGGCGACGCCTTCCGCCGCGGCGACCTCGCCGCGGTGCCGGCGGCGATCAGCGACGAGATGGTCGAGACCTACTGCGCCGCCGGGCCGCTCGACAAGGTGCGGGCGCGGGTCGAGGCGACGGCGGAGCGCGCCGACGGCCTCTTCCTCACTCCTCCCACGTACTTCATCTCACCCGAGGAGCTGAGCGAGTACCAGAACCGCATCATCGACTCGTTCGGCCCCACGGCGAGCTGACCGCCCCGCCTTGTCGATGCCAGTCTCGGCCATGGCGGGATTCCAGTCGCCATGGCCGAGGTTCCGGCTACGGGCAGACGACGATCAGGTGGAAGTCGGCGTCGGCGTTGGCGCCTTTCTCGTCGCGGGTGTGGACTTCGACCGCGTTCGGGTTGGCGGCGGAGGTGTTGGTCTGCGCCGTCCCCGCCGCGGGCACGGTGGTGCCGGCGTTGTTGCGCGAGGAGACGTTGGCGCAGCCGCTGATATTGGCCGGGAAGATGACGTTGACGGCGCCACCTGCCTCGGTCACGGTGATGCCGGCGTCGCTGCTGCGGGCGAGGGTTGCGTTGCCCGGGTTGGCCGGGTTGTTGACGACCGCCCAATAGGTGTGGGCGGCCCGCTTGGCGGAGGGCACGATCCCGAGCTTGTTGGTGTTGATCTGGTACCCGGTGAGGGTCTTCTGCTTCAGCTTGCCGCCGCCGATCGTCTGCTTCATGATCGCGCCGCCGTTGATCTGTTGGGCGGCGTAGGCGGTGCCGCCGAGGGCGGCGATCAGGGCCACGATCGCGACGACCATCGCCGGCGACGGACGCCTCTTGCTCAGTTTGCTCATCCTGGACTCCCTTCCAGTTGGGGCTTGGGGTGGTCTTACCCGGCTGCGGCGGGAAATCCGCGCGAGCGGTCCGGGGTAGTCGAGATCAGGTAACCCGATGTGGGCGGGGAAGCTGCGGTTGGCAGACGGCCTGCAAGCCGTGAACCGCGGGTTCTAGTCGGCTGGCAGCGCCGCGACGAAGCGCTCGAAGGCGTCGATGTCGGTGACGGCGGGGCCGTGGCCGGGCAGGATCAGGGTCGGCTCCAACGCTGCCAGCTTGCGGATCGAGCGGCGGTTCTCGACCGGGTCGTAGGTGAAGATCGCCGGCGGCTCCTTGACCCCGGGCAGCCCGGTGGCGTAGCTCATATTGCGGATCACGTCGCCGCAGATCGTCACCCGGTCGGACTCGCGGAAGAAGATCACCTCGCCGCGGGCGTGGCCGGGAGCGTGAACGACGCGGAAGCCGGCAACCTCGTCGCCCTCCTCGAGCACGCGGTCGACCCGGTGGGGCGGGCCCTGCCAGATCGTGCGGATCACCCGGTTGATCGGGTTGCCCGTCGCCGCCTCCTGCATCGACCGCGTCCCTTCCATCGCCTCGACGTCGTCGCGGTGGCAGGCGAGTGGGACGCCGCGCGCTTCGCAGACGTCCTTGGCGACGCCCTGGTGGTCGGGGTGGACGTGGGTCAGGGCGAGCATTGAGATCTCGACTCCCTCGAGCTCGTTGAAGATCCGCCGCCGGTCCCAGCGCCGGCCGGCGTCGATCAGGACGTCCTCGGCGAGGTAGACGTTGATGCTCGGGGCCGGGACCTCCTGCAGCCGCCAGAGGCCCGGAGCCAGGTACCTCAATGGCTGATGCCGAGGGTGCCGCGCGGGTCGCCGCTGTGCTCGGCGAGCTCCTCGAGGCGGGCGATCTTGCGTTCTCCTTCGATCCGTGCTGGATGGTCGGCCGGCAGCGGCTCGATCAGCCGGCGGATCCGGTTGCGCACCTGCAGCGCGAAGTGGGGGGTGGAGGCGCCGGCCAGGGCGCGGATGTCCTCGGCGGTGACCTCGCGGCCCTGGGCCAGCAGCTGCGGGTTCTCGGCCTCGCTCACTGGGCGCCGCCGATCTTGGCCAGCTCGGCCAGCTCGTTCACTTCCGCCTGCTGGTTCAAGTCGATCGCCTCCTGGTCGCCGATCACCCACACGTGGTTGTAGAAGGCGCGGGTCGGGTTGTCGGTGTAGCCGGGCTTCACATCGAGAAAGTAGTCGCGAAGGTCCGCCGGCAGCGTATCGGCGCTGTCGGTGAGCAGCAACGGGCCCCAGGTTCCCGAGGCCGATAGCGGCGCGGCCGCGGCGGCGCCGAGCGGCGAGTCGCTGCGGGCGAGGACGAAGCCGTGGCCGGGGTCATTGATCGCCCAGCCGAAACCGCCGTCGGAGTAGCGGGCGAGGGCGATCGAGTTGGCGACCGGGTTCTCGCCGGAGACGCGCTTGACCGAGCCGCCGATCTTCTCGGCTTCGCGGACCAGTTCGGAGGAGATCGCCGAGGAGGGGCCGAGGACGTAGATCGGAGCCTTGTTGTGCTTTTCGAGGTATTCGACAGTCGGGGGCGGCAGCTCGTCGCCGGCGGCGAACAGGACCGGGTCGCCCGAGCGGGCCGCCCAGGCCGCCGCCGGCATCGCCAGCTCGGGCTCGCCTTCGGGCGCGAGGACGATGTGGGCGGGGGGTGAGTCGACCAGCCGATCGCGGAGCCCGGCGATCGCGGCCGCCGTTGCCGCGGCGCCACCCGCGGGCAGCCGGGTGACCTTGCCCTCGGCGGCGGCGACGTCGCCGATCGCGAAGTTGGCGGCGCCGCCGGTCGAGCCATCCCCCTGTGGGTCGAGCGCGGCCAGGGCTTCCTCGGTCGCGTTGGGCATCCCTGCGGCTGCCGAGAAGAGGACCGGAGCGCCGACCGGCGCCGACATCAGCACCGCGGCCGCAATCGCGCCAGCCCAGTCGTCTTCGGCGACCAGGGTCACCGCCGCCGGTCGTTGCGAGGGCGTCGTCGACGGGAACACCGCCAGGGCCACAGCGGCGGCGTTGGCGGCTGGATTGGTTCCCCCGACCCTGGTCGTGTTGCCGGTCGCGAAGACCGGGAAGCCGAGACCGGTGGCGCTTTGGGCGGAGGCCGAGCCGGTGTCCGCCGGCGCCGCGGCCGGGCTCGGCACCGACCCGCCATCAGTGCTCTCCTCGTCCTTGCCGCCGCCGGTACCGCCGATCACCGCGACGGCGATAAAGACGATCGCGATCAGGACCAGCCCGGCCAGCAGCTTCGGGGCGAGCGGCTTGGGCTGGCGCCGTCGCGTCGGCGGCGGCGGCGGAGTCGGGATTGGTGCCGCGGGTTTCGCGGCTGCTGCAGGCTGCGCTTTCTGCTGCTCCCGGGTCTCCTTCGGCCGCTCCTTCGGCGCCTCCTCGGGCGGGGTCGGGGCCGGTACGTCGGCGTTGATCGGACGGTCGGCGCTCACTTGTCGAACGCTACACCGGGGCCTCTCAAATTGGGCGTGGCGGCGGGCGCTTCGGCTATCGTGTGGAGACTGGCTGACTGACCAGTCAATCAGGCGAATCGAGGAAGGCAAGGAATGAATTTCGAACTTAACGACGAGCAGCTCGAGTTCAAGGCGAAGTGCCGCGCCTTCGCGCGCGACGTCATCCGCCCCGCCGCGCGCAAGCACGACGAAGAGGAGAGCACCCCCTGGGAGGTCGTCAAGGAGGCCCGTCGTCAGGGCCTGCAGGGGATCGAGGCGCTGCAGCGCTCGGCCTCCGACCCGGACGGCCAGATGACGCTGATCACGGCCGAAGAGCTGCACTGGGGCTGCGCCGGCACGGCGCTGGCAATCAGCGGCTCCGGCCTCGCCGCCGCCGGCATCGCCGCCTCGGGCACGCCTGAGCAGATCGCCTACTGGGTGCCCGAGTGCTTCGGCAGCGGTGACGAGATCAAGCTCGGCGCCTACGCCGTGACCGAGCCGCAGGCGGGCTCCGACGTCAAGAGCCTCAAGACCACCGCCAAGCGCGACGGTGACGAGTTCGTCCTCAACGGGACCAAGGTCTTCATCACCAACGGCGGCATCGCCGACGTTCACGTCGTCGTCGCCACGGTCGACCCCGAGCTGGGCACCCGCGGCCAGGCGTCGTTCGTCGTCGCCAAGGGCACCCCGGGGCTGAGCGAAGGCAAGAAGGAGAGCAAGCTCGGGATCCGCGCCTCGCACACGGCCGAGGTCGTGCTCGACGAATGCCGGGTGCCGGTCGAGAACCTGCTCGGCGGCGAGGAGAAGCTGGCGAGGAAGCTGGAGCGGGCCCGCTCGGGGCAGAAATCGCGCTCGGCCGACGCCCTGGCGACCTTCGAGATCACCCGCCCGATCGTCGGCGCCTCCGCGCTCGGGATCGCCCAGGCCGCTTACGAGTGGACCCTCGAGTACCTCGACGGCCGCTCCGAAGGCGGCGTGCCGCTGCTGAAAGCCCAGCGTGTGCAGCAGACGCTGGCCGACGTCGCGACCGAGATCGAAGCGGCGAGGCTGCTGGTTCAGCGGGCTGGATGGATGGGCCGCAACGGCGTGCCGATGACCGGTGGCCAGGGCTCGATGTCGAAGCTCAAGGCCGGCGACGTGACGATGTGGGCGACGACGACTCTGATGGACCTCGTCGGTCCCTACTCCTGGGACGTCGAGTGCCCACTGGAGAAGTGGTTCCGCGACGCCAAGATCTACCAGCTGTTCGAGGGCACGGCCGAGATCCAGCGGATGGTCATCTCGCGCATGCAGGCCCGTGAATACGCCGAGCGCTTCGAATACGGCGCCGAAGTCGCCGCCGCCGCAATGGCCGCGGAGCCCGCCAAGGAGCCCGTCCCCGCCTAACCCCGCCGCCGATGGGCCGATTTCGGGACGTATGTTCCCGAAATCGGCCCATCGGCCACCTATCCTCGGGTCGTGCACTCGCACTCGCACGATCATGCTGGACACGCCCACGGGTATGGGGCGCACGCGCTGGAAGCGCGGCGCGAGGACAGCCGGCGGCGGCTCTGGATCGCCCTGGCGATCAACGGCGCCCTGCTCGTGGCCGAGGCGGTTGGCGGCCTCATCACCGGCTCGCTGGCCGTCCTCGCCGACGCCGGCCACCTGCTCTCCGACGTCGGCTCGATCGGGCTGGCGCTGTTCGCGGCCCGGCTGGCGACGCTGCCGGCGGTCGGTCGGCGCACCTTCGGCTACCAGCGCTCGGAGGTGCTGGCAGCGCTGGTCAACGGCCTGCTCCTGGTCGTCGTCAGCGTCGTGATCGCGATCGCCGCGATCGGCCGCTTCGCCGACCCGCCTGAGATCGACGGGCTCGGGGTGCTCCTGCTCGGCGCCTTCGGTCTGGCCGGCAACCTCGCCGCCACGCTCGTCCTCGCCCGCGGCCAGCGCGAGGACATCAACCTCGAGGGGGCGCTGCGGCACTCCGCCGCCGACGCGCTCGGCTCGGTCGGGGTCCTGATCGCCGGTGCCTGGGTGCTGTTCGGCGGCTCGCCGATCGTCGACCCGGTCGTCGGCCTGTTGATCGCCGTCCTCGTGCTCGCCTCCTCCTGGCGGCTGATCAAGGAGCCGCTCGACGTGCTGATGGAGTCGGCGCCGGCCAACCTCGACGTCGACGTGGTTGGCGCCGCGATCTGCTCCGAGGGCGGCGTGCGGTCGGTCCACGACCTCCACATCTGGACGGTTACCGCCGGCTTTGGCGCGATCGCCGCCCACGTCGTCGTCGCCGCCGATACCGATCGCGACCTAGTCCGGCGCCGGCTCGAGCTGACCCTGGGCGAGCAGTTCGGGATCGAGCACACGACCCTGCAGATGGAGGAGGAGGCCGAACCAGGCCTGTTGCGGGTCGAAAACGCACCAGACGCAGGCTGATCGCAAGCCCCCTTGCAGCGCCGGGCGGCCCGGCGGGCCGGATTCGGAGCTTGGCTAGCCTCGGAACGATGCACCGCCACCGCTCCGTCGCGGTGACCTTCTCGGTCCTCACCGCGGCGCTCATCGCCATGCTCCTCGCCGCCACCGCGGCGCCCGCCGCGGATCTCCAGGACCAGCTCGACGCGAAGCAGACCAAGCTCGAAGACGTTCGCGAACGCGAGGGTGTGCTGACGACGACGATCACCGAGTACGGGGACGAGATCGACCGCCTGACCGGCGAGGTCGCGACGATCCGCAACCACGAGGCCGCCGTCGCCGCACGGCTGGCCGGCAAGCAGGCCGAACTCGACGGTGCGGTCGCGAGGCTCGGCAGTGCCCACGACCGGCTCTTGCAGATCCGCACGCAGCTGCAGCGGGCTCTGGTCGGCCTCCGCGAGCGGCTGGTGGCGATGTACGAGAGCGGGGCCCCGGACGCGCTGACGATCCTCGTCGACTCCAGTGGCGTCGACGATCTTGCCGCCAGGGCCGAATACCTGGAGCGGATCCGCGGCATGGACGAGGCGGTCGTCGGCCGCGTGCGCGACCTTCGCAACGAAGCGAAGGCGCTGGTCACCGAGCTGCGCGAGGCGAAGCTGACGATCGAATCGGCTCGCGACGAGATCGCCGCCGAAGAGCAGGCGCTGGCGAGCGCGCGCGCCGCGCTGGAGGGCCGCCAGGCCGAGCTGCACCAGGCCCGCGCGACTCGGGTCGACGCGCTGGCGCAGATCGGCGTCCACGAGGCAGAGCTGGAGGGCTCGGTCGCCGCGATCCAGTCCGAACTTGCCGCCCAGTTGGCGGCAACCGGCTCGGCGCCGCTGCCGGCGGGCCCGATCCAGGAAGGCAGCGGTGGCCTGATCTGGCCGGTCAACGGCCCGATCACCTCCGGCTTTGGCGGCCGCGACATCGGCGCCGGCTACGAGGACCATCCGGGCGTCGACATCGGGGTTCCGGAAGGAACGCCGATCCGCGCCGCCGCCGCCGGCACCGTCGTCCTGCAGCAGTCGGAGGCCGAAAGCGGCGGCTACGGGAACTTCACCTGCATCGACCACGGCGGCGGGCTTTCCACCTGTTACGCCCACCAATCCTCGTTCGCGGTCTCCGCCGGGGATTCGGTGGCGCAGGGCGAAGTGATCGGCTACGTCGGCAGCACCGGTTACTCGACTGGCGCCCACCTCCACTTCGAGGTGCGGATATATGGCCAGGTAACCGACCCCATGGGCTACCTTTAGCAAACGCCATGATTCGTCAGGCGCACACCTACCTGGTGGGTGCGATGGGAGGGACGACGCTGATCGCCATCGCCATCGCGACCTTTGTCATGCTCGTTTCGGCACAGGTCTTCCGCGACTGGCCGATCGCCGGCTTCGGCGGCTCCGGCGACACCTCGGTCTCCGCGGCACAGCCGGTCGAGCCCTCTGGCTCCGGCGGGGCGGCAGGCAGCGGCAGCGGCGCCACGGCGGCGGCGACCACGGCGGCAGCCAACGCCAAAGCCGGCGGTGACGCTGGCAAAGACGGCGGCCCCGCCTCGGTCGGCGAGAGCCGCGGCGGCCAAGGCAGCGGTGAACCGGCCAGCGGGGGCGGTTCGCAGGGCGGTGCGCCCAGCACGCCCGCGGCCCAGGGCTCGCCTGGCTCCGGCGGCGGCAACTCGTCCCCGTCCGCGAGCGGTGGCGGCTCGGCAGGTGGATCGGGCGGCGGCGGTGGCTCCGGCAGCGCCTCCTCGCCCTCGAAAACCGTGACCTCGACGGTCAACAACACGGTCACGAAAGTCGACGAAACCGTGACCGGTGGCGCCCTCGGAGACACCAGTATCACCGGCGTCACCGAAAGCGTGGTCGAAGGGGTGGCGGGCCCCGAATCGACCGTCGGCAAAGTCGTCGACGAAACCGTCGGTGCCGTCGACGGCATCCTCGGCGGCAAACGCTGAGCGGGCTTCCCCGCCCGGCGAGTCTTTAGAGGCTTGCCCCGGGTTATCCACGCACGCGGATGACGGCGCATGCCGTCGCTGGATCGCCACCCACGTGCTCACGGGTAGCCCCGGCTACCCGTTTCGCCCGCGTGCGGCGCCCAACTCGGCCTGCGCCGCCCCCGCGCACATGTCTAACCCGCGGCAAGCCTCTAACCGTCACAATGCCGCCGATGGCGGAGCGAGAACAGGCGGGGTCTGTGGCCAGCGGCGATCCGATCGAGGGCTCGGCCGTTTACCCGGTGGGAAGCCGGGTCAACGAGCGTGGGCACCTGGAGGTCGCCGGCTGTGACGTGGTCGAGCTGGCCGAAGAGCTCGGCACCCCGTCATACATCTACGCCGAGGACGACATTCGCGCCCGCGCCCGCGCCTACCGCGAGGCCTTCGAGCGGCACGGCGGCGAGCACGAGATCCTCTTCGCCAGCAAGTCCTTCCCCTGCACCGCGGCCTACCGCCTCTTCGCCGAGGAGGGACTCTCGGTCGACGTCGCCTCCGGCGGCGAGCTGCACATGGCTCTGCGCGCCGGCTTCGACCCCGACCGCATCCACATGCACGGCAACAACAAGACCGACGAGGAGATCCTCTTCGCGGCACGCGCCGGCATCCAGCACCTGATCCTCGACTCCTTCGACGAGATCGAGCGCTGCGAGCGGCTGCTGGAGAGCCCGCAGCGGGTGCTGATCCGGGTCACCCCGGGAATCAAACCCTCGACCCACGACTACATCACCACCGGCCAGCTCGACTCCAAGTTCGGCTTCGGGCTCGAGGACGGGCTGGCGGCAAAGGCGATCGAGCGGGTGCTCGCCTCCGACCAGCTCGAGCTGGTCGGCCTGCACGCCCACATCGGCTCCCAGATCTTCGAGCTCGAGCCCTACAAGCTGGCGATTCGGGCCCTCGGCCAGCTCGCCGGCGAGTGGTGCAAGGTCGTCAACGTCGGCGGCGGCCTCGGCGTCGCCTACACGGCCGAGGACGAGCCGCCCTCGATCGACGCCTACGTCGACGTCAAGGTCCACGGGGTCGCCGAGGTCTTCGGCAAGGGGGTGCGGATCCTGGTCGAGCCCGGCCGCTCGCTCGTCGCCAACGCCGGCCTCACGGCCTACCGGGTCGGCACCGTCAAGGAGATCCCCGGCGTCCGCACCTACGTCGCCGTCGATGGCGGCATGTCCGACAACCTGCGGCCGATGCTCTACGGCTCCCGCTACGAGGCGCTCGTCGCCGACCGGGCCGGCGCCGAACCCGACACGCTGGTCACGATCGCCGGCATGCACTGCGAGTCCGGCGACGTCCTCGTCCGCGACGCGATGCTGGCCGAGCCGGCCGTCGGCGACGTCCTCGTGACCCCGGTGACCGGCGCCTACGGCCACGCGATGGCCAGCAACTACAACGGCGTCACGCGGCCGCCGGTCGTCTTCTGCCGCGACGGCGAGGCGCGGGTCGTGGTCCGGCGCGAGACCTACGACGACCTCACCGCCCGCGATGTCTGAGCCCGCCGCGCCCCGCGCCGACGCCGGCCCAAAACCGGTCCGGATCGGGCTGCTCGGGCGGGGCAACGTCGGCGCCGCCTTCGCCGAGCTGCTGGCCGAGCGGGCCGAGGCGGTCGAGGCGGCGACCGGCCGCCGCCCCGAGCTGGCCGGCGTCCTCACCCGTCAGGAGGGGGACTTCGGCGAGATCCTCGAGCGCTCCGACCTGATCGTCGAGCTGATGGGGGGGACCGGCGCCGCCCGCGAGTATGTCGTCGACGCCCTCCGCGCCGGCCGGCCGGTGGTCACCGCCAACAAGCAGCTGCTCGCCCAGCACGGCGACGAGCTGTTCGGGATCGCCCGCGAGGCCGGCGTGCAGCTGCGCTTCGAGGCGGCGGTCGCCGCCGTGATCCCGATCGTCCGCACGATCCAGGAGAGCTTCGGCGTCACCGAGATCTCCAAGGTCTTCGGGATCGTCAACGGCACCACCAACTTCATCCTCACCGAGATGGCGGCGAGCGGCGCCGGCTACGACGAGGTCCTCGCCCAGGCGCAGGAGCTCGGCTACGCCGAGGCCGACCCCAGCGACGACGTCAGCGGCGCCGACGCGGCGGCGAAGATGGCGATCCTCGCCCGCCTCGCCTTCCACACTCCAGTCACCCTCGCCGAGGTCCCCTACGAGGGGATCGAGGCGATCCAGCCCGACGACCTCGCCTACGCCAAGGAGCTCGGGCTCTCGCTGAAGCTGCTCGGCGTCGCCGAACGGCGCGACGGCGGCATCAGCGTCCGCGTCTTCCCCTGTTTCCTTTACCGCGGCCACCCGCTGGCCCCGATCGAGGGCCCCTTCAACGCGGTGATGGTCGAGGCGCCGGCGATCACCGAGGTGACGATGTCGGGCCCGGGCGCCGGCGGCCTGCAGACCGCCTCGGCGGTGCTCGGCGACGTCGTCTCGATCCTCGCCGGCGACGCCCCCGTGCACGAGACCCGCGAGGAGCTGCCGCTCGTCGCCGACGTCCCCTCGTCGTTCTACCTCTACCTCGAGGTCGCCGACAAACCGGGCGTCCTCGCCCGGGTGGCGACCGTGCTCGGTGACCATGAAGTCTCGGTCAAGAGCGTCGTCCAGCGCGGGTTTGGCGACGACGCCCGCCTGGTCATGGTCGTCCACGAGTGCCTGGAGTCGCGCTTCTCGGCGGCGGTCGAGGCACTCGGCGAGCTCGGCGACCTACGCGCGCCGGCCCGCTCGATCCACGTGATCGAGGAGCAGTTTTAGATGCCCGCGGGATTGATCGAGCGCTACCGGGACCGGCTCTCGCTGGAGCCTGGCGACCCGATCGTGACCCTCAACGAGGGCTCGACGCCGCTGATCGAAGCGACCCGGCTTTCGGAGCGGATCGGCGCCCGCGCCTACCTCAAGTTCGAGGGCGCCAACCCCACCGGCTCCTTCAAGGACCGGGGGATGACGGTCGCCGTCTCCCGCGCCAAGGGGCGTGGGGCGGAGGCGGTGATCTGCGCCTCGACCGGCAACACCGCCGCCAGCGCCGCCGCCTACGCGGCGCGGGCGGGGCTGCGCGGCGCCGTGATCGTGCCCGAGGGCAAGATCGCGATCGGCAAGCTCGCGCAGGCGCTGATGCACGGCGCTCGCGTCGTCGCCCTGCAGGGCAACTTCGACGATGCCCTGACGATCGTTCGCGAGATCGCCCAGAAGCACCCGGTCGAGCTCGTCAACTCGGTCAACCCGCACCGGATCGAAGGCCAGAAGACGGGCGCCTTCGAGATCGTCGAGGAGCTCGGCGAGGCGCCCGGGGCGCTGGCGATCCCGGTCGGCAACGCCGGCAACGTCACCGCTTACTGGCGCGGCTTCCAGGAGCTCGAGACCGCGCCGGTCCTCTACGGCTTCCAGGCCGAGGGCGCGGCGCCACTGGTCCTCGGCGCCCCCGTCGCCAACCCCGAGACCGTCGCCTCGGCGATCCGGATCGGCAACCCGGCCCGCTGGGAGGAGGCGATGGCGGCCTTCACCGCCTCCCGCGGCCGCGTCGCCGCCGTCTCCGACGAGCAGATCCTCAACGCCTACCGCTGGCTCGCCGACACCGAAGGCGTCTTCTGCGAGCCCGCCTCGGCCGCCTCCGTCGCCGGCCTGCTCGCCTACGGCCTGCCGGTGGTCGAGGACGCCGCCCCGCCCGAGTCAGTCGTCTGCGTCCTCACCGGCCACGGCCTCAAGGACCCCGACACCGCCTTCGGCAAAGCGCCCGCGGTGATCAACTGCGAGAACGATCTCAGCGCCGTCGAGCGCGCGGTTTTCGACTGAGGGGAGAGGCGCAGCCTCGTCTGCCCTTGATCTGATCGTCACTATCTACCGAAGGAGATGACGATGCGAGCTGACTACGACAGCGAGGCCGACGCCCTCGAGATCATTCTCCGACGGGTCGAGCGATTTGACGGCGAGGAGCATGTCGAGGAGGGGACGTGTCATGTCGGAATGGTCAATGGCGCCCCCGTCAACGTCGAGTTGCTC
The DNA here is from genome assembly GCA_016649905.1 of Thermoleophilia bacterium. Classification (GTDB taxonomy): domain Bacteria; phylum Actinomycetota; class Thermoleophilia; order Solirubrobacterales; family 70-9; genus VAYN01. Next base: position 11,893 of record JAENWU010000025.1, read on the forward strand.
TATCCAGCTGATCACCTCGATCTCCTCGCGATCGCTGCTGAGCGCTATGACCTCGACGCCGAGGAGCTCCTGGCGACCGCGCAGGCGGCCCTCGCCGCCCCCGACCACCTCGTCGAAGTCTCGGTCGGCAAGTCGCTCGCTGTCTAGCCGACGCGGCGTATAGAAGTCACTCATGACCGCGCGCCACCGACTCGTCCGCGTCCCCGCCTCCTCGGCCAACCTTGGTCCCGGCTACGACGCGATGGCGGCGGCGGTCTCGCTGCACCTCGAGCTCGAGGTCGAAGAGACGGGCGAGTTCTCGCTCGACCCCGGCGGCCTCGACGTCTCGACCGGGCGCGACAACCTCGTCGTTCGCGCCTTCGAGAGCCTGCGCCCGGCCGACGGCATCGCCTTCCGGCTGAGCAGCGAGATCCCGCTCGCCCGCGGCCTCGGCTCGAGCGCGGCGGCGATCGTCGCCGGCCTCTTCGCCGCCGACCACCTCTTCGAGCTGGCACTCACCCACGAGGAGATGCTGGTGCGGGCCAGCGAGCTGGAGGGGCACCCCGACAACGTCGCCGCGGCGATCTACGGCGGCTTCGTCATCTGCGGCCCGGGGCCCGACGGCAAGCCGCTCGCCAGTCGCTTCGACCCCCCCGGCGGCCTCGAGGGCATCGTCGTCATCCCCGCCGAGGAGGTCTCGACCAAGCTCGCCCGCGAAGCGATCCCCGAGCAGGTGCCGCTCGCCGACGCCGTCGCCAACGTCTCCGCCGCGGCGCTGCTGGTGCTGGGGCTGCAGAGCGCCGACCTCGACCTCGTCTCCCGCGGCGTCGCCGACGCGATCCACCAGCCGCGCCGCCGGGCGCTGTACCCGCGCTCGATGGAGATCGTCGACTCGGCGACCGAGCTGGGAGCGCTGGGAGCGACGATCTCCGGCGCCGGCCCCACCGTGCTGGTCTGGACCACCTGGCAGGAGGCCGGCAACGTCGCCGCCGCCCTGGAGGAGCGCTGCACGGGCTGGGCCGAGGTCCGGCGGCTGCCGTTCACGCCGCAGGGCGCCGACGTGCCGGAGCTCTAGGGCCGATGGACTGGGTCGTCCGGATCGGGCTGATCGAGCTGGCGCTGGGCGGCCTGCTGGGCTGGGCGATGGTGGTCAAAGACGACAAGCCCGAGTGGCTGGTGCGGATCGGCGTCGTCGCCCCGCACCGGATCCGCCAGGTCCACCTCGACTACGTGATGATGGGCTTGATCCTGATCGGGGTCGGGCTGGCCGTGCCCGACCTGCCGACCGCGATCGCGGTCGCCCTCGTCTTTGGCACTGTCGTCAACCCCTTCCTCTTCGTCCCGCTCGCCTTCAGCCCAGCGGTCGAGAAGCGCGGCTGGTACCGGGTGCTCGCGGTCGTCTCCTTCATCGGGACCAGCGGCGGGCTCCTCGCCGCCGCGATCGTCGGCCCGGGGTAGACCTGGGAGATTCGCCCGCATCGCCGGCGGCGCGGATACGATCGCGCGATGCCGACCCCCCCGAAGTCCAAAACGTTCGCCGCCCTCCTCGTCGCCGCCGCTCTGCTCGCGATCCCCGCCAGCGCCAGCGCGACCCTGACCTTCGTTCGCAATCCGCTCAGCCCGGTGGTCTATGTCGCCAACGACAACGGCTCCGACCCGCGGACGGTCGGCTCGGGCTCCAATCCCCACGTCTCGCCGGACGGCAACTCGGTCGCCTACCTGCGCGAAGGCCCGGGCCACGCCCAGGAGCTGGTGATCGCGAATGTCGCGGGCGGCAAAGCACGGACGCTGCTGAAGGGCTTCCGGAACGCCTTCTACCTCGCCTTCTCACCCGACTCGACCCAGATCGCGGCGCTGCGGGGGCCCGAACTCGGCCAGCGCAAGCTGGTCCTGATCGACGTCGCCAGCGGCGCCCAGACGGTGATCGCCAGCGGCTTCTTCAACGGCTTCAGCTTCTCGCCCGAAGGCGACGAACTCGCCTACGGCAGGGCGGCGAGCGAAAGCTACCCACAGAAGTCCGACGTCTACCGCTACGCGATCGCCGCCGGCAAGGCGACGCGGCTGACCAAGGACCACCGCTCCCAGGACCCGCTCTGGGGGCCGACCGGAAAGATCGTCTTCGTCAAGCAGATCGGCGCCAACCAGCGCCAGTACGGGCCGAAGAACGAGCTCTTCCTGATGAACCCCCAAGGTAAAGCGGTCAAGCGCCTGACCAACACCGTCGTCGACCCGCTGCTGGTCGGCCTCTTCCCGACCGCCTGGTCGGAAGACGGCAAGCGCCTGCTGGCCGAGTTCGAGGGCCAGGACACGAGCTACGCGGTCGCCGTCAACGCCCTCACCGGCGCCCAGAAGCCGGTCGCCGAGTCGGGCGAGGGCGGCTTCGTCGGCACGGCGCTATCCGCTGACGGCGCGACCGTGCTCGGCTTCACCGGCGGCTTCGAACCGGGTCCCAGCCACAAGGTCGCCACCGTCCCCTTCAACGGCGGCAAGAAGAAGGTTCTCGCCAAGAACGCCTTCGAACCGGACTGGAGCCTGTGACGTGGCGACTTCCTCCCGAACGTGCGGGAGGAAGTCGCCACGTCAGTCGAGCAGCCCCACCTGGCGCAGGATCGTGACGCTGTCGGACCAGACGTCCTTGCGCTTGACCATGCCGTCCTCGAAGGGGATCGCGTCGATCCCGTCCCACTCGACCCGCCGTCCGCTCGGCTCGGCGGCGAGGTCGCCGCGGCGCATCGTCTTCGCGTGGGTCGCGGCGGCGGTCCATTCCTGGACGACCAGGCCCTCGCGGACGTAGAGGCGCCGGGTGGTGAACTCGATGTCGGGCCAGGTCGCGAAGATCGAGCCGATGTGGGCGCGGGCGTCCTCGCCGCTGGCCGACTCGCCGGCGGTGTGGTTCTCGAAGACCATGTCTGGTGCGTGCATGGCCATGATCGCGTCGAGGTCGTGGGCGTTCCAGGCCGCGTTGTAGCGGTCGATCGCCTCCCGCAGGGCCGCCTCTGAGTCCTTCGGATTCGCGCTCACGGGCTCTCCTTCCAATCGGGACCGGCTGGGGGTATGGTCGCAGCAGCGATGGGCGCTGGCTACACGATCAAGCACCGCGACGAGTTCGAGCGGATGGAGGGCTCGGGCGAGTCGACCTGGTTGCTCGCCCGCAAGGCGCTCGGCACCACCTGCTTCGGCTACAACCTGGTCGAGATCGGGCCGGGCGGCCAGATCCCCGAACACCACGAGTCTGGCGGCGGCCAGATCGAGCTCTACGCGATCCTCGAGGGCGACGCTGTCTTCGTGCTCGACGGCGAAGAAAGCCCTGCACCGGCGGGCACTTTTGCCTCTATAGAGCCATCTGTGAGCCGGACGATCGTCAACCGCTCCGAGGCGCCGGTGACGGCGCTCCTGATCGGCGTCGATCCCAACGGCAACTACGAGCCGATGTCGTGGGGTTGAGCGGCGCCCTATAATTCTCCGACCCGTCAACCCGTCGCGCGCCCGCTCGAAGAAGGCGTGGAAACCGGGAGGTCATATGTCGAAGTCCCAGTCATGCCGCGGCGCTGACGTCGAGCGTTACTCGCCGGAGCGTCCCTACAAGCCCTTGGTATCGCCGCCGAGCGTCGAAGACAATGACGCCTGCGGGATCTACGCCTCCGTTCGCAAAGACGCGACGGCCAGCCACGAGCCGATCGAGCTCGCCTTGCCGGCGCTGCAGAAGATGCTCCACCGCGCCGGCAACGTCGATGGCGAGGGCGACGGCTGTGGCCTGATGCTCGACATCCCGCGCAAGATCTGGGCCGAGGAGGTCCGCAGCGGCGGCCATGACCCCTCGCTGACCCTCGACAACGCCTTCGCAGTCGCCCACATCTTCATCGAACGCTCGCAGGACCGCGAGAAGGTCCAGCACGACGCCCGCGAACTGCTCAACCAGGGCGGGTTCCGGATCCTCGCCGAGCGCGAGGGCGTCGTCGACTCGCCGGCACTGGGCCCGACCGCGCGCGAGGAGGAGCCGATCTTTTGGCAGCTCGCCGGCCTCGTCCCCGACGCCGGTCGCCGCGACCCGATCCTCTTCGAGCTGATGAACGAACTCGAGCACACGCTCGACGTTCACGTCCCGTCCTTCTCCGCCACGACCTGCGTCTACAAGGTGATGGGCGCCCCCAACGTGCTCGGCGCCTACTACCCGGACCTCCGCGACGAGCGCTTCGAGACGGTCGGCTGCTTCGGCCACAACCGCTACTCGACCAACACCTGGCCCTCGTTCAAGCGGGTGCAGCCGTTCTCGGCGATCGGTCACAACGGCGAGATCAACACGATCGAACAGCTGCGCCAGGAGGCGAAGATGCTGGCGGTGCCGATCCGTCCCGGCGCCTCCGACTCGCAGGACCTCAACCGCACGATCGACACGCTGGTCAGCCGCGAGGGCCTCAGCCTCGGCGAGGCGATGGAGATGCTGGTGCCGCCGATCGTCGCCGAGATCAAGGCCCTGCCCGCGGACCTGCACAGCTTCTACATGTACCTGCGCCAGGCGATGGGGCCGTTCGCCCAGGGCCCGGTGGCGCTGATCGCCCGCCACGCCGACGAATGCGTGTTCTCGGCCGACGCGATGGGGCTGCGCCCGCTCTGGCAGGTAGAGACCGAGCGCGACTACGTCTTCAGCTCCGAGCCCGGGGTTGTCTCGGTGCACGCGATGGTCTCCGAGCCGAAGCCACTCGCCCCCGGCGAGAAGGTGCTGGTGCTGATCGACCGCGCCACTCGCAGCTCGAGCCTGCACCCACACGACGAGATGCTGCGGATCGTCCGCGACAGCTGGTTGCAGCGCAACGGCGTCGACGCCGTTGCCGGCTACGACCGCGCCCTGGAAACCGGCGGCCCGCTCGAGGGCGACGATGTCCCCGGCTACTCCGAAGCGGGGCCCGAGGAGCCCGTCAAGGTCGAAGACCGCGTCCTCGCCGGCTTCGGCTGGCAGCGCGACGACGTCAAACTCGTCCAGCAGATGGCCTCCAACGGGTCCGAGCCGGTCGGCTCGCTCGGCTACGACGGCCCCCTGGCGGCGCTCTCACCCGAGCGCCAGAACCTTGCCGACTACTTCAAGGAGACGGTCGCCGTCGTCACCAACCCGGCGATCGACCGCGAACGCGAGATGGAGCACTTCTCGACCCGGGCGCTGTTCGGCCGTCGGCCCTCGCTCGATTCCGCCGGCGAGGACACCGGCACGGTGGAAACCGAGTTCCCGATCCTGCTTGGCGGCCACCACGGCCTGGCGCCGCTCTCGGACAAGACCTACCGCAAGATCGCCCGCGCCCACCACACCTACCTGCTCGAGGACCTCTGGGAGGAGTTCCGTGGCCGCGCCGCCGCGGTCGACATCTCGCTGCTGGAGTCGGAGACGACCGCCGGCGCGATCGAGCGGATCAAGCAGGAAGCGGTGAAGAAGGTCCGCAACGGCTCCGAGCTGCTGATCCTCACCGACCGCACCGTCTACGACGGTGAGCGCCGCTACCTCGACCCGCACCTGGCGACCTCGGCGATCGACCAGGCGCTGAAGCAGTTCAAGGTCGAGCGCGGCGAAGAGAACCTGCGTCGTCGTTGCGGCCTGGTGCTGCGCTCGGCGGCGATCCGCAACGTCCACGACGTGATGCTGGCGCTCGGGCTCGGCGCCAACGGCGTCTGCCCGTACACGATGGTCGAGGTGATCTGCGTCGAGGACTACGAGAACGACGTCTCCAACCTCTGCGCCGCCCTGACCAAAGGGATCGAGAAAGTGATCTCGACGATCGGCATCCACGAGGTCCGCGGCTATGCCCGCCAGTTCTCCTCGATCGGGGTCAAGCCCGAGCTGGCCGAGATCTTCCAGACCAAAGCCTTCGCCGCCTCGGCCAAGGCCGGCACCGGCTTCGTCGAGCTCGACGAAGACACGAACGAGCGCGTCCGGGCGCTCAGCGGCGACGACGAGGCGGCCAAACCGGCGAAGACGTTCCGCTTCTACCCGAAGGTCTACAAGGCGGCGATCGCGACCGCCAACGGCACCGGCAGCTACGAGGAGTACTCGGAGAAGGTCCGCGAGCTGGAGAAGCAGAACCCGATCTCGATGCGCCACATCATGGCGCTGGTGGGCGATCGGGAGCCTCTGAAGGACGCCAGCGTCGTCGACGCCAGCGTCGGCCACCACGACTACCCGATCGTGATCTCCTCGATGAGCTTCGGCTCGCAGTCGGAGCCGGCCTTCCGCGCCTATGCGGAGGCGGCCAAGGCGACCAACATCCTCTGCATCAACGGCGAGGGTGGCGAGATCCGCGACATGTACGGGAAGTACCGCAAGTGGCGCGGGCAACAGGTCGCCTCGGGGCGCTTCGGCGTCTCGGCCGAGATGCTGAACTCCTCCTACGTCGCCGAGATCAAGATCGGCCAGGGCGCCAAGCCCGGCGAGGGCGGCCACCTGCCCGGCAAGAAGGTCTCGGCCAAGGTCGCCGCCGCCCGTAACGCGACGCCCGGCACCGACCTGATCTCGCCCTCCAACAACCACGACCTCTACTCGATCGAGGACCTGGCCGAGCTGATCGACGAGCTGAAGACCGTCAACCCCGACGTGCGGGTCTCGGTCAAGGTCCCGGTGGTGCCGAACATCGGCACGATCGGGCTGGGGATCGCCAAGGCCGGCGCCGACATCATCACCCTCTCCGGCTTCGAGGGGGGGACCGGCGCCGCCCGTCAGCACGCGCTGCGCCACGTCGGCCTGCCCTCGGACATCGGCACTCGCGCCGTCCACCGGGCGCTGATGGAGGCCGGGCTGCGCAACCGGGTCGAGGTCTGGGCCGACGGCGGCTACCGCACCGGCCACGACATCGTCAAATTGCACTGTCTCGGCGCCAACCGGGTCGGCTTCGGCACCCTGGCGATGGTCTCGATCGGCTGCACGATCTGCCGCGGCTGCCAGCTCGACACCTGCCACGTCGGCATCGCCACCCAGATCGAGACCACCGCGGAAGCCCAGGAGCACGGGCTGAAGAAGTTCACGCCGCAGGAGGTCGATCGCGCCGCCGAGAGCTGCGCCCGTTTCTTCGCCGCGATGGGCGAGGAGGTCAAGCAGGTGGTCGCCTCGCTCGGTTACGAACGTGCCCAGGACCTGGTCGGCCGCTACGACCTGCTCGAACAGGTCGCCGCCAAGGACAGCATCGACCTGGCGCCGCTGATCACGCCGCTGGAGGAGTTCCTCGACCTCGAGCCGATCGACCTGCCGGTGGCGGAGGAGTTCGTCGAGGCGCGGGCGGAAGCCGGCCTCGTCGTCGCCCGGCCGATCAGGATGGAGGCGAAGCAGGCCTCGACCCAGATCGGCGCCCTGGCGGCGGAAGTCTGCTCGGGCCACACCGTGCACAGCCAGTTCCCGCGCGCGACCGATGCCAACGACCGTGTGCTCGGCACCGAGCTGGCGGGCGCGATCGCCCGCTCGCGGATCTTCGGCGACGGGCCGGAGTCCAGCGACGAGGTGCTGGTCGACCTCGAGTTCACCGGCGGCTCGGTCGCCGGCCAGGGCCTCGGCGCCTTCAACTCCTATGGCGTCTCGATCCGCGTCGAGGGCGGTGCCCAGGACGGCGTCGGCAAGACGATGCTGGGCGGCTCGATCGCGATCCTCAAGGGCAAGGGGGCGAAGGGCCAGCGCCTCAACGGCTCGGTCGGCAAGTCCTTTGCCTACGGCGCCCAGCGCGGTCGTCTCTACGTCCAGGGCTCTGCCGACTCGCGCTTCTGCATCCGCCTCTCCGGTGCCGACGTGATCCTCGGCGGCGAGCCCGAACAGGCGATCGACGACAGCCGCGGCTGCATCGTCGACCGCGCCAATGCCAAGGGCTTCGCCTTCGAGTACATGACCTCGGGTCGCGCCGTCGTCCTCGGCGACCTCGGCCCCTGGGCCTGCGCCGGCATGACCGGCGGCCGCGTCTACGTCCGCCACAACGCCTTCGGCATCGACCGCGACGCGATCCAGCGCCGCCTCGGCGAGGGCGCCAAAGTCGAACTCAAGGACCTCGACTCCGAGGGCCTACTCGACCTCGACGACCTGCTCAACCACTACGCCAAGGAACTGCGGGCGACCGGCCAGGACCAGGAGGCCGAGCGGGTGCTCGACCTGAGCGCGGACGCGACCAGCAATTTCTTGATGGTGATTCCGCAAAAGGTTCAGGCGGATCCAAGTATTTCGACGGAGTGAGGTTTGGCGGGAGGGGCCGGGTGGTCCCCTTCGCTTAACTTTTTCCAGGTTTGAGCGCCGGTCGGTCCGAGATCGGCGTCAGGGAAAAAGTACAAGACGCTCCGGGGACCACCCGGCCCCTCCCACGAAGCGCACGCCGCCGAGCGGCTCGTCCGCCTTCGGCTGAAAAGCAGCCAGGGTTCGGTGAGTCTGCTGTAGGTGGCGATATACGCGTCCCAGAGCAGACTCGCGAGAGCTGGAACGGCCCGAGCCCTTGCCATCTACATGCGAGAGGGCTGCCGCCGAGGCACTTCTCGCGGTCGTGCTGACGAGCCTCGAAGCCGTGGGGTGGGGGGTGGGTGGCCCCTGGAGCGTCTTGTACTTTTTTGGCGGCGCTGCTTCTCGGACGGCTGGCGACGACCCTCAAAAAAGTTAAGCGAAAGGGGCCACCCACCCCCACCCCCCGCTACGAGGCTTTAGTCAGCAGGTCCGCGACGGCGCGAACCTCGGCTAGGAGGCCGTCGAGCATGCGCTCGGTGTCGCTGTGGATGCGGTACTCGGCGCCGGCGCGGTCGGCCTCTACTTGGTCGATCCGCGCCTCGAGGCGGCGGGTGCGCTCGTCGATCTTCTCGACCGAACGCTCGAGTTTCTTCTCGCTGCGGCGGATGCGCTTCTTGACGTAGAGGCGGGTGTCCTCGCGCAGATTTGCCAGCTCGCGCTGGATGTCGGTGTCGACCGGGCCGCTCTGTTCGGCGAGGACCTCTTCGACGCCGATGCGGACGCGCTCGATCTCGGCGTGCAGCTCAGCACGGGCACGATCGGCGGCGGCGCTGATCGAGGGCACGCCCTGTGTGCCCACAGGGGGATCTATCGGGCTCGGAGCGGCGTTCACGGCCATGATCCTAGGGACGGGGGTGGCCGGAACCCGGCGTCAGGACCGCAGCAGGTAGAGCCGGAAGCGGCCGATCGCCAGCTCGTCGCCGTCACGCAGGGAGTGGAGCTCGACCTCGATGCCGTTGAGGAAGACACCGTTGAGGCTGCGATCGTCGAGGACCCGCAGCCCCTTGCCGGGTTCGTCGATCAGCAGGGCGTGCCGGCGCGAGACGGTCGGGTCGTCGAGACAGACGTCGGCGACCTCGCTGCGGCCGATCCTGGTCCAGCCGCGCTCGATCCGCTTCACGAACACCTCGCCATCGTCTTGGCGGTAGGCGATGTGGTCTCCCGGCAGCGCCAGCGAGCGCCGGGTCTCCGCAAGCCACTCCGGCGGCCCGTGCTCAGAGGGGACTGGGTGCTCGGCGGTCGTCGTCTCGTGGTCCTGGCGGGCGGTGAAGATCGAGTCGCGGCGGAAGCGGGAGTCGCCGCAGCTCTCGCACGCCGGCAGCTCGTCGGTCTCCCGCAAGGCCACCTGGGCGCCGCAGGAAAGGCAGAAATAGGTGCCGCAGCCGGGGATGAAACCGGTCGCGAAGCGATCATCGAGCGGGCTGCTGCCGACGCTGTCGAAGATGGAGACCCTCCTTCCCGAGTCAGCTCCGACACTACTCTCGGCGAAGCCCCTTGTCACTCAGGAATCCCCGTCCGGTGGCGGCGGGGCGCCTGACCTCTAGAATCGCGCCGCGATGGGTCCGATCAGCGCCGAAATCGAAGTCGACGCCCCGCGCGAGCAAGTCTTCGAGCTGATCGGCGACCTCTCCGCGCGGCCCTCCTTCACCGACCACTTCCTCTCCGACTTCCACCTCACCCGGCTCGAGGCGACCGGGGTCGGGGCCGGCGCCCGGTTCCGGGTCAACGCACCGTTGCGCTCACCCTGGATGGATACGACGATCGTCGAGCTCGACGAGCCCTTCCGGATCGTCGAGCAGGGCCAGGGCGGCCGCGCCAACCGGATTCCCAACCACACCGTCTGGGAGCTGACGACCGGGGTCGGCTCGCTGACCCTGGTCCGCTTCTCCCACTGGACCGAGCCCAACCATCTCGATCGCGCCCTGGAGGTCCTCTCAGCGGGCTCGATCTGGCAGGAGCGGCGCTGGCGACAGGCGCTGCGAAGGCTGCGTGACAACCTCGAGGCGGACCGCGTCGAGGTAAATCGGATCGCCGTCGCCGGGGGCAACCGCTACGCGACCGGCATTCCCTGAGCCTCTATTAATAGACTCCGGCCCGCCGATGTCCCTGCCCCGCAGATTCCTCCTGCCGCTCCTCGCCGCCGTCGCGCTCGGCCTGCTCGCCGTGGGCGTCTCCGCCTGTGGCTACCAGAGCCATGAGAAGGACGTGATGGAGGGTGAGCCGGTGGAGCTGGGCGAGCTTTCGTTCAACGTCACCTTCTCGCGCTACCTCAACGTCACCGACACCGAGGACTCCGCCTACCTGGTTGGGCAAGAACCGGCGCCCAACGGCTATACCTACTTCGGCGTCTTCTTCGAAGTCCAGAACGAAAGCGACGAGCCGCAGACGCTGCCCTCGACGATCTCGATCAAAGACGCCGACGGCGAAACCTACGACGTGCTGCCGAGCGAAAGCCTCTACGCGCTGCCCTTCGACGGCGAAGTCGAGCCCCAGGAACAGATCCCGGTCCTCGACTCGACCGCACAGCTCGGGCCGATCGAGGGCTCGGTGACGCTCTTCCTGCTGCCGGAAGCGGCCAACGAGAACCGGCCGCTGATCCTCCACATTCCCGGCGCCGACGGTGAAAACGCCACCGTCACCCTCGACCTCTAAGGGTCGGGCGCGGCCCTAGAGGCCGCTGGAGAGCACTGCCGCGGCGATCGGCGCCGCGACCTCGCCGCCCGAGGCTTCGGCTTCGATCAGCATCACGCCGACCGCCAGCTTGGCCTTCTCGGCCGGGGCGAAGGCGGCGAACCAGGCGTCCTTGATCTGGATCGGGTTCTCCTCGTTCTCCTGGCCCTCTTTCGGTCCCAGCTCGGCGGTGCCGGTCTTGCCGGCGACCTGGGCCTCGGCGATCGCGCCGGCGCTGCCGGTGCCTTCGACGACGACGCCGACCATCAGTTCGGTCAGTTCGTCGGCGATCTTCTTCGACATCACCCGCACCGGCTCGGCCTCGGGGCGCAGTTTCTTGTTGTTGACGATCGAGGTCGGCATGCGGACGCCGCCGTTGGCGACCGTCTGCGCGACGCTGGCCATCTCCAGCGGCGTCGCCTGCACTTCGCCCTGGCCGATCGCCGAGACGCCGAGCTCGATTTCGGTGCCGATTTCGGTCGGTAGCGTCGATTCGGGCGGTTTGGCTTCGCGCAGGTACTTCGCGGCGTAGAGCGTCGGCGGCGAATTGAAGCCGAAGCGCTCGGCGGTGGCGACGAGGTCGTCGTTGCCGACCTGTGGCCCCAGCGGCGCGAAGACGGCATTGCAGGACTCGGCGAAGGAGTGGGCGAAGGTGCCGCCGCAGAACTCGCCGTTGGCGTTGTTGATGAAGCGGCCGCCGACGTTGATGCCGTCGCTGATTTCGAATTCGTCGTCGAGCGCGACGATGCCCTTCTGCAGCGCCGCCGTGGTGGTGACGATCTTGAAGGTCGAGCCGGGTGGTTGGGGCGCCGAGAAGGCCTGGCCGGCGAGGGCGCGGACGTCGCCGTTGCGGGCGTCGAGCACGGCGACGCCGCCGAAGCGGCCGGCCAGCGCGGCGACGGCGGCTTCCTGCAGGTCGGGGTCGATCGTCGTCTTCACCGGCGCCCCCTGCATCGGTTCGGACTGGGCGATCACCCGGATCGAGGCACCGCTTTGGTCGAGCGCCAGCAGCGAACCGCCGGGCTTGCCGGCGAGGCGCGTGTTGAAGGCGCGCTCGAGGCCGCTGATCCCGACCGGGGTTTCCGGCGTGAAGCCGTGTCGCGCCAGCCTGGCGAGATCCTCTTCGGATGGTTCGCCGATTTCGCCGGTGACGTCGATCGCGGCGCTGCCGAGCGGGTGTTCGCGTTCCTCTGCCGGGCCCTCGGCGAGGGCGCTGCCGTCGGCGGCGAGGATCGGCGCCCGCGGCGCCAGCTCGATCTGGCTGCCGAGGTGCTCACCGGAGCGCAGGCCTGGGAAGACCAGGCTCGGGTCCCAGGCGATGCCGCCGTCGTCGAAGGGCAGGATCAGCTCGTTCTCGAGCCGGCCGAAGGCGACCGTGGAGATCGTCAGCGGCATCGGCACGACCGTGGTCCCGTCCTGGTCCTGAGGGTCGTGCGGCGCGCCCGGCTCGAGCGTGCGGATCGTCGCGACCTGCTCGGCTTCCTCGTAGGCGGCGCCGAATTCCTCGACGCTGTACTTGGCCTTGGAGCCCGCGTTCAGCTCCCTGTACATCGCCGTGAAGTTGCCGGCCGCCCAGCCGTCGGCGAAGCGACTCGCAGCTTCCACCTGGGGCGAACCGGGGGCGCCGACCACGGCGCCGACGATGAAGGCGACGAACGCCACCAGGGCGAGGGGAGCGGTGCGGGTGAGGAGGCGACGGCGCCGCTCCACCTCGGGTGACAAACGACTCACCAACGGAAAGGTAATAGAGCGGTCCCCCACATGCTTCTATTCAGCTGTGACCGTCCTCGATTGGGCAATCGTCGCCTTCACCATCGCCCTGGCGCTTTGGGGCTACCGGCAGGGCCTGATCGTCGGTGCGCTCACCCTCGTCGGCTTCGGCGCCGGAGCTTTCGCCGGCAGCCGGCTGGCGCCGCTGATCCTCTCCGAGGGCTCCGAGTCTCCCTACGCGCCGCTCTGCGCCGCGCTCGGGGCGCTCTTGGTCGGGGCGCTGGCGGCGGTCGCGGTCGAGAGCTTCGCACTCGGGCTGCGCGAGCGGATCGTCCGCCGCCAATCCCTGCACCTCGCCGACGGGGCCGGCGGCGCGGCGCTGATCGCCGCTGTCGCTCTCGGTCTCGTCTGGGTGTTTGGCGCCTTCGCCCTGCACGCGCCGGCGACCGCGCGGCTGCGCGCCGACGTCCAGGCGTCGGTGATTCTGCGCAGCCTCAACGAGGTGCTGCCGGCCTCGGGCCCGGTGCTGAACGCGCTCGACCGGGTCGATCCGGCGCCCGTGATCGGCGGCCCGGCGACGCCGACGGCGCCGCCCGAACGCTGGATCGCTGGCGACCCCGATGTCCTCGGCGCCAGCGACTCCGTCGTCCGCGTGCTCAGCACCGCCTGCGGGCTCGGCATCGAGGGGTCGGGTTGGGCCGCGGCGCCGGGCCTGATCGCCACCAACGCGCACGTGATCGCCGGCTCCGACGACACGACCGTCACCACGCAGCATGGGGTCGAGCTCGACGCGACGCCGGTCTACTACTCGCCCGCCAACGACCTGGCGCTGCTGCGGGTCGGCGCCGACATCCCGACCCTGACGATCGCCCCGCCACGGCGGGAGGGCGACCCGGCGGCGGTCCTCGGCTATCCCGAGAACGGGCACTACGCGCTGGCGCCGGCGCGGCTCGGCGAGACGAGGACGACGATCAGCGAGGACTCCTACGGCCGCGGCCCGGTCGAGCGCGAGATCGTCGCGGTCGGCGGTCGGGTCCGCAGCGGCAATTCCGGCGGCCCGGTGGTCGATGCGCGCGGCGACGTCATCGGCACGGTCTTCGCCGCGACCACGAGCGGCACCCCCGGCGGCTTCGCGATCCCGGCCGAGCTCGTCCACGAAGCCCTGCGGCAGACGCGTGGCTGGGCCGGCACGGGCTCCTGCACGCTATGAAAGCCGGAAAGCCGAGCACTTACGTTCAGTAAGCTCGTTTTCGTGGAACCGGTGGCCTCGACCCAGCTCCAAGCCGGCCAGCCCGGCGCCGTCTGCCCCGACTTCCATGCCGCAATCGAGCTGATCGGCAAACGCTGGACGGGGGCGATCGTCAGCGCCCTGACCGAGCAGCCGATGCGCTTCGGCGAGCTGCGCAAGGCGATCCCCGGCCTCTCCGACCGCTTGCTCTCCCAGCGTCTGCGCGAGCTCGAGGAGGAAGGCCTGGTCCAGCGCGAGGTCGAAGCGGGGACGCCGGTACGCGTCACCTACTCGCTGACCGACGTCGGCGACGATCTCGGCCCCGCGATCCGCGAGCTGCGCTCTTGGGCAAAGCGCTGGAAATGCACCGGGTGACGCGCGTGGCACGGCGCATCTCGGCGTCCTCGGTCGCTTGTGTGCGGAGCACACGGCGCTCCCTGCGTCCTTGATCTGCTTGGCCCCGGGCGCCACCCGAGCCGTTATCTAGCCTGAGCACATGGATCTCCCCGGGCCCTTCCCCGTTGGGCAGTACGCGCGCAAGCTGCAGGAAGAGATGAAGAAAAGAGCCCGCGTTCAGTTGATGGGCGAGGTGACCGGCGTCGGGCGCAGCCGGGTCCAGGCCTTCTTCGAGCTGCGCGACAGCGAGGGAGCGGTGCCCTGCTCGATCTGGCTCAACGACCTCGAGAAGGCCGGCCTGCCCGACGGCGCGCTGCGCGACGGGGCCGAACTGGTGATCGGCGGCGGTCCCGACTATTACCCCGGCGGCGGTCAGGCCTCGCCCAGCTTCAGCTTTCGGGCCACCCAGGTGAGGCTGGCCGGGGAGGGGGACCTGATGGCGCGGCTGGAGGCTCTGCGCAAGCAGCTGCGCTCGGAGGGCCTCTTCGAGCTGCAGAAGCAGCTGCGACGGCCGCTGCTGCCGAAGACGATCGGGGTGGTGACGGCGGAGACGGGTGCGGCCCGGCGCGACCTCGTCGCCGGGCTTGAGCGGCGGAGTTGGGAGGGGACCCTGGTCTGGGCCTTCGCTCCGGTCCAGGACCGACGCGCGGCGCCGGCGATAACCACTGCGATTCAGGACCTGGCGGCACGGCCCGAGGTCGAGGCGATCGTCGTCACCAGGGGAGGCGGCAGCCTCGCCGACCTCTGGGCCTTCTGCGACGAGACGCTCTGCCGCACGGTGGCGATGCTGCGGGTGCCGGTGGTCAGCGCCGTCGGCCACGAGCGCGACACGACCCTGATCGACGACGTCGCCGCCGTCGCCTGCTCGACCCCGACCCACGCCGCCGAGGCGGCGGTGCGACTTGACTGTGGCGCCGCCCGGGACGGGCTCCAGCGCAACGCCGGCCGCTTGCAACGGGCCGGGGAGGGAGCGATCGGCGTCCGCGCCCGCCATCTCGGCGCCCTCGCGCGGGGTCCGGAGCGGGCGCTGCAGCGCGAGCGCGGTGCGCTCAATCAGAAGATCCGCGAGATCCGCGCCGCCTCCGAACGCGGGCTTGGCGAGCGGCTCGGCTTCCAGCGCCGGATCGCGACGGTGGTCCTGGTGCGCGCCCGCCAGCGCGGGCTCGAGGGCACGCTGGCGGCAGCAGCGGAGGAGCGCCAGCGCGGCGCCGCGATCGAGCGCTCGGCGACGCGGTCGCTGCAGCGCCGCCGCGAGGCGCTGCGCAAAGTCACCCTGACCCTCCGTGCCCACGACCCCGAGCGCACCCTTGAGCGCGGTTACGCCCTGGCCGAGACCACCGCCGGTGAGCCGGTGACGAGCGCAGCCGCCGCTGTCGCCGCCGCAGAGGTAAGACTGCGGTTCGCGGACGGGCGCGTGAAAGCGAAGATCGAGGGAGAGGGATGAGCGAGAAACCAGCCAGCTACGAGGTCGCGGTGGAGCGGCTGGAGGAGATCATCGACCGGCTCGATTCCGGCCAGGCGGGGCTGCGCGAGACGCTCGACCTCTGCACCGAGGGCCGCGAGCTGGTCGGCTACTGCGCCGCTGAGCTCGACGCCGTCGGCGAAGGGCTGAAGGAGCTCAGGCTTGACGAGTTGGCCGCGAAGCTGGACTCGTCTCCCGAGCCGAGCGCCTGAGTCAGTCGGACTCGGGGCCTGAACAAAGTCTTCCGAGCGCCGGGCATCCCCGGCACAGATCCCAGCTTCGCTCGCTCTCGGGAGCGACCGGGAACTCGCCGGCGCCGATCCGGTCGATCGCGGCCGATAGGCGTTCGCGGCCGGCGTCCATCTCGGCCGGGCCGAGGGTCGTCAGCACGGGCTGCTCGGCTCGCTCGAGGAAGACGTAGGCGACCTCGACCGCGTCGGCGCCGAGCGCCTGCGCGGCCGCGAGGGCGTAGATCGAGCGCTGGATCTCGTACTTCTCCGCCCGCTCTCGCGGGTCGGCGCTGCCGAGCCGGTCGGTCTTGTAGTCGACGACCAGCGGCGGACCGCCTTCGCGCTCGACCAGCAGGTCGATCGAGCCGCGTAGGACGGTCTCGCCGACGCCGAGCAGGATCGGCACCTCGGCGCGGATCCGGACGGCGCCGTCGACCTCGTCCCGCAGCAGCGGCGAGCCGAGCCAGTCACGGACCGGCTCCAGTAGGGACTCGGAATCCGTGGCTTCGGCGTCGAGCCCGGCGGCCACCCCGTGGCGCCCCGCCAGCTCCGCCGACGGCTCCTCCCAGGCGTTGGCCTGGCTCCACTCCAGCAGCGCGTGCACCGCCGCCCCCCGGGCGCTGCGCTCCTCCCGCGCCGAGGGCGAGCCGTCGTCCCCGCCCGTTGATGTCGTATTTCCCTCCGCTATGCGGGCAGAAGTACGACCGGACCCGGGCAGGCCGAGGACGCGCTCCATGTAGAAGCGGTAGGGGCATTCCTCGTAGGCGGCGATCGCGGTGTAGGAGAGGGGGCGGCTGGGGACGATCGGCGGCCGGCGCTCGACCAGGGGCGGCGGGCCGGTGCCGAGCGGGC
>JAENWU010000063.1 GCA_016649905.1 Thermoleophilia bacterium
CACCGGGCTCGCGACCTGGGCACTGGCCCGCGCCGGCCAGCGGATGGCGGTGCGCCGCGCCGCCGCGTTCATTCGCGACGCGCAAGCCGCCGACGGTGGCTTCCCGTCGCTACCTGGAGGCGACTCCAATGCCCAGAGCACCGGCCTGGCGCTGGTCGCCCTGCGGGTGACAGGGGTCGGGCCGCGGCTGCGCTCCGGGTCGGGAGGGACCCCGCTCGCATTCCTCGCCTCGCTCTCCCGGCGCAATGGCTCGATCGCCTACACGGCCGGCTCGGCGCCGACGCCGACCTGGACCACGGCGCAGGCGCTGCTGGGGCTGACCTCCGCCAGGCTGCTGCTCAGGAGCGACGGCAGCGACCGCCCGGCAGCACCCGCAGCAGCCGCTCGGCGCGACGCACCGAGTCGGGCGGCGCGCTCGCCCGGATCTCGGTGAGGACCGCGCGGGCGACCTGGTGGGCGCAGCGGGGGCGTATGGCTTGCGTGTTGGGACGCCCGGCGATCGCCCCCGGCCCGACCAGCGCCATCTGACGCTCGCCGCGGACGACGATCCAGGGCTCGCCCTCGCAGATCCCGACGAAGCTGGAGATGCCGGCGCGGCGGGCGAGCTCATGACCGATCACGGCGATCTGCAACGGGTGGGCGCTGCGCTGGGTCAGCGCGTGGTCGATCAGCAGCGCCCGGTGGTCGTGGCGGTCGGGGCTGAGGCAGAGGCCGTTGGTGAGCTGGTCGGCGAGCGCGTGCGCCTGCTCCTGCACGCCGGTCTCGCCGACGCCGAAGAGCGGCAGCGAGGCCTCGTCGAGGAGCGAGCCGGGCACCGCCATCGCCGTCACCGAGAAGCTCGCGGCCAGCGCCGCCTGGGCCTGGTCGTGCTGGAGCCCCGGCGCGCAGAGCAGCCGGGCCGCGGAGCTCTCCCTGAGCCTTGCACTCATCGAACGATCCCGCCGCCCTAGGGGGCGACCGGTCGCGGCTCCTCGCCGAGCTCGGCCCGCGCCTTCTGGGCGAGCTTGACGGTTGCCTTGCGCAGCTCCTCGGGGGCGGCGATCGGCTCCTCGTACTCGACCCGCACCGCGGTCTCCGCCGCCGGCGTCTCGGCGACCAGGTCGAGCCCGGTGCGGTCGGCGTCGAGACAGCGGGCGGCGGTCGCCTGCGGGCAGCCGCCCAGCGCCTGCGCCATCTCCAGCAACGCGTCGGGATGGTCCTCGTTCAAGTGCGCGATCGCCCGCTCGGCGCCGCTGCTGACTGGATCGTCTGCCTTCATCGCTTCCTTTCGGTGTCCCTTGCCATCTTCGAGTTCAGCGCCGCGCGTAGCGTTCGATCCCCAGCTGCTCGGAGACCGGCGTCGCGATCTCCGAGCGCTCCGGCGCTCGCAGCACCTTGCCAGCCAGGGCCTCGTGGTCGACGACGAGCCAGGCCGGGATCAGGCCGATGTCCTCGGCCGCTTCGCGCGCCAGGTCGGCCACCGGCGCCCCCGGCGCAATCCGGATCCAGGACCCGTCGGCGATCGCCGCCGAGGGGATGTCGAGCCGGCGCTCCAGCATCTGCAGCAGCGCCTCGCCGGCGGCCGTCTCGCGGTTGCGCCGCGCCCGCTCGACCAGCCGCCGCATCTGCCGCTCGCGGATCCCGTAGGCGATCTTTAGTTTCTGCGCCTCGCGCAGCTGCTGGCCGTAGACGCTCGGCGCTCGGCGCCGCGCTGCCCCGTGCTGGCCGGGCGGCTGTGGGCCGCGTCGCTCCAGCGCCGTCTTGCCGCGCAGCTGCCGTTTGCCCTTGAGGTCGAGTGAGACGCCCTCGCGTCGCTCCAGCTTCTCCACCGGTCCGATGTAGCGTCCCATTAGGCAACCCTAATACGTATCCATTAGGGATGCCTAATACCCGCTGGGAGGGCGTCAGAAAGCGGCCCGCAGCGCCGGGGGAATACGCTCCCAGGCCCCCAAACGAACTCGATGGAGGCTTCACTTGACTGAGCAGCTGTGGGGTGGCGAGACCACCAAGGCAGTCGACAACTTCCCCGTTTCCGGCGAGCGCGTGCCGGTCCCGGTCGTCCGCTGGCTGGGCAAGATCAAGGGCGCGGCGGCCGAAGCCAACGGCGCCCTCGGCAAGCTCGACGGCGACCTGGCCGAGCGGATCGCCGAGGCCGGCAGCGCCGTCGGCAACGGCGAACACGACGACCAGTTCCCGGTCGACGTCTTCCAGACCGGCTCGGGCACCTCCTCGAACATGAACGCCAACGAGGTGATCGCCAACCTCGCCGGCGACGGCGCCCACGCCAACGACCACGTCAACATGGGCCAGTCCTCCAACGACGTCTTCCCCTCCGCCGTCCACCTGGCGGCGCTCGACGAGGTCAGCCACGACCTGCTGCCGGCGATGGGTGCGCTGCAGTCGGCGCTGGAGGCCAAGGCGACCGCCTTCGCCGACGTCGTCAAGGCCGGCCGCACCCACCTGATGGACGCCGTGCCGGTCACCCTCGGCCAGGAGTTCGGCGGCTACGCCGCCCAGGTCCGGCTCGGGATCCAGCGGATCGAGGGGACGCTGCGGCGGGTCGGCCAGATCCCGCTCGGCGGCACCGCCACCGGCACCGGGCTCAACACCCACCCTGAGTTCGCCGCCAAGGTGCGCGCCAAGCTCGCCGCCGACACCGGCCTGGCGATCTCCGAGCCGCTCGATCCCTTCGAGGCGCAGGGCAACCGCGACGCGCTGGTCGAGCTCTCGGGGGCGCTGAAGGTCTACGCGGTCTCGCTCAACAAGATCGCCAACGACCTGGCACTGATGGGCTCCGGCTCCCGCGCCGGCCTCGCCGAGCTGCGCCTGCCGGAGCTGCAGAAGGGCTCCTCGATCATGCCCGGCAAGGTCAACCCGGTGATCCCGGAGGTCGTGATCCAGGTCGCCGCGCAGGTGATCGGCAACGACGCCGCGATCACCGTCGCCGGCTCCCAGGGCCAGTTCGAGCTCAACGTGCGGGTGCCGCTGATCGCCCGCAACCTGCTCGACTCGATCAAGCTGCTGGCCTCGGCCTCACGCCTGCTCGACGAGAAATGCGTCGCCGGGCTCGAGGCCAACGAGGAGATGACCGAGCGCCACGCCGAGTCGACCCTGGCGACGGCGACGGCGCTCAACCCCCACATCGGCTACGACCGCGCCGCCGACATCGTCAAAACCGCCGCCGACTCCGGCCGCCTGCTGCGCGAGGTCGCCCTGGAGAAAGGCGTCGATGAGGCCACCCTCGACAAGGCCCTCGACCACCGCAAGATGGCCCGCCCCAACGGCTAGAACTGCCCGCCGACGGGCCGATTTCGAGACCATGCGTCCCGAAATCGGCCCGTCGGCGGGGGTGCCGGGCGGCTCAGCCCTGGAGCGTCACGAACCTCTCCTCGGTCAGCTCGTAGACCGCGAAGGCCGGGCCCTCGCGGGTGTTGCCGGAGTCCTTGACGCCGCCGTAGGGCTGCTGGTCGGCGCGGAAGGTCGGCACCTCGTTGATCAGGACGCCGCCGAACTCCAGCGTCCGCGCCGCCTTGAGGCCGTTGCCGAGATCGCGGGTGAAGACGCCGGCCTGCAACCCGAACTTGGAGTCGTTGGCCAGCGCCAGCGCCTCGTCGAAGTCGGAGAAGGTGTCGATCGTCGCCACTGGGCCGAAGATCTCCTCGCCCCAGACCTTGGCCTCTTTGCCGGGGTGGGCGATCAGCGTCGGCGCCAGGCAGCGGTCCTCGTCGACCAGCTCGCCGCCGGTCAGCAGCTCGGCGCCAGAGGAGACCGCCTCCTCGATCCACTCCCTGACTCGGTCGCGGTCATCGGGGGTGATCAGCGGGCCGACGTCGGTGTCGGGGTCGAGCGGATCGCCGACCGTCAGCTTCTCGACGTTGGCGAGGAGGCGGGCGGTGAACTGCTCGGCGATGTCCTCGTGGACGAGGATCCGCTGGATCGAGATGCAGCTCTGGCCGGCGTGGGAGAAGGCGTGGATCTGGGCTTTGTCGGCGGCCGCTTCCCAGTCGCCGTCGGCGTTGACGATCAGCGGCGCGTTGGAGCCGAGCTCGAGGTTGACCTTCTTGTGCGGGACGCGGGAGCGGATCTCCCAGCCGACCCCGGCCGAGCCGGTGAAGGTGATCGCCTTGGTCAGCTGGTGCTCGACGATCGCGTTGCCGACCTTGGAGCCCGGGCCGGGGATCACCGAGAGCCAGCCCTCGGGCAGGCCGGCCTGCTCGAGGATCGCCGCCAGCTTCAGGGCGCTGATCGGGGTCTGGCCGGCCGGCTTGAGGACGATCGAGTTGCCGGCCGCGATCGCCGGGCCGAGCTTGTGGGCGACGAGGTTGAGCGGGAAGTTGAAGGGGCTGATCGCGCCGACGACGCCGTAGGGGACGCGCAGCATCACTCCGAGCTTGCCCTCGCCGGCGGGTGAGGCCTCCATCGGCACCGTGCCGCCGGTCAGCTTGCGGGCCTCGGTGGCGGAGAAGGTGAGGGTGTCGACGCAGCGCTGGGCCTCGACGGTCGCGGTCTTGATCGGCTTGCCGGCCTCGGCGGCGATCGTCGCCGCCAAGTCCTCGACCCGCTCGGAGACCAGCTCGGCGGCGCGGTCGAGCACCGCGGCGCGCTCGTGCTGGGGGAAGTCGGCGTTCTCGAAGGCATCGTGGGCGGCCTCGACGGCGCGGTCGACGAGGGCGGCGTCGCCCTGGGCGACCCGGCCGACCGGGCTCTGGTCGTAGGGGCTCTTGACCTCTGCCCACTCGCCGGTCTCGATCCACTCGCCCGCGGCGAGCAGCTTGTGATCGACTGCTTTGACCGTCTGCGAAGCCATATCCGACCTCCTCTCGAAGCTTTCGGTTCAGACTAGTGCAGGCCGCTACTCGCACGTCGCGAATCTGTTTCGACACGAAGATGCGCTCACGCCTCCTTGCCATCCCCCTCGCGCTCGCCTGCGTCCTGACGCTGGCGGCAAGTGCCTCGGCCAGCGTCAGCTGGATCGTCCACGGGCGCGGCTTTGGCCACGGGGTCGGCATGAGCGCCTACGGCGCCTACGGCTACGCCAAGCACGGCAAGAGCTACCGCTTCATCCTCGGCCACTACTACACGGGGACCACGATCGGGACCACTGACAACGCGCGGATCGTGCGCGTGCTTTTGGGGATCGCCCCCGGCGACGTCGAATTCAGCGGTGCCACCAGCGCCTGCCACACCCGCCTGGACCCGCAGCGCAGCTACGAGGCCCACCGGGTCGGCAATGGCGTGCGGCTGCGCAGCTCCAGCGGCAAACCGCTGGCCAAATGCGGCCCCACCCTGCGCGCCGCCGGCGCCGGCAAGATCACGATCGCCGGCTATGGCACCTACCGCGGCGCCCTTGAGACGGTGCCGACCGAAAGCGCCAGCGGCCCGCTCAACGTCGTCAACGCACTCGCCCTCGAGCAGTACGTCAAAGGGGTGATGCCGAACGAGGTGCCGCCGTCCTGGCCGATCGAGGAGCTGAAAGCCCAGTCGGTGGCGGTGCGCTCGATCGCGATCACCGGCGACGTCGGCGGCAACGGCTTCGACCTCTACAACGACACCCGCAGCCAGGTCTACAAAGGCCTCGAAAGCGAGTACCAGCAGACCAACGAAGCGGTGGATTCGACCAAGGGCCAAGTCGTCGTCTACAAAGGCCAGGTCGCCCAGACCTTCTACTCGGCCTGCTCGGGCGGCCACACCGAGAGCGTCGGCAACGTCTTCGGGACCGCGATCCCCTACCTGGTCGGCGTCCCCGATCCCTACGACTACTACTGCCCGCTGCACACCTGGACGCTGAAATTCAGCGGCCCGGAAATCAGCTCACGACTGAGCGGCTACCTCGACGGCAAGCTGCGCAAAGTGATCGTCACCAAGCGCGGCGTCTCACCGCGGATCATCGAAGCGAAGCTGGTCGGCACCGGCGGCACCACCACCGTCAGCGGCTCCGAGCTCTCGGTGGCGCTGGGCGGCTACGACACCTGGATGAGCTTCGAGAAGCTAGTCGGGTAATGCCGGCTCAGCCGTCCGCGTAGGGCTGGATCGCGATGCCGTGATCGGTCTCGCGCATGCCGAGCTCGTAGGCGGCGCCGGCGGCGAGGCTGAGCTGGCGGGCGGGACGGCCAGGGCGCTCGACGGTCAGCTCGAGGTCGGCGACCGAGCAGTTGACGGTGTTGTGCTCGGGGCCCTTGGGGTCGGCGTAGACCCAGCCGACGAAGTCCTTGGCGGGGGCGGAGACGCGGCCGCGGACGACGACGTCCTTGCCGGGCAGGAGGAACTCGCAGGCGGTCGGGGTCTCGACGATCCGGGCCGCGCGGATCGCGCCGAGGCCGCCGAGCCGGTGCTCCTCGCCTTCGAGCATCAGCATCCCGGAGGGGATCCAGGGGCTGGTGCGGGAGCCGAGCTTGACCCGGGCGGCACCGGCGTCGAAGTAGGTGCCGGGGGCGTCGGCGAATCCCGTCCCCTCCAGCCAGACCCAGCGCTCGGCGTGCTCGGAGCCCCAGTTGTGGCCGATCATCCCCGGCCAGCCGCTGAGCTCGATCGAGATGTCGTCGATTTCGAGCCGGCCCTCGAAGCGGGCGTCCGGGTAGGGGGCGACGAACTTGGTCCGCGGCAGCGGCGCCTGGTAGAGCCAGTCGGCCGGCAGGTACTTGCAGGGCGCGGCGTCGCCCTCGAAGGTCAGCGACCAGCCGGCGGCAAGTGCCTCGGTGTCGACCGAGCCCTCGGCCCGGCCGGGCCCGATCTCGGCGTCGTCGATGCGGATCCAGGAGTCGGGCGGGGTGGAGAGCTGCGACGCCGGCACGGTGATCTTCGCCGCGCGCGGGCCGGCGGCGCGGTCGAAGAGGACGAACCAGATCGAGCCGTTGGGCTCGGCGCCGGGGCGCTTGTGGACGGTGTGGCGAATCCAGATCCCACGACCGCCCCCGGGCTCGCAAGCCTTGATGTAAAAGCTCTCGTAGTGGCCGGCTTTCGCCGCCACCCCCGGATACCGCGCCCCCGCGTCCACCCAACAAACCTTAGAGGTGAAGTGGCGAGTTTGTTCCTACAGGTGGAACAAACTCGACATTCAGACCTTGATCGTGATGACGTCGCCGTCCTGCACTACGTAGTCGCGGCCCTCGATTCGCAGCAGGCCCTTGTCGCGGGCGGCGACGTAGCCGCCGCACTCGACCAGCTCACGCCAGCCGATCGCTTCGGCTTTGACGAAGGCTTCCATGATCTCGGTGTGGATCGTGCCCGACGCCTCCAGCGCGGTGGCGCCGCGGTGCAGGGGCCGCGCCACCGCCTCCTTGTCCTCGCCGGCGGTGAAGAAGGTGATCAGCTCCAGGAGGTCGTAGGCGGCGCGGACCAGGCGCGCCAGGCCGGAGCCCTCGACCCCGTAGGACTCGCGCATTTCCTCGGCTTCGGCGGGGTCGAGCTCGGCCAGCTCGCCCTCGATCCGGGCGCTGACGGCGACCACGCCGGCGTTGTTGGCGGCGGCGTGGGAGGCGACCGCTTGCGGCGGCTCGGCGTCGCCCTCGTCGACGTTGGCGACGTAGAGGATCGGCTTGGTGGTCAGCCCCTGCAGGTTGCGGGCGGCGTCGGGGGCGGCGTCGGGCAGCGGGATCGTCCGCGCCGGCCGGCCGGCGGCGAGCGCCTCGTGGACCGCCTGCAGCCAGCCGAGCTCGGCGATCGCCTCCCTGTCGCCGGTCTTCGCCTGCTTGCCGACGCGGCCGAGGCGGCGCTCGACCTGCTCGTAGTCGGCCAGCACCAGCTCGGTCTCGATCGTTTCGATGTCGGCGAGCGGGTCGACGCGGCCGTCGGGATGGGGGACGCCGGAGTCCTCGTGGCAGCGGACGACATGGCAGATCGCGTCGGTCTCACGGATCGAGGCGAGGAACTGGTTGCCGAGCCCCTCCCCTTCCGAGGCGCCTTTGACGAGGCCGGCGATGTCGTGGAAGTCGATCGTCGCCGGTTCCAGCTTGGAGCTGCGCACGGTCTTGGCGACCGCCTCGAGGCGCTCGTCGGGGACCTGGGCGACGGCGACGTTGGGCTCGATCGTCGTGAACGGGTAATCGCCGGTCTGGGCGCCGCCCTTGGTCAGGGCGTTGAAGAGGGTCGACTTGCCCGCGTTCGGCAGCCCCACGATCCCGACCTTCATCGGCTCACGCTCCTTATATAGAGGGCCGCGCTCATATCGAGAGCGGCACGATCAGCCCGAGGGCGATGCCGAGCAAGGCACCGGCGAGGACGTCGGAGGGGTAGTGCATCCCCAGGTAGGGACGGCAGAGCGAGATCGCCAAGGCGACGACGAGCGCGCCGGCGGTGGCCGGGTCGACCCGGAACATCGCCGTCGCCACCGCGAACGAGGAGAGCGCGTGGGCGGAGGGGAAGCTGAGCGAGGAGGGCGCGCCGCCGAGCGGCGGCAGGCCCTCGAGGACCGGTCGTGGTCGTTTGACCAGCAGCTTGATGCCGTAGTTGAGGACGATCGCGATCGGCCCCAGCGCCACGCAGATCAACCAGGATTCGCGCTGATCGGGGTCGAGCAGGGCGAGGGCGATTCCAAGTGCGACCCAGACCGCGCCGTTGTTGCCGGCCTTGCCCAGCGCCTTGACGGCGCCCTCCAGCTCCGGCGTGTGCCCGCGGGTTCGCATCGCTCGCAGCAGCCGTAGATCGGCGCTCTCTCGCGCCTCCTCGGGCTTCTTCAGTTCGGCGCTCGGCATCGGCGCCGCAGGATACGGAGTTACCGTGGATACCCCACGACAGAGGAGGAGCGATGGAAGGCAAGTTGGCGTTCTTCGAGCTCGGCGGGATGCACGGAGGCGATCCCGGCGCCACCCCCGCTTCGGGCGCTTCAAGCTCTGCCGCGACGACCAGGGCTCTCCGTTCGGCCTCCACCAGCCGCCGCGACCGGCCTGAGCGGCCCCTCGGTCAGAATCCCGGCATGCCCTCCGTCCCCGGCTATGTCCACACGCCCGGCAACCACTGCGGCTCGACGGCGCTGCGCAACCTGCTCGCCTTCCACGGGATCGCGATCAGCGAGGAGATGGCGCTCGGGCTGGGCGCGGGCGCCGGCTTCTATTACCTGTCGATGGAGGACTCCTCGCCGAGCCGCTGGTTCAGCGGCCGCACCGCGCGACTGGAGGAGAGCTTCCGCGAACTCACCGGGGCGGCGCTGGCGATGCGCACCTTCGACGAAGACGACGAGGCCTGGGACGCGGCCCGCGCCGAGGTCGACGCCGGCCATCCCTCCCTGCTGCTGACCGACATCTACCACCTCGACCACTACGGCAACTCGGCCCACTTCCCGGGACACGCGGTGATCCTGGCCGGCTACGACGAGGAGGTCGCCTACCTCTCCGACACCGGCTTCGAGGAGCTGCAGACGACCCGGCTCGAGCACCTCGCCAAGGCCCGCCGCTCCAACCATCCCGCCTTCCCGATGGAAGGCCACATCTTCACCGTCGCCGAGACGGTCGACCGCGAGCGTCTCGAAGCGGCGGTGCCGGCGGCGATCGAGCGGGCGACGGCGGAGATGCTGGAGCCGCCCTTCGGCGAATTCGGCGGCCTGCCGGCGCTCGACCGCCTCGCCGCCGAGGCCGGCTCCTGGC
Source organism: Thermoleophilia bacterium (assembly GCA_016649905.1). Taxonomy (GTDB): domain Bacteria; phylum Actinomycetota; class Thermoleophilia; order Solirubrobacterales; family 70-9; genus VAYN01. Next base: position 9,558 of record JAENWU010000063.1, read on the forward strand.
CCGAGGCGGTCGAGGACTGGCAGTGGTGCGCGCGCTTCGCCTACCAGGTGATCGAGCGCCGCGGCACCGGCGGCGGCTGCTTCCGGCGCATGTACTCGCGCTTCCTGGAGGAAGCGGGGCGCGACGAGGCACCGCTGGCGGCCGCGGCGGCGGCGCGCTGGACCGAGCTGGCCGGCGCCTTCCACGCGGCGAGCGAGAGCGAGCAGCCGCAGGCGGCGCTGTGGAGCGAGGTCGGAGAGCGCGCCACCCGTGTCGCCGCGGCCGAGCACCGACTCTGGGAAGCGCTCGGCGGGTCCTAGGGCGGGCCGCGCTCAGCTGGAGACGAGGGCGCTGACGGCCCGCGTCTTCGCCACCGCGACGGCGCCGACCGCGACCATCACCAGGCCGACGATCAGCGGCACGCCGCCGAGCGCGGCGGTGCTCCAGCGCTCGCTGAGGAAGAGCGGCTCGAGGGCGATCGGGAAGAAGGTCTGGATCGCGAAGGAGACCGGGACCACGAAGGTGGCGGGGCGACGCTGCAGGGCGGTCATCTCGGTGGTCAGCGCGATCACGCCCGTGCCGGCGGTCACCGCCAGCCAGATCGCGACGAGCAGCCAGGTGCCGTCGGCGACGCCGTCGCTGACCAGCTTCGTGGCGATGTTGCCGGCGCCGAAGGCGAGCGCCGAGGCGACGATCACGAAGGTCGCGGAGTCGAGGTGCCCGCGGCCGCGCAGGGCGAACGGGACCAGGGCGACCATCGTCATCGCCACCATCACCGAGATCGCCGCCGGCTGGCTGCTGACCGTCCCGGTGCCGGCCGGGGTCCCCCAGGCCAGCAGGCCGATGCCGGCGGTGATGCCGAGCACGCCGACGACCTCGGCCACGCCGACCTGCTCGCCGAGCATCCTCACCCCGAGGTAGAGCATCAGCAGCAGGCCGGCCGCCAGCACCGGCTGGACGACGACGAAGGGCAGCAGCGAGAGCGCGACGACCTGGAGCACGAAGCCGGCCCAGCCGAGCAGCAGGCCGGCGATCCAGCGCCGGCGCCGGACCAGGTGGGCGAGCAGGGAGAGCCGCAGGCCCTCGCTCGCCGGCTCGCGGCGAGCGTCGGCGGCCTGCAGGACGATGCCGACGTTGAAAGCGACCGAGGCGGCGAGCGCCGCGATGAGTCCGAGGGCGACCAAGCGCCTAGGCCACGGCCTTGGCGGCGATCCGATCGGGCCCGATCCGGACCACGTCCCAGGCCAGCCCGGTCTTCTCCATCAGGGTGATCAGCGCCGCCGAGGGATCGAGCTCGGCCCGCCCCAGCCCGTGCCGGGCGGAGGTCGGGAAGGCGTGGTGGTTGTTGTGCCAGGCCTCGCCGAAGGTGAAGGGTGCCAGCCAGGCGAGGTTGCGCGACTCGTCCCCGGTCTCGAAGTCGCGGCGGCCGAAGAAGTGGCAGAGGGAGTTGACGCAGAAGGTGATGTGGTGGAGGAAGAAGATCCGCACCGCGCCGCCCCAGAGCAGGCCGAGGAGGCCGCCGACGAGGGTGCCGGTCAGGGCGTAGCCGAGGCCGAACGGGATCGCCAGCCCCAGCACCGCCCAGAGGACGAAGGTGCGGTCGACGAAGAGGACGACCGGGTCGGCGATCAGGTCGGGGGCGTAGCGCTGCTCTTCGGCCGGCTCGTCGCTGAAGAGGACCCAGCCGACGTGGGCGTGGAAGAGACCGCGCAGGGCACCGCGGACACCGCTGCCGTGGCCGTGGTGGGGGCTGTGGGGGTCGCCCTCTTCATCGGAGAAGCGGTGGTGGCGACGGTGGTAGGCGACCCACTCGATCACCGGCCCCTCCAGCGCCATCGACCCCAGCACCGCCCAGAGGAACCGCATCGGCCGGCTCGTCTTGAAGGCGCGGTGGGTGAAGAGTCGGTGGAAGCCGACAGTGATCCCGAAGCCGAAGGGGATCAGGGTGGCGAAGAAGATGAGGATGTCCTGCCAGACCAGGAGGCCGCCCCAGGACTGTTGGATCGCGACCGCAATCAGGGCCAAAGGGACGACGGTGACCGCGACGTTGGCGACCCGGTCGACCATGCTTCCCGCGGCCGGCATTCCCGCCTTGTAGTCGGGATCGGCCACGCGACTACGTTATTGGTCTTTCCTCAAGACTGGGTGAGTAGGGCCGCGCGACAGCCCCTACTTGAACTGGAAGCTGGCCAGGTCCTGGCTGAAGGTGGGGTTGAAGACGACCTGGTCGAGGTCGATCGCGCTGGAGACGAAGGTCGGGATCGTCGCCGTCCCGTAGGGCGCCCAGGGCGCCGCTTCCATGATTTCGCGATCGAGCTCCGCGTAGGCGGCTTCGATTTCGGCGTCAAGCGGCTGGGTGGCGAGCTTTTCGATCTGGGCCGAGACCGCGGGGTCGGCGAAACGGGCCAGGTTGGTGCTGTTGGTGGGCGCGATCGCCGCTTCGGAGAACATCGGGTCGAAGAAGGTGTTGGGGTGCGGGTAGTCCTGGAACCAGTTGGCCCAGCCGGCGTCGAGGTCGGGGGTCGATTCGTTGCCGATCACCGTGAAGTAGTTGTCGGCGTTGAGGATTTTCAGCTTCGCGTCGAAGCCGATTTCGTCGAGCACGCCGGCGAAGTATTCGCCCGCTTCGTTGTTGGGGCTTTCGGTGTCGGTCCAGACGGTGACCTGCATGTCCGCGGGGTTCGCTTCGCGGATCAGCTGTTTCGCCTTGGCGACGTCGGTCGGGTAGAGGTCGAGATCTTCGTAGCCGGGCATGCCGGGGGGCAGGATCTGCTGGCCCCCGGCCAGCTGGCCGGCGTAGATGCGTTCCAAAGCTTCCGGGTTGACCGCGTAGTTGACGGCCTGGCGGACCCGGGGATCATCGAACGGCGCCTGGGTGGTGTTCATCCAGAAGAAGTAGGTGCTCGCCGTCTCCTCGACCCGGAACTGGCTGCCCTCGAACTCGTTCTTGACGGCGGTGTAGCGGTCGGCCGGCGGCGGGTTGCCCATCCAGTCGTAGGTCCCCTGTTCGATGTCGTCGACCTGGGTCGAGGGGTTGCGGATGACCGTCACCTCGATCTTGTCCATGTGGCCGTCGGGGATCTCCGGCATCAACTCACCATTGGCTTTCGCCCACTGCGGATTGCGCGCGTATTCCCAGCCTCGGCCGGGCTGTGATTTGGTGATCTCGTAGGGACCGGTGGCGGCAGGCGGATCGTTCGAGAGATCCTCGTCGGGCGTGCCGGCGGGGACGAGGGCGACGAACGGCAGCGCCAGCTCGTTGGTGAAGGTTCCGCTCGGTTCGACCAGGTCGATGACGATCTTGCCGCTGGCGTCGTCGGTGCTGACGCCGGGAATCCCGCCCTGCTTCGTCTTCGCGAACTGTTCGGCGCCGACGATGCCGGTGTAATAGGGCGAGCCGCTGGAGTTGAGCTTGAAGACCCGTTCGAGCGAGTAGGGGAAGTCGGAGGCCTTGACCGGCGTCCCGTCGGAGTATTTGAGGCCCTTGCGCAGGGTGAGCGTGTAGCGCTTGCCGCCGTTGCTGATCTCCGGCATCGCTTTGGCGAGCCCCGGGATCACCTGGCTGCCGGCCTTGCCGCTCTCGTGCGCGTAGGTGAGCAACGGGATGTAGGTATCCCACATCGCCGTCCAGCCTTCGCCGGTGTGCGAGAGCGCCGGGTCCATGTAGTCGGGGAAGGCCGAGAAGGTCGCTTTCAGCGTGCCGTCGTCAGCGCCCGACGAGCTCGAACCGCCGCAGCCAGCAGCGACCAGGCCAAGTGCGAGCGAGGCGATGAGAAGCCCGAAAAGAACAGTCCGGCGCATCACGTCGGACCCGGATCGGCAGTTGGTACGACGGACTTGAGCGGTACGCCGGCATATCCATCACTGGCTCAGATCATGCGTGAGCGAGGGCGCCTGGCTCAGGCGCCGACCGGCTGGCCGATCGGCTCAGCCGCGGGCCCGGCAACCGCGGACGACCGTCGAGCGCAGGGTCGGCCCGCCGACGAACTCGAAGGTCGCCCGCGCGAGCGGGAAGACGGCGCTGGGGAAGCCGGCCGGCGCGGGGCAGCCGGCGCTGACGAAGCCGCGGTGGCGCCCGCCGGGACCGCCGCCGAGCGTCATCTCCAGGCTGGTCACGTAGGCGCGGCTGGTCGCGACTCGCGGTAGCGAGGCGGAGAGGACGGTGCCGAAGGTGCCCTTGGAGTGGCCGATCCTGAACGGCAGCGTGAACGAGGTGGGCGCCGGTTTGGTTCCGTAGACGTGGGCGAGGATCGCCGGGGCGCCGTCGAAGCGGCCGTTGAAGGCGACGACGCGCCCACGCGAGGGAAAGGGCGTCTGCTCCGGCAGCAGGACCGCGGCCGAGAAGCTCCCTTCGCCGACCACCGAGGGCCCGCAGGTGCCGAGGGCGTCCTTGGTCGTCGACGGCTGGATCGAGGCGATCGGGCAGACCGGGAGCGCCGACGGATCAAGGCGGCCGAAGCGGTTGATCTCGACCTGGATCGTGCGCAGTCGCGGTGGCAGCGTCGTCCCGATCGGGTCGATCCTGCCCTCCAGGCTGACCGTGACCGGCGCCGCACCCTGCCGGGGCAGTTGCCGCGGCCTCAGCTCGGCTTCGAAGCCGACCCGGACGTCGCCGCGCTGAACGACCTCAGCACCAGATGGGGAGGCTGCCGCGGCTGCGAACGCGAACAGCACCAGGGCGGGCACGAGGACGCGCCGCCGGGCCACGAAACGCCTCAGGTGAACCGAGAGGGTTCGAGCCGGCAGTAGGTGAATTCGAAGGGCAGGACTTCGATGTTCGCGCGGTTGGCGGTGCGAATCAGTTTGCTCAGCATCTGGTTCGCTCCGGGCTTGTCCTCCTGCTTCAGCTTCCGGGCCGTCTGATCGAAGAGTTCGGCCTCGGTCTTGACGTAACCGAACCAGTTGTCCAGGCGGGTCTTGTCGGCGCTCGGCTGCGGCACCGCCAGCAGTTCGCGGCGGGCCTTCTTCAGCGCCGTGGCGGCCTTGGCGAACTGCGCGCCAGCCGCCTTCAGCTTGCCTTCTTTGACCTGCTTGCGGACGCCACCGAGGATCCGTTCGTTGGCCTTGGTGTTGGCCTTGCAGATCGGCTCGACCATGGCCTTGTATTCCTCGCGCGTCGGCGGGGTCGCCGCCAGGGCGCCCGTTACCGCGATCACGAAGACCAGGCCGGCGATAACCGCCGCCAGGAACCCCCGCCCCCGCCTGATGTTGCCACCCCTGCAAAGCATCGACTACGAGAACACTACAGCTGGCACATCACCGGCGAGCGCGGCGGGTCGCCGACGAGTCCCGCGGGCGGCTTGTGCGCTGAGTCAACGATGTTCATGCCGGAACCAGAGAATCCCAGCGGCCGCGTTACGCCGCTTTGTTACGCCGCTTCGGCAAGCGCCTCGCCTGCCTGCCCGCGATGCTCGCGCGCCGGCCCTTCCAGGAGCCCGCGGATGTCGTCGGCCGTCAGGCTGCCGCCGAACAGGTCGCCGTCGTCCATGACGCCGCTGAACAGCTCCGCCTTGCGGCGGGCGAGGGCGACGACCTTTTCCTCGATCGTGTCACGGGCGATCATCCGGTAGGCGATCACCGGGCGGGTCTGCCCGATCCGGTGAGCGCGGTCGATCGCCTGCGTCTCGGCTGCCGGATTCCACCACGGGTCAAGCAGGAAGCAGTAATCGGCCTCGGTCAGGTTGAGGCCGAGGCCGCCCGCCTTCAGGCTGATCAGGAAGACCGGGTCGGCGCCCTGCTTGAACCGCTCGATCACCCGGTCGCGCTTGCGCGTACGCCCGTCGAGGTAGCAGTAGTCGATCCCCTCACGGTCGAGACGGTCGCGGACCTTGGCCAGGAAGCCAGTGAACTGGCTGAAGACGAGCGCTCGGTGGCCGCCGCCGATCACCTCGCCGAGCTGCTCGACCAGCGCGGCGAGCTTCGCGCAGGGAACATCGTCGTGACCCTCGTCGACGAGGCTCGGATCGATGCTGAGCTGGCGCAGGAGCGTGATCGAGCGCAGGATCGTGAACCGGTTACGGTCGAAGTCGTCGATCAGGCCGAGGACCTTCTGCCGCTCGCGCTGCAACCGAGTCTCGTAGAGCTTGCGGTGACGCGCGTGGAGATCGACCTCGAGCGTCTGCTCCTGCTTCGGCGGTAGGTCGGCAGCGACGAGCTCCTTGGTGCGGCGCTTGATGAGGGGCTTGATCCGGCGCCGCAGGCGCGCGAGCCGCTCGCCGTCGCCGTCGCGTTCGATCGGCCGCGCGTACTGCTCGGCGAACCGCTTCGGGTCCGGGAAGAGCCCCGGCGCCGTGATCGAGAGCAGCGACCACAGCTCGGTCAGGTTGTTCTCCATCGGGGTTCCGGTGAGGGCGAGCTTGAACGGCGCCGCCAACTCACGGACGCACTTGTACGTCTTCGACTGGTGGTTCTTGACAGCCTGCGCCTCGTCGAGGACAAGGCCCGCCCACTCCACCTCGCGATAGGCCTGCGCGTCGAGCCGGAACAGCGTGTACGTCGTCGCCACAACGTCGGCGGCCGCGAGGTCGTCGATCGAGCGGCCGGACTTCCTCAGCGTGTCGGTGACCGCGCTGACCGTGAGCTCGGGAGTGAACTTCGCCGCCTCGCCAACCCAGTTCGAGACGACGCTCGTCGGCGCGACGACCAGGAACGGGCCGACGCCGGGATCGCGCTCGCGAGCGTGGCAGAGCAGCGCCAGCGCCTGCAGCGTCTTGCCGAGCCCCATGTCGTCGGCGAGGATGCCGCCAAGCCCGAGCTCCCACAACGACGCCAGCCAGCCGAACCCGTCGCGTTGGTACGGACGCAGCTCGGCCTCCAGCGCGGCCGGCGGGTCGTGGCGGGCGACCTCGTCGAGCTCGAGCAGCGCGCCGGCCTGGCGCCGCCAGGTCTCGGCCTGCTCGGTGACGACGCCGAGCGCGGCGAGCTCGGCCCATAGCCCGGCCTGATAGCGGCTGATTCGCAGCGGTGCCGACGGGGAGTCGGCGAGCGCCTGCGCCTCCACGATCAGCTGGCGCAACGACTCGAGGCGGGGATCCTCGAGCGAGAGGTGGGCGCCGTCGTCGAGCAACAGGTGCGACTCGCCACTCGCCAGGGCGACGAACACGTCAGCGAACCGCAGCTCGCGTCCCTCGACGCTGATCGTCACGCCGAGGTCGAACCAGTCGCTCTCGCCGGCGATCTCGGCGGTCGAGACACCGATCGTCAGCGAGTCGCTGACGTCGCGGTAGTCGGCCGGCTCTCCCGCGACCTCGACGGCGACTCCGTGTTCCTCCAGCCGCGGCAGCACCTCGGTCGTCAGGCGCATCGTCTCGATCCCGGCGAGCGAGACCGCGGGGGTCTCCGCCGGCCGGGCCGCCGCATCGAGGAGGCCGAGGCGCTCGAGGCCGGTACCGGTGAGCACAGTCTCGGCAAGGATCGCGCGCTCGGCGCGACGATCGCGGAAGCCGGGAGCGGCTGTGCCGATCCCAAGCGGCGCCTGTCGCGTCTGCGAGCCGATCCCGTAGACCCACGTCCAGTCGAGCTCGAGGGCGTGCCCGGCGCCGTAGCTTGCCCGCAGCACGAGTGCCGGCTCCGAGATCTCGGGCGGCGTGAACGACCCGTCTGAAGAGGAGACCGTGGCGACATGGCGCAGCGCGGGGAAGATCTCGACCGCGAACCGGTCGAGCTCGCTCGCCGGGATCTCGAGCCGCTCGCCGTCGAGCACCATCCGCTGCAACTGCGGCGGAGCGGGCCTTGCGAGGCGCACGAGGCGCAGTCGCCGCTGCTCGAGATCGGGGTCGTCGGCGCCCTCGTCGGGCACTGCGCAGACTGCGCCGTGCCCGCTCGCGCCGAGGAAGAGCAGCGGCTCGAGCCCGGCCCGGTCGTCGTCGCCAAGGCGAAGCACCGCGGTCACGAGCGAGGCCCGGTCGCCATCGCGGCCGACGTCGACGAGCAGCTCGCCGCTCTCGTAGGGCGGCAGCTCACCGAGTCCCGGCAGGGCGTGGATGAGCCTCAGCTCGATCCGGGTAGCCTCGTCGAGCAGCGCCCACAACCGCGGGCTGTCGCAGTCGCTCAGGTCGAGCTTCCGCTCGCTCTTGTCGCCGTAGCCGTAGCCGTAGCCCACCCGTTGCTCGCGGGCGCGGTGGATGGCGTGAAGCTCGCGGACGAGCGCCAGGTGGTCGGCCCGGTACTCGCCGTCGCGGACCTGCCACGAGTCGAGTCCGCCCCAGGAGAGCGAGCCGTTGACC
>JAENWU010000086.1 GCA_016649905.1 Thermoleophilia bacterium
TGGCCGGCGACGTCGCGCTCGACGCCGAGGCCGCCGCGGCCGCGATCGACCGGCTGGGCGCCGAGCTCGACCTCGGCCGGCTCGAGACCGCCGCCGGGATCCTCCGCGTCGCCAACCAGGAGATGGTGCGGGCGCTGCGGGTCGTCACCGTCGAGCGCGGCGTCGACCCGCGCGGCTTCGCCCTGCTCCCGTTCGGCGGCGCCGGGCCGATGCACGCGGCGGCGATCGCCGCCGAGCTGGGGATCGAGACGATCCTCTGCCCCCGCGCCGGCGGCGTCCTCTCCGCCTTCGGGCTCTGCGCCTCCGAGCGCCGCCGCGACACCACCCGCACGGTGATGTTGAGCGGCGAGGAGCTCAGCGCCGAACGCATCGCCGCCACGGTGGCGACGATGGTCACCGCCACCGGCGCCGGTCTCGAGGACGCCGAGACCGGGCTGATCTACGCGCTGCGCTACGCCGGCCAGGCCTTCGAGCTGCCGGTGCCGGGATCCGCGCAGCCGGACCCCCGGGACCTCGCGGAGCGCTTCGAGCGCGCCCACGAGGAGCGCTACGGCCACCGCGATCCCGAGGGCGAGGTGGTCCTCGTCGACATTCGCCTGGCCCTGGCGATCCCGGGGCCGCAGGCGACCCCGCGGGCGGCCACGGGCGCGGGGCTCGAGCGCACCTCGCGAGAGGTGCGGTTCGACGAGGGGTGGGTCCAGACGCCGGTCCTGCGCGGCGAGCCGGCGGCGGGAACCGCGGCGGAGGGACCGGTCATCTTCGAGCTGCCCGAGGCGACGCTGGTGCTGCCGCCGGGCTGGAGCGCCAGCGTCGACGAGCACGGCACGATTTGCGCGGAGGTTGCCCTATGAGCGGCCTCGACCCGATCGCCCTGCAGGTGCTGGTCGGCGGCCTGCGGGCGGCCTGCGACGAGATGGGAGCGGTGCTGATCCGCTCCGCCTACTCGGCCAACATCAAGGAGCGCCACGACTGCTCGACCGCGCTCTTCGACGCCGCCGGCGAGCTGGTCATGCAGGCCGAGCACATCCCCGTCCACCTCGGCTCGATGCCAGACGCCGTCGCCGCCGTGCTCGGCGAGGAGCACCACCCCGGCGTCGCCTGGATCCTCAACGACCCCTACCGGGGCGGCACCCACCTCCCCGACATCACCCTGATCTCCCCCGTCTTCAGCGGCGGCGAGCTGCTCGGGTTCGCCGCCAGCCGCGCCCACCACGCCGACGTCGGCGGCCCGACGCCGGGCAGCATGCCGGCCTTCTCGACCTCGCTCGAGGACGAGGGGGTCGTGATCCCGCCCACCCGCGCCTCCGAGCAGACGCTTGAGCTGCTGGCGGCAAAGATGCGCTCGCCGCGCCAGCGGCTGGCGGACCTGCGCGCCCAGGCGGCAGCGAATCGGGTCGGAGAGCTGCGCCTGACCGAGCTGGCCGACCGCCTCGGTGTCGAGCAGCTGCGCAGCGGCATGGCGGCGATCCTTGCCTACAGCGAGCGCCGCACCCGGGCGGCTCTGGCGGCGCTGCCCGACGGCGTCTACGTAGCCGAAGATCTGCTGGAAGCGGACTCCGCCGAGTCCGATCGGGATCTGCACCTGCGGGTCGAGGCGACGATCGCCGGCGAGCGGCTACGGCTCGACTTCTCCGGCACCGACGCCCAGGTCGAGGGCAACCTCAACTGCCCGCTCTCGGTCACCAAATCGGCCGCGTTCTTCGCGGTGCGCGTGCTCACCGATCCCGACGCCCCACCCTCCGCCGGTGCCCACCGGCCGATCGAGATCGATGCCCCGCTCGGCTGCCTGCTCAACGCCGAATTCCCAGCGGCAGTCGCCGCCGGCAACGTCGAGACCTCCAGCCGGGTCGCCGACCTCGTGATCGCGGCGCTTGGCGGCGCCCGCCCCGTGCAGGCGCAGGGTCAGGGGACGATGAACAACCTGACGCTCGCCAACGAGAACTTCACCTATTACGAGACGCTCGGGGGCGGCCAGGGGGCCTGCCCCGACGCCGATGGGCCGAGCGCGATCCACGTCGCGATGTCGAACACGCTGAACACGCCGATCGAGGCGCTGGAGACCGAATTTCCCCTTCGTGTGACGAAGCTCTCACATCGGCAGGGAAGTGGCGGGGAGGGCAAACACAGAGGTGGCGACGGGATCGTGCGCGAGCTGGAAGCCCTGGCGCCGATGCGATTTACGCTGATCACCGAGCGCCGCCGACATCCGCCAAAAGGGCGCAATGGCGGGGAAAACGGCGCCACCGGGATCAATTTGCTCAACGGCGAGCAGCTCGCGAGCAAGGCCGAAGGCGACTTGCAGCCTGGAGATCGGCTGCGGATCGAAACTCCCGGCGGCGGCGGCCGAAACTAACGAGTTTTTTTATTTTGCGATTTCGCTCCCCTGGTCTAGAATGCGCGACCCCGGGGCGGACGAACGACCTTTTCGCAGGCCGGTATCAGCGTCAGCCCCCACGTCAATCAACCTTCTCAGGTACGGAATTCAAATGCCGATCGCTTTTAAGGAATGGGCAGTAACTGTTCGCGCTCTCGCCGAGGGCGAGCAGCTCCTCACGCTCCGCAAGGGCGGCATCCGCGAGGAGAACAAGCACTTCGAACTCGAGCACGAGCGCTTCTTCCTCTATCCCACCTTCGATCACCAGCGCAACGACCTGGTGCGCGAATCGCACCACCCGGAGCTGCGTCGCGCCCTCGAGGAGGGTGTCTGGCCTGACGAAGAGCCGCCGCCGAAAGCACTGATCCAGGACGGCGGCATCCCGCAGCCCGACCGGGTCCGGCTGCGCGCCTGGGCCGAGGTCACCGATCACGTCACGATCAACGATCGCCGCACCCTCGACTTCCTCTCGCCTTATTACATCTGGACCCCCGATTACGCGGAAAAGCGACTCAACTGGAAGCGTCGCCACCCGCTCCACATCCTGCTGCTGCGGGTCCACCGGATCCCGCGCCCGGTCACGGTGCGCGTCCGCGACGAGTACCACGGCTGCCGCTCCTGGGTCGAGATCGACCGCGACCTGCCCTTCGAGGGCACGCCGGTGATGGCGGACGAGGAGTTCGACCGCGCTCGGCAGGAGATCAAGGAAGTCTGCGGCCAGGCTGAACCTGCGTTCGTCTGAGCGGCGCATGCCGGCGTCCTCGGTCGCTCAGGTGCCAAGCACGCTTCGCTCCCTGCGTCCTTGGCCTGCTTGCTCAGCCGAACGCAGGCACTAGCCTGGAATTGTGGCTTGGATTGAAACCGACTCGCTGAGCTTTTCGGCCCGGCATGACTCCGACGATTCCGCCTTCGCGGAGCGGACGCTGGATCGGCTGGAGGGGCTGCGGCTGCGGCTCGAAGACCGCTTCCCGCAGGTTCCCGGAGAGGTCACGGTCGTCGTCCACACCAACCCGGCCTGGTTGACCCTCGCCCACCCCTTCCTGCCGGCGGCGCGCTGGTCTGCCGCCGCGGCCGGGCGCCGCTACATGGCCGGCTGGGCGATGGCGACCGAGCTGCACGTCCTCAACGACCCCCATCTGGAACGGCGCGCCGCCGGCGACGACTCGCTGGAAGCGTTGCGCGGCACCGCCGAGCGCCTCTACGCCCAGCTCGTCGTCGCCGCCAACAATCCCGCCCTCCCCCCCTCCTGGACGCCGCGGCGCTTCGTTCGCTACCTACGCTGGACCTGGCTGGTCGAGGGAGGCTCGCAGTACTTCTCCCGCCAGGTCGGGCTCTACCGAGCGGCGGTGATCCGACGCCTGCGCGAGAGCTCGCGCCCCTCCTTCCCCCCTTCCCCACGCGACGCGGTCATCCTCGGCGGCACGATCTTCGACCTGCTCGAGAACGAGCGCGGCCCCGAGGCCTGCGAGCGCCTGGTCGACGGGCTCCTGCCGGGCGGCCCTGAGGTCACCCTCGAAGACGCCTTCGACGCGCGCTTCCGCGACATCGAGGAGGCCTGGCGCGATTACCTGCGGGGCATGGCCCGGCCCACGCCCGCCTGAGCGGACGGCTTCAGCCGCCGCGCAGAACCAGGAAGACCCCGAAGACGACGGCGAGTACACCGAATGACCAGAGCAAGATGCGCGCGTACGCGCCGGCGAGTCCATAACCGCGCGGCCTTCTGGCGCCGGCGTCTTCCAGGTGGGTCGCGTTGGCGATCTCCAGCCAGGCCGTTTCTTCGTCTTCGACGAACGTTTCTTCCAGCAGACCGCGCGCGCTGTCGGCCCGAATCGCATGCACCATCACCCGCTGCGGGCCACCGCCGAAGCCGCGCGGCAAGAGCGCGAACCCGAGCTGCGGGCCGTCCACGTTGAGGACAGCCTGCTGCAGCAGACAAGGGATGCCGGCGTTCTCGAGCAGGCCCTGAATCATCTCCGCCTCGACACGGTCCTTGCCGTATGCGACCTCGACCAGCTCACGACCCCCGTCGTCGCCTTCCACTCTCTGACGCTGCGACGCTGGCAACTCCAACTTCGATCAGCTCAGCTGGTAGAGGATCCAGACGATGATCGCGGCGCCGAGAAAGGCGACTACCACCCACAGCGCCAGCCGCCCGGGCGTCGTTTCCGTCGCGCCGGGACGCGAGAGGCGCGACTGCTCGTCGAGCTCGGCTCGCTCCTCGTCCTCGCTCTCCACCATCACATCGGCGAGCACGCCGCGGGCTTTCTGGGCGACCTCGGAGTCGACCATCACGTCGTGCGGCCCGGCGGAGAGGAAGTCGGGGTTGTCGAAGCCGCCGCTGCGCTTCAGCGCACTGGGGATGCCGGCCTCGGTCAGTAGGCCCTGCAGCATTTCCGCTTCGGCCTGGTTGCGGGCGAAGGCGACTTTGATGAGCTTGCCGCCTCCTCCACCGCCGCCTCCGCCACCACCCTCATGGGAGCCGCCACCGCCGCCGCCGTGGGAGCCGCGGCTGTGTGAGCCGCGCTTATGCGACGTCGAGCTCGACATCGGCGATCTTCAGGTCTTTGAGCAGGTAGGCCTCCACGTCGGGCGCATCATCCTCTGCGAGGGAGACGATCACGTAGATCTGTTCCGGCCAGGCGACCGCCTGGTTGACGTCGGTCTGCGACGGATAGGCGGCGCTCTTCGTGTGCGAGTGGTAGATCGCCAGCAGTTCGCCGCCGTCGTCTTCGATCGACTTCAGCGCGTTGTACTGCTCCTGCGGGTCCATCTCGTAGCGCAGCGGGCTGGCCGCCGAGTTGGCGACGCGGATCACAATCGTTGCCTCGCCGCCCGAGCCGCCGACCATCCCGCAGCACTCGTTCGGCAGGTCCTCGCGCGCGTGCGCGACCATCTCGTCGATCAGTTCCTGGGAAATTCGCATTAGTAGCGGTGGGTGGCCAAGCAGGTCAAGGACGCAGGGAGCGAAGCGTGCTCTGCACGTGAGCGACCGAGGACGCAGAGATGCGCCGCGCCACCCACCGCTACCACCAGACGGTCGAGTCGAGGTTTTCGATCTCCTCGATCGGCTTCGTGTAGACGCCGGAGGAGAGGTACTTCCAGCCGTCGTCGGGGATCAGGAAGACGACGTTGCCGGCGTCGAGCTCGCCGCCGATGCGGGAGGCGATCGCGGCGATCGCGCCGGCGGAGACGCCGGCGAAGACGCCCTCCTCGTCGAGCAGCTTCTTGGTCCAGACGATCGCGTCGCGGTTGGAGACCATGATCTTGCGGTCGAGGATCGAGAGGTCGATGATCGGCGGGATGAAGCCGTCGTCGAGGGAGCGCAGGCCCTGGACGAGCTCGCCCTGCATCGGCTCGGCGGCGACGATCAGCGTCTCCGGGTTGGCCTCCTTGAGGCGGCGGCCGTTGCCCATCAGGGTGCCGCCGGTGCCGAGGCCGCCGACGAAGGCGGTGACCTCGTCGAGCTCGTCGAGGATCTCGACCGCGGTGCCGTTGTAATGGGCCAGCGGATTGTTCTCGTTGCCGTACTGGTAGGGCATGTAGAACTCGGGCCGCTCGGCCAGCTCCAGCGCCACCTCGACGGCGCCGTTGGAGCCCTTGGCGCCCTCGGAATAGACGATCTCGGCCCCGTACATGCGCAGCAGCTGGGTGCGCTCCTCGGTGACGTTGTCGGGCATCACCACCTGCAGCGGGTAGCCCTTGCGACGGCAGATCATCGCCAGCGCGATGCCGGTGTTGCCCGAGGTCGGTTCGAGGATCGTCTGACCCGGTTCGATCGCGCCTTCGGCCTCGGCCGCCTCGATCATCGATTTGGCGACGCGATCCTTGACCGAGCCGGTCGGGTTGTGTCCCTCGAGCTTGGCGTAGATGCGGACGTCGGGCTTCGGCGAGAAGCGCGGCAGCTCGACCAGCGGCGTATTGCCGATCGACTCGACGATATTGCCGAAGCGCCCCCCGCAGGGTCTGTTGAGAAGTTGGTCCTGAGCCATAACCGGGTCCCCGTTACTTCAGAAAGTGTAGCGGGGGTATTTGGACCGTTGGATAAACCTTCTGGACTTCACGGCGTGTATCTTCGCCTGGGTCCAGCGACATCTCCGTTACACCTCGATCGAAAGGCAGGATCGATGAGCAAGACCCGGCTGACCGCAATATTCGCGGTCCTCCTCGTAGGCGTCGTTTCACTGGTCGCAGCGGGATGCGGCAGCTCCGACGACAGCACCAGCAGTGGCTCCGAAACCAGCGCCAGCACCGAAGGCGGCGGCGAGCCCCTGGCCGTCGGCTCCGACATTCCCTATCCCCCGTTCGAGCAGGGGAAACCGGGCAACTACACCGGCTTCGACGTGGAGCTGATGGAAGCCGTGGCGGAAAACATCGGCCGCACCGCCGAGTTTGAAGACACCTCCTTCGACTCGATCTTCCTCGACCTCGCTCAGGGTAAATTCGAAGCGGTCGCATCGGCGGCGACGATCACCGACGAACGCGAGAAAACGGTCGACTTCAGCAACCCGTACTACCTCTCCGAACAGGCCATATTGGTCGAGGAAGGCACCCCGATCGACTCCGTTGAGGCGCTTGCCGGCACCACCGTCGGCGTCCAGCAGGGCACGACCGGCCAGGAATACGTCGAGGAAAAGGGCGATGCCGGCGAACTGCGGAAATATCCGCAAGGCCCCGATGCGGTCAACGCCCTCAAGTCGGGCACCGTCGAAGCGGTGGTGATGGACATCCCGGTGGCCGAAAACGCTGTCGCCGCGGGAGGCGGGCTTGAAATCTCCGCCGCGATCCCGACCGAAGAAGAATATGGCTTCGCTGTCGCCCAGGGCGAAACCGAACTGCTCGAAGAGATCAACGAAGGTCTCAAAAAAGCGATCGACGACGGGACCTACGCGAAGCTCTACGAAAAGTACTTCCAGCACGCGCCGCCGAAGTCGATCGCCTCGGCTACGCACGAGGCCAGCTGACCTGAAAAACGACAGGTTGATTGGTAGAAGCACGAGAAGGGGCGTCGGCAACGGCGCCCCTTCTCTACGTTTGAAGCGCCCGCCGAGCGGCTAGCCAGGAGACCCGATGCAAGAGTTCGTCAACCAGTTCTTCGACTTCGGCTTCATGGCCGAACACTTCGACGAAGTGCTTGAAGGGTTCTGGATCACTGTCCAGCTCTCGATCATCAGCGGCGTCCTCGCCCTGGCCTGGGGCCTGATCCTGGCTTCGCTCCGCCAGCTTCCGGGGCGTGGATTCCTGCCGGTCCGAGCCGTCACGATCGCCTACATCGACGTCTTCCGCGGGGTGCCGCTGCTGCTGCTCATCCTCTTGATCGCCGGCGGCATCCCATCCCTTGACTTCCTCCCAGAGTGGCTGCGGTTGCCGCAGTGGCTTGGGAAGCCGGACAACTTCTGGTTCGGTGTCTTGGCGATCACGATCACCTATGGCGCCTACATGGCCGAGGTTTACCGAGCGGGGATCGAAGCCGTCCCGCCAGGCCAGATGGAGGCCGCTCGGTCACTCGGCATGAGCCACCGCCAGGCGATGCGCAGCGTGATCCTGCCGCAGGCGATCCGCAAGGTCTTCGCACCGCTGCTGAATGACTTCATCGCCCTGACCAAGGACACGACTCTGGTCAGCGTGATCGCGGTCAACGAGGCGGTGCTGGTCGGCAGCGACATCCAGTCGGAAACGTTCAACAGCTCAGCCCTCACCCTCGGCGCGATCATGTTCCTCCTCGTCACCCTGCCCCTGGCCCGCTTCGTCGACAAGCTGATCTCTCGCGAACAGGGCCGCTTCACTCGCGGCGCACCTCGAGTCGAGGCGCTCTGATGGAGAACGGCTACAGCGGCGCCCAGCTGCGGCTCCATGACATCCATAAGCGCTTCGGCAAGCTCGAGGTGCTGAGGGGCGTGAACCTCGACGTCAGGAAAGGCGAGGTCGTCTGCATCCTCGGCCCTAGCGGCTCCGGCAAGAGCACCCTGCTGCGCTGCGTCAACCTGCTCGAGCCACCCGAGCAGGGCGAGATCTACCTCGAGGACCAGGACATCTGCAAGGGCCCCCGGTCAGGCACCGGCGAGCAGAGCTGGAATCTCGACTTCGTTCGCCAGCGGGTGGGCATCGTCTTCCAGCAGTTCAACCTCTTCCCCCATAAGACGGCGCTGGAGAACGTGACGATGGCACAAGAAAAAGTGCTCGGCCGCTCCAAGTCGGAGGCCAAGCAGAAAGGCACCGCGCTGCTCGAACGGGTGGGCCTCGCCGACAAGCTCAACGAGTACCCCGAACGGCTTTCTGGCGGCCAGCAGCAACGCGTCGCGATCGCTCGGGCGCTGTCGATGGATCCACACGTGATGCTCTTCGACGAGGTCACCAGCGCTCTCGACCCAGAGCTGGTCAAGGAGGTGCTGGACGTGTTGCGCGAGCTGGCCTCGGAAGGGATGACGATGCTCGTCGTCACCCATGAGCTTGGCTTCGCGCGCGAGGTCGGCGACAAGATCGTCTTCATGGACGCTGGCGTGATCGTCGAGGAAGGAAGACCAGCCGACGTTCTCGACGCTCCGCGCGAGGAGCGAACCAGGAAGTTCCTCGGCCTGGTGCTGGATCGCTGAGCAGCGGTCGCCTCCCGAGGCGCCGAAAACCAAGCCTGGCTAGGACGCAGGGAGGCCGACAAGGGGAGCGCACAGCAAGTGCGTGACCCGCAGTCGACCGACCGAGGACAACGTCAGGCGCCGGTTTGCAGGTGCCTCAGCCGCCGGCCATCGCCGGCAGGATTACAACGGTGTCGCCGTCTTTGACGGCGGTGTCGAGCCCGTCCAGGACCCGCACGTCCTCGTCGTTGAGGTAGACGTTGACGTAGCGATTGAGCTCGCCCTCGGCGTCGAAAAGCTGCTCGGCGGTCTGCGGATGCTCAGCGGTGAGAGCGCGCAGAACCTCGCCGACGTTGCCGCCGGCGGCCTCGACCTCGGGCGCGCCGCCCGTTTTCGGGCGCAGCACAGGTGGGATCCTCACGGTCGCCATCAGCTGGGAAACCTACCGGCTAGCCGGCGCAGAAGGAGTCGTAGTCCGGGAACTGGCCCATCTCCGACTCGGGGATCTCGGGCGCGTTCTCACCGCAGATCGGGCACTCCGGGTCGCGGCGGACTTTGAGCTCGGTGAAGCGGGTGCCCAGCGCCTCGTAGAGCAGCAGGCGGCCGATCAGCGGATCGCCGACCCCAAGCACCAGCTTGATCACCTCGTTGGCCTGCAACGTGCCCATCGTCCCGGCCATCACGCCGAGGACGCCGTTAGCCGAGCAGCTCGGCGCCAGCTCGGCCGGCGGCGGCGTCGGGTAGAGGCAGCGGTAGCAGGGGCCCTCGAAGGGGACGAAGGTCGAGATCTGCCCGTCGAAGCTGAGGATCGAGGCAGAGACGACCGGCTTGCGCAGCCGCACCGAAGCGTCGTTCAGCAGGTAGCGGGTGGGGAAGTTGTCGGCGCCGTCGACGATCACGTCGTAGTCGGCGATCACGTCGAGGATGTTGGAGGCGTCGAGCCGCATCCCGTACTCCACCACCTCGACGTCCGGGTTCAGCGCGTTGATGAATTTCTTTGCCGAGGCGGTCTTCGCCTCGCCGATCCGGTCGGTGTTGTGGATCACCTGGCGCTGCAGGTTCGAGGAGTCGACGACGTCGTCGTCGACCAGGCCAAGGGTGCCGATCCCGGCCGCCGCCAGGTACATCGCCGTCGGGGCGCCGAGCCCGCCGGCGCCGAGCAGCAGCACCTTCGCGTTCAGCAGCTTCAGCTGGCCGTCTACCCCGACCTCGGGCAGCAGCGTGTGGCGCGAGTAGCGCTCGCGCTGTTCCGCGGTCATGCCCTTGGCGGCGACGATCGGCAGCCCCTGCTCTTGCCAGAGCAGGATCCCGCCGCCCACCGAGGCGACGTTCTCGTAGCCCATCCGCTGCATCTGCGCGGCAGCGATTGCGGAGCGGTTGCCGGAGCGGCAGTAGAGCAGCGTCCGGGCGGATTTGTCGGGCGCGGCGGTTGCGATCTCGTCGGCGAGCAGTCCCGGAGGCACCAGCTTGCCGCCCTCGAGGTGGGCCTCCTGGTACTCGTGGGGCTCGCGGGTGTCGATCAGGACGACGTCGCCGCCCTCGATCTCCGCCTGCGCCTCGAAGGGTTCGATCTCCTCGATCTGCTGCACCTGCTCGGTCTGCGCGCCAGTGGCCATGAAGTGAAATCCCCTAAATCGGATCAGCTTTACTTCAAAAAGTATAGCGGGCCACCAATCGGCGGCCCGCTATACGCGCTCATGTCCCTCTCGGCTAGCCGAGGCTGGGGCGCATCTGGCGCAGGCGGCGGACCCGCTCCTCGATCGGAGGGTGGGTCGAGAAGAGGCCGGCGATGCCGCCACCCTTGAACGGCTTGACGATGTAAAGCGGCTCGGCGGCCTGGTTGACTTTCATCGGGATCGCCTCGGCGCCCTGCTCGAGCCGCAGCAGCGCGCTCGCCAGCGACTCCGGGTTGCCGCAGATTTCGGCACCGCCGGCGTCGGCCGCGTACTCGCGCTGGCGCGAGATCGAGAGCTGGATGATGGTCGCCGCGATCGGCGCCAGCAGGACCATCGCCAGCGAGGCGACCAGGCTCAGCGGCGAGTTGTCGTCGCTGCCGAACCACATGAACATGTAGGCGAGGTAGGTGATCGCGGCGCCGATCGCCGAGGCGACCGACTGGATCAGGATGTCGCGGTGCTGGATGTGCGCGAGCTCGTGCGCGAGCACGCCGCGCAGCTCGTCCTCGGAGAGGAGCTTGGTGATGCCGCGGGTGACCGCAACCGCCGCGTGCTGCGGGTTGCGGCCCGTGGCGAAGGCGTTCGGCTGGTCCTGGGGGATCATGTAAAGGCGCGGCATCGGCAGCCCGGCGCGGGTCGTCAGTTCGCGGACGATCTGGTAGAGCCGCGGCGCTTCTGACTCGTCGATCGGCTGCGCACGGCTCATTTTCAGCGCCAGTTTGTCGCTGAAGAAATAGGAGCCGAGGTTGATCAGCAGCGCGATACCGAGGAAGATCGCGGCCATGCTGGGACCGCCGATCAGGGCGCCGATCAGGACCAACAGGCCCGACAGCGAGGCGAGCAGGATCGTCGTGCGCAAGGTGGCGCCGAAACTCGACTGCTTGGTGGTCTTCATCGCGTGTGTTGCTCCTAGGTAGTCCCAGTTTGGGTGAGGCTTTGGTCGAACGAGTATTGCGGGGGGCGGGATGTTTGGCCATAGGTGCCAGCCCCCATTCGCGCCCGTGGACTACCCAGGGCCTTCTAGGCTTGGCCGGTGACCCTTGTCGTGATCATCCTGCTCTGTCTGGTGGTTGCCGCGCTGGTCGCGGCCCTGCTTCGCGAGCGGCGCCGGCTACGACCGCTGGAGCGGCTGATCGACGACATGGAGAAGGTCGACCTCAGCCGGCCGGGCCAGGCACTGCCGAGCTCGATCGACGGGGTCGGCGAGACCGAGGAGGTTGAGCGGCTGGAGCTCGCCTTCCTGCGGATGATGCGACGGCTGGAGGCGGAGCGACGCCGGGCCGGCTCGGCGGCGCTGCGGGCCCAGGAGGAGGAGCGCGCCCGCGTCGCCCGTGACCTCCACGACGAGGTCAACCAGTCGCTGACGGGGCTGCTGCTGCGGCTGGAGGCGGCGCGCGAGGCGGCGCCGCCGGAGCTGGAGGCGGACCTGGCCGAGATCCGGGCGCTCGCCAACCAGGCGATGCGCGAGCTGCTCTCCCTCGCCCGACAGCTGCGGCCGACGGCGCTCGACGACCTCGGCCTCGCGGCCGCCGTCGCCGGCCAGGTCGAGCAGCTGGCGCGGGGTGAGGTCGACGCCGGCTTCGAGGCCGAGGGGGACTTCTCCGACCTCGACGACGACGCCCAGCTGGTCGTCTACCGGGTCGCCCAGGAGGCGCTCTCCAA
>JAENWU010000165.1 GCA_016649905.1 Thermoleophilia bacterium
CCGTGCTTGCGCAGCTCCTGGCCGGGCTGGATGAAGGTCCGTGCCACGTAGCGGTTCTTGATCAGGCCGTCGTCGCGGGGCAGCCCCGAGGCCCGCGCGAACCCCGCCGCGGCCGGGTTGCCGGAGTCCGGCACCGCGATCACCAGGTCGGCCTCGACCGGCGACTCGCGCCAGAGGATCTCACCCATCTTGCCGCGCACCTGCTGCAGGACCTTGCCCTCGAGTCGGCTGTCGGGGCGGGAGAAGTAGATGTGCTCGAAGACGCAGCTCGAGCGGCGCTCGGCCTTGACCACCTGGCGCGTCTCCAGCCCGCGCTCGCTCAGCGAGACCATCTCGCCGGGGTGCACCTCGCGCATCAGCTCGGCGCCGATGATGTCGAAGGCGCAGCTCTCCGAGGCGACCACGAAGCGGTCCTTGAGGCGACCGAGGCTGAGCGGCCGGATCCCGTGCGGGTCCCGGAAGGCGACGATCGCGTGCTTGGTCATCACCACGGTCGAGTAGGCGCCCTCCAGCCGCGGCATCACCTCCTGGACCGCGTCCTCGATCAGATTGCCGCCTTGGGAGGAGAGCAGGGCGGCGATGATCTCCGAGTCGGAGGTGCCGCGGAAGTCGATCCCGCGCTGCTTCAGATCGCTCCAGAGCTCGACCGCGTTGGTCAGGTTGCCGTTGTGGGCGAGCGCCACCTCGCGGCCGTCGTCGCGCCAGACCGGCTGCGCGTTCTCCCAGGAGCCGCCGCCGGTGGTCGAGTAGCGCACGTGGCCGATCGCCATGTCGCCCTCGAGCGCCTTCAGCTTCTGCTCGTCGAAGACCTGGGAGACGAGGCCGGCGTCGCGCATGGTGGTGATGTGGCCGCCCTCGCAGGTGGCGATCCCGGCCGACTCCTGGCCGCGGTGCTGCAGCGCGTAGAGGCTGAAGTAGGCGAGGCGGGCGACGTCGTGGCCGGGTGCGTATACGCCGAAGACGCCACACTCGTCGTGCGGCCCATCGCGGTCAAGGAGCCGCTCGTCGGGAGTCAAAAGCGCGTGTTCCTCGCTGGTAAGAGAGACGGGACGCGCAGGCGGACTGCCTACTCGCGCAGGTTAGCAGCGAGGGTGGATCGGTCGAACCCGCTCCGGTTGCCTTTTGTAGCAACCGCGAACCGCTTCTTCATCCGTCTCCCCCTCGAAAGTTCAGTACCGATCGCAGCATAGTGCCGGCGGTGGGCTACGGGAAGGTTTTTGTTTACGTGACCGATTCGGCTCTGGCCGCCAGCGAGCGCCAGGCGCTCTCGGCGTCGGCGAGGCCGACGATCAGGCTGCGGTCGCCGGCGGCGATCTCGATCTTGGTGCCGCCAACCTCGCCGATCGGGATCGCGCCGAGGGACTCCAGCGCGGCGCGGTTGCCGCTGAGCAGGAAGCCGCCGCTGCCTTCGCCAAACAGCGCCTCCTCGGGCGAGCAGCCGCGTTCGCGCAGCGGTTGCAGGTCAACGCGGCAGCCGCGCCCGCCGCCGATCGCCGACTCGGCCAAGGCGCAGGCGAGGCCACCGTCGCTGATGTCGTGGGCGGAGGAGACGTTGCCGGCGCGGACCGCCTCGCGGACGATCGCGCAGGCGGTGACTACGGCACCGACGTCGGGCTGGGGCAGACCCATCTCCAGCTCGCCGCGCTGCTTGGCCAGCTCCGAGCCGGCGAGGGTGGGGGAGAAGGGGCCGAGCAGGGCGATCGTGTCGCCATCGCCGGCGAAGGCGCTGCCGCCGACCTCGTGGGGGTCGGGCAGCTCGCCGACCATCGCCACCACCGGGGTCGGGTAGATCGGCCCGTCGGGGCCCTCGTTGTAGAGGGAGACGTTGCCGCCGACGACCGGGACGCCGAGGGCGATGCAGGCGTCGGCGAGGGCGGTGACGGCCTGGTCGAGCTGCCACGCAGTGGTTGGTTTCTCCGGGTTGCCGAAGTTGAGGCAGTTGGTCAGGCCGAGCGGCTCGGCGCCGACGCAGGCGAGGTTCTGGGCGCACTCGAGCACCGCCTCGACGGTCCCCGCGTAGGGATCGCAGGCGACCCGGCGGCCGTTGCCGTCGATCGAGACGGCGATCGCGTTGTCGGACTCGGGCAGCGCCAAGACGGCGGCGTCGGCGCTCTCGGGGCGGCGCACCGTGCGCGAGCCGACGATCGAGTCGTACTGCTCGAAGACCCAGCGCTTGGAGGCGATGCTGGGGGCGGCGAGCAGCGCCAGCAGCTCGTCCTCGGCGTCGATGCCGGTGGCCAGGGTCGCGCGGTTGCCGTAGATCCAGCCCGCCGGCTCGGCCGGCTCGAGGTCGTAGAGCGGGCAGCCGTCGACCAGCGCTTCGACGGGCATCTCGCCGACGACCTCCTCGCCGCGGAGGATCCGCACCTGGCCGGAGTCGGTGACGACACCGATCTCCGCCGAGCCGGTCTGCCACTTCTCGCAAATCGCCCGCACCGCGTCCACCTGGGCCGGCTCGACCACGGCCAGCATCCGCTCCTGGGACTCGGAGACCATGATCTCGAAGGGCTCCATATCGGCCTCGCGCAGCGGCACCCTGGCGACGTCGATGTCGATCCCGACGCCGCCGGCCGAGGCCATCTCGCCGGCCGAGGAGGTGAGCCCGGCGGCACCGAGGTCCTGCAGTGAGACCAGCAGCCCCTTCTCGAGCAGCTCCAGGCAGCACTCCAGCACCTTCGACTCCTCGAAGGGGTCGCCGACCTGGACCGTCGGCCGCTTCGCCTCGTCGCCCTCGCCGAGCTCGGCGGAGGCGAGGACGCTGGCGCCGCCGATCCCGTCGCGCCCGGTAGTCGCCCCCATCAGGACGACCGCGTTGCCGACCCCGGCGGCGGCGGCGCGGACCATGTCTTCGGTCTTCGCCACCCCGATGCACATCGCGTTGACCAGGCAGTTGTGCTCGTAGGGCTCCTCGAAGTAGACCTCGCCGCCGACCGTCGCCACCCCGATCGAGTTGCCGTAGTGGCCGATCCCGCGCACGGCGCCGTCGAGCAGGTGGCGCGAGCGGACCGAGTCGAGCTCGCCGAAGCGGAGGCTGTCGAGGATCGCGATCGGGCGGGCGCCGATCGCGAAGACGTCGCGGAGGATGCCGCCGACCCCGGTCGCCGCCCCTTGGAAGGGTTCGACCGCGCTGGGGTGGTTGTGGGACTCGACCTTGAAGGCGACCGCGTAGCCGTTGCCGACGTCGACGGCGCCGGCGTTCTCGCCCGGGCCCATCACCACCCGCTCGCCCTCGGTCGGCAGCTTGCCCAGCAGTTTGCGCGAGTGCTTGTAGGCGCAGTGCTCGGACCAGAGCAGGCTGAACATCGCCAGCTCGACGTCGTTGGGCTCGCGCCCCAGCTTCTCGACGATCAGCTCGTACTCGCTGTCGGTCAGCCCCAGCTCGCGGTATTTCGGCGTCGCCGTGGTCACCGGGCGAGCCCCTCCAGCCGCTGGAAGACCCTGAGCCCGTCGGTCGAGCCGGTCAGCGGGTCGACCGCGTGCTCAGGGTGCGGCATCAGGCCGAGCACGTTGCCGGCCTCGTTGCTGACCCCGGCGATGTCGCGCAGCGAACCGTTGGGGTTCTGCCCCGGCGCGTAGCGGTAGGCGACCTGCCCGTCGCGCTCGAGCCGGTCCAGCATCTCCTCCGGCGCGTAGTACCGACCTTCCCCGTGCTTCGCCGGGATCGACAGCGGCCGATGGGCCGATTCCGGGCCCATATCTCCCGAAATAGGCCCGTCGACCTCGAGCAGGTCGAGCTGGCGGCAGACGAAGCGGAGGTTTTCGTTGCGCAGCAGGGCGCCGGGGAGGAGGCCGGCCTCGCAGAGGACCTGGAAGCCGTTGCAGATGCCGAGCACCGGCCCGCCCGCCGCGGCCAGCTCGGCGACCGCCTCCATCGCCGGCGAGAAGCGGGCGAGGGCGCCGGCCCGCAGGTAGTCGCCGTAGGAGAAGCCGCCGGGGACGACGACGCCGTCGACGCCGCCGAGGTCGCGCTCTTCGTGCCAGATCATCCGTGCCTCGCCACTGGCGAGCGAGCACGCGTACAGCGCGTCCCGCTCGTCGCAGGAACCGGGAAATTGCAAAACACCCCAAATCATTGAACGGCACCTCCTCCGCTTCGCGTCCGGGGGTGCCTGCCGTGTTCGCGACTCGCTGCGTTCAAAGGGTCTGGATCTCGTAGTCCTCGATCAGGGGGTTGGCGAGGAGCTTCTCGCAGAGCTCCGCCAGCCGCGCCGGATCCTCGGCTTCGAGCTCGACCATGCGGCCAACCCGGACGTGCTCCACTCCCTCGAAGCCGAGCGCCGGCAGCGCCCGCTCGACCGCCTTGCCCTGAGGATCGAGAATCCCCTCCTTGGGCCGGATCAGGACCCGGGCCTTCAAAAAGACGTCCCCGTGATCCGCTCGAAGGCCTCGACGTATTTGCCGCGGGTCTGCTCGATCACGTCGGGTGGCAGCTCGGGAGCCGGCGGCGTTTTGTCCCAGCCCTGCTCGCTCGCCCAGTCGCGGACGAACTGCTTGTCGAAGGAGGGTGGCGTGGCGCCGGGGCGGTAGCTGTCGGCGGGCCAGAAGCGCGAGGAGTCGGGGGTCAGGACCTCGTCGCCGAGGACGATCTCGGCGCCGGCGTGGCGGCCGAACTCGAACTTGGTGTCGGCGAGGACGATCCCGCGCTCGGCGGCATGCTCGGCGCCCCGCGAGTAGACCTCGATCGAGATCCGGCGCAGCTCCTCCATCAGCGCCCGATCGCCGACGATCTCCGCCGCCCGCTCGAAGTCGACGTTCTCGTCG
>JAENWU010000151.1 GCA_016649905.1 Thermoleophilia bacterium
CGCTCAGGCAGTCGTGGAGATGGGCCGGATCGACGTGTTGATGAACAACGCGGGCATCAACCCCACCGACGACGGCTCGGTGCTCGAGACCGACCTCGATGCCTGGCAGCGGGTCCAGGACGTCAACCTGCGCAGCGTCTTCCTCTGCTGCAAGCACGGCATCCCGCACCTGCTGGCGGCCGGCGGTGGCTCGGTGATCAACGTCGCCTCCTTCGTGGCGACGATGGGCGCGGCCGTCTCGCAGATCTCCTACACGGCGTCGAAGGGCGCGGTGCTCTCGCTCTCGCGTGAGCTCGGCGTCGAGTTCGCCGAGCGCGGCGTCCGCGTCAACGCGCTCTGCCCGGGACCGGTCAACACGCCGTTGCTGAAGGAGCTCTTCGCCAAGGATCCCGAGCGGGCGGCGAAGCGGCTCGTCCACATCCCGATGGGCCGCTTCGGCGAGCCCGACGAGATCGCCAAGGCGGCTCTCTTCCTGGCCAGCGACGACTCCTCTTTCGTCACCGCCAGCACCTTCCTCGTCGACGGCGGCCTCTCCGCCGCCTACCTGACCCCGAGCCAGGTCGACTAGCCGCGAGGCAGCGGCTTGCCGCGCTGGTAGAGCCAGCGCTGGAACAGCGGGCCGAGCTCATCGCCGCTGACCTCCTCGGCGAGGGCGACGAACTGCTTGATGTTGGCGCTGGCATAGCGGTGCTCGGTCGCCCAGCGGCGCAGGATCTTCAGCATCGGCTTGGTCCCGACCTTGATCCGCAGCGCCTCCAGAGCCATCGCCCCGCGCACGTAGGTGGACGTTGCGAAGAGGTTCTTCGCCGTGCCGGGATGGCCGGAGGGCGGTTCCCAGAGTTCGGCGTTGGAGGCCGGCACCTTGTAGAGGGCGCGGAAGATCTGGCGGGCGCTGCGGCCGTCGTGGCGCTCGGCGTAGTACCACTGCGCCCAGGTCGCGAAGCCCTCGTTGAGCCAGATGTTGGGCCAGCGCTGCAGGCCAACCGAGTTGCCGAACCACTGGTGCGCGGTCTCGTGGACGACCGTGGTCAGGTCGGGGACGAAGAGGTAGATCGGCCGGCTCTGGGTCTCCAGCGCGTAGCCGATCCCGGGTGCGAAGTCGACGATCGAGCCGGCGCTGTCGAAGGGGTACGGGCCGAAGATCCCCTCCTCGAAGCGGATCACCTCGGGGAGCTTCGCGAGGATCGGCAGCGAGTACTTCTCCAGCAGCGGGTCGATCAGGGTCCAGGAAGGCAGGCCGGCGATCCGGTCCTTGGTCAGTCGGCCGCGGCCGATGTCGACGGTCGCAAGGTAGGGGCTCATCGGTTTGCGTTCCCACCAGACGTAGGTCCTGCGGCCGGGGTCCCGCCCGATCCCCACCAGCCGCCCGTTCGAAACTGCCTTCAGCCGCTCCGGCACGGTGAGGGCGATCTCGAAGCTCGCCTTGTCGGCGGGGACGTTGTTGCAGGGCAGCCAGGAGGCGGTGCCGATCGGCTCGCCGACCGCCAGCGCCCCGTCGTTGGTCTCGATCCAGCCCTCGTGGCCGCCGTCGGGGTCGGTCACGGTTTCCGGCCTGCCTTCGTAGCGGACCAGGGTTTCGAAGCGCTCGCCGCGGCGGACCGGCGTGCGCGGTTCGATCTTCAGTTTGTCGCGGCCGCGGTTGAAGCGGGCCGGCTCGCCGTCGACGCTGACCTCGGTCACCCGCATCCCGAAGAGGTCGAGCGAGAAGCGCGAGAGCCGCTGGGTCGCGGTCGCGCCGATCATCGCCAGGGCGCGGACCTTGCCGCTGCCCGCCCGGAAGGTGAGGTCGACTTTGTAGTTGGCGACGTCGTAGCCGACGTTGCCGGCGCGAGGGAAGAACGGTTCCCGCGGGCGCTCCTTGGCCGCGCCCGCGGCGCTGCCCGACAGCGCTGCCAGCAGGCAGAAGGTGAGGCAGCTGAGGAGGGCGGACCGCAAGGCGCGGATCCTATGCTCATGTCCTTTGTAACCCAGAGGGTGACAAAGGACAGACGCTGGTACGTTCGACCGATGGAGGCACGGCGGGTGGATTACGACCGGCACGGTCGCACCTATACGCGGCACCGGCAGGCGGACCCGCGGATCGAGGCCCGCGTGCACGCGGCGCTGGGAGATGCCGCGACGGTGCTGAACGTCGGCGCCGGCAGCGGCTCCTACGAGCCGCGCGATCGCTGGCTGCTCGCGGTCGAGCCGAGCGCGACGATGCGGGCGCAGCGCCCGCCCGGGGCGGCGCCGGCGCTCGATGCCCGCGCCGAGGAGCTGCCCTTCGACGACGACAGCTTCGACGCGGTGATGGCCAGCATCACCGTTCCACCACTGGCAGCCGCCGGCGGCCGGGCTGGCCGAGATGCGCCGGGTCGCGCGCGGGCCGGTGGTCGTCCTTACCTTCGAGCTCGACGCCCTGCCTGCCTGGCAGCTCGAGTTTTTGCGTGAGGGGATCGAGCTCGAGCGGCCGCGCTTCGGAACGGTCGAGGCGCTCGCCGCCGCCCTCGGCGGCCGCACCAAGATCGAGCGGATCTCCACCCCCGCCGACTGCAGCGACGGCTTCTTCGAGGCCTTCTGGAACCGGCCGGAGGCGCTGCTCGACCCCGACATCCGCGCCTCGCAATCGATGTGGGCGCTGCTCGACGACGGCGTCGAGGAGCGGATCGTCGCCCGGCTCGGCGCCGCGCTGGAGTCAGGCGACTGGGACGCCGAGTACGGGCACCTGCGCTCGCAGCAGAGCTTCGACGGCTCCCTGCGCCTCGTCGTTTCCGAGCCCTAGCGGTGGGGAGCACGAGGATGCAGCAGGCGGCGGCGATCGCGGCTAGGGACGCGCGCAGCTTCGGACGAGACACCGAGACCTCCCTGGTCGACTTCGGACCGCGGAAGCGTAGTAGCGCTCGCGGTCAGGAGCGGGCGGCGCTGAGCCAACGCCGACAGATATCCCGGCCCAGCTCGTTGAAGCCCGCGATCTTGCCTTCGGTTTCGGCCGCGAGCGCCGCTGGGTCAACCCCGATCGCGACTGCGTCCTCGTCGGAGTGGTAGCCCTCGATCCAGTCGCGGGCGTCGGCGGCGCTGACCTCGGGGTGGAACTGCAGTGCCCAGGCGGCCTCTCCGATCCGCGCCGCCTGCAGGCAGACTTCGCTGCGCGCGAGGGCGACGCCGCCGGGCGGGAGCGGGAATTCGTAGCTGTGCCACTGGAAGGCCTCGAAGCCTGGCGCCAGCGATCCCAGCAGTGGATCCTCGCCGCCCTCCGCCGTCAGCTCGACCCGGTGCCAGCCGATCTCCGGCTGTGCCGCGCGCCGGGGCACCGCGCCCGCTGCTTCGGCGACGAGCTGGCTGCCCAGGCAGAGGCCGAGCAGCGGCCGCTCACGCTCGAGCAGCTCCCGCAACA
Organism: Thermoleophilia bacterium; assembly: GCA_016649905.1. Taxonomy (GTDB): domain Bacteria; phylum Actinomycetota; class Thermoleophilia; order Solirubrobacterales; family 70-9; genus VAYN01. The sequence continues at coordinate 3,374 of JAENWU010000151.1, forward strand.
GTGCCTTCTCCGCCGCCAGCCAGCCGTGGCGATCCTCTTGGTCGACGTTCATCGCGCCCCCGAGGACGAGCACGGCGTCGTAGCCGAGCGGGTAGGCGGGCGGCTCGGGCGTGTGCGGCAGCAGCCAGGTGTCGAGCTCGGCGCCGGCAGCCCCGATCGCTTCGGCGAAAACGCCGGGTCCGGCGTCCTCTTGGTGGACGATTGCGAGGACTCGCACGAACGCAGTCTGCCAAGCTAAAGCGGTACTTACATTGGGTAAGTGAGCCGAAAGGAATCGAGATGAACCCGTTTCTTGAAAATGGCCGCGAGGTCGTGATCGTCGAGGCAGTGCGTACTCCTGTCGGTCGCGGACACCCCGAGAAGGGCTATTACAAGGACCTGCACCCCTCGAACTTGCTCGCTCGCACCTTCACCGAGCTGTTCGCCCGCGCCGAGATCGACCCGGCCGAGGTCGAGGACGTGATCGGCGGCTGCGTGCAGCAGTTCGGCGAGCAGGCCTACAACATCACCCGCAATGCCTGGCTCGAGGCCGGCCTGCCGGAGACGACGCCGGCGACCACGGTCGACCGCCAGTGCGGCTCCGGCCAGCAGTCGGTCAACTTCGCCGCGGCGCTGATCGCCTCCGGCGTCCACGACGTCGCCGTCGGCTGCGGGGTCGAGCACATGGGCCACATCTCCTTCGCCGATGGCTTCCAGGTGATCGGCGAGCACGGCCAGCCGTTCACGCCCGAGCTGCTCGAGCGCTACGCGCTGATCCCACAGGGGCTCTCCGGCGAGATGATCGCCGAGAAATGGGAGGTCCCCCGCTCCGAGCTCGACGAGATCGGGCTGCGCTCCCAGCAGCGCGCCGCCCAGGCAACCGAGGAGGGACGCTTCGAGCGGGAGATGGTGCCGATGCAGGTCAACGGCGACACTTACATGACCGACCAGGGCATTCGTCCCGACACCACGTTGGAGGGGCTGGCGGCGCTGAAGCCCGCCTTCAAAGAGGACGGCCGGACCACCGCCGGCAACTCCTCGCAGGTCTCCGACGGCGCCGCCGCGGTGCTGCTGATGACCCGCGAGAAGGCCGAGGCCCTTGGCCTCAAGCCGCGGGCACGGATCAGCGACCAGACCACCGTCGGCGTCGACCCCGTGATCATGCTGACCGGCCCGATTCCGGCGACCCGCAAGATCCTCGAGCGCAACTCGATGGAGATGAACGACATCGACCTGGTCGAGATCAACGAGGCCTTCGCCTCGGTCCTCGGCGCCTGGCAGCGGGAGCTGCAGCCCGACATGGACCGCGTCAACGTCAACGGCGGCGCGATCGCGATCGGCCACCCGCTCGGCTCGACCGGCGCCCGCCTCACCACCACCCTCCTGCACGAGCTGGAGCGCTCCGACAAGCAGACCGGCCTGGTGACGATGTGCTGCGGCGGCGGCCTCGGGACGGGGACGCTGATCGAGCGCGTCTGATCGACGCTCCCGACTTTTGCCCCACTCCGGTGGGGTGAAAGTCGGTTGCGCTAGGCGCGGCGGAAGACGTTTACTTGGACGCCGCTGGGGGTGGTGTTGGTCTTCGCCAGCTTCAGCGTCGCCATCTCCGGGTTGTCGTCGGGCCAGACGCGGTCGCCGGAGCCGAGGACCACCGGGAAGATCATCAGTCGCAGCACGTCGATCAGATCGTTGCGCAGCAGCGTGTGGACCAGGGTGCGGCTGCCGGCGACGAGAATCGGGCCGCCCTCGCCGGCCTTTAGCTTCTCGACCTCGCTCACGACCTCGCCGCGCAGCGGCGTCGAGTTGTTCCACTCGAGCTCGTCCAGGGTCGAGGTGACCACGTACTTCGGCATCGCGTTGACCTTGTCGGCGAACTCGCCCTCGCGCTGGGGCCAGGCGCCGGCGAAGCTTTCGTAGGTGACGCGGCCGAGCAGGTGGGCCTCCGCCTCCAGCACCTCGTCCAGTTTGTAGGGGCCGACCTTGGGATCGGACTCCATATATGGACCGACCCAGCCGCTGTGCGGGTGGCTCGGCTCCCCGCCCGGCGCCTCCATGACGCCGTCGAGGGTGACGAACTCGGTAACGATCAGCTCACTCATTCGCGCGCAGCCTAGTCGACGCCGGCGTCCGCCCCGCCGCGGACGCCTGGCGGGACCTAGTGGTGTGACCACCAACGTTTACCGGTTTCTGGCGGCCTCGGATGATCGCCGTGCGGCGTCCTCAGTCGCCCAAATAGCGCTGCTATTCGGGCTCCCTGCGTCCTGGCCCGACGACCACCGAGTCTCGCCAGATTCC
>JAENWU010000011.1 GCA_016649905.1 Thermoleophilia bacterium
CAGAGGAAGACGCTGCGCAGGTTGACGTCCTGGACCCGCTGCCAGGCCTCCAGCTCGGTGTCGAGCACGGAGCTGTCGTTGGTGGGGTTGATGCCGGCGTTGTTCACCAGCACGTCGATCCGGCCCAGCTCGGCGCCGATCCGCTCGTAGGCCGCCGCGACCTGCGCCTCGTCGGAGACGTCGGCCTGGATCGTCGTCTCGCCCTCGGCCGCCTCGATGTCGAGGTCGATCCCGACCACACGGGCGCCCTGCGCGGTGAAGAGCCGCGCCGACTCGGCGCCGATCCCGCTGGCGGTGCCGGTGATCACGCAGACCTTGCCCTCGAGTCGTCCCGGCATCTCAGATGCTCCTTTCCGCGGCCAGGTGCGACTGGGGGCGCGCCCGGCCAAGCAGATCAAGGACGCAGGGTGAAGCCTTTGCCGAGTGGCAAAGGCAAACCCGAGGACGCAGAGATGCGCAGTGCGCCGGGCGCGTCATCCAGGTGTGCCTGGCCGTGGAAAGGAGCATCTCTAGCCCTCCGTCGCGTAGTAGACGTTCTTGACCTCGGTGTAGTGCTCGAGCGCGTCGGGGCCGAGCTCGCGGCCGACGCCCGACTGCTTGAAGCCGCCGAACGGCGTCGAAACACGCACTGACGTGTTCGAGTTGATCGAGATCACGCCGGTGTCGAGCGCCCGGGCGACGCGCAGAGCGCGGGCGCCGTCGCGGCTCCAGACCGAGCCGGAGAGGCCGTAGATCGTCGCGTTGGCGAGCCCGATCGCCTCCTCCTCGCCGTCGAAGGGGATCACGCAGGCGACCGGGCCGAAGATCTCCTCCCGCGCCGCCCGCTCCTCGTTGCCGACCGGGGCGAGAACGGTCGGCGGGAACCAGTAGCCGGGACCGTCGGGGACGCTGCCGCGGATCGCCACCGGCGCGTCGTCGGGGACATAAGAGGAGACAGCTTCGCGCTGGCCGGCGGAGATCAGCGGGCCCATCTGCGTTGCCTCGTCGAGCGGGTCGCCGACCCGCAGCGCCTCGACGTGCGGCGCCATCGCGGCGAGGAAGTCGTCGAGGGCGGCGCGCTCGACCAGGATCCGCGAGCGCGCGCAGCAGTCCTGGCCGGCGTTGCCGAAGACAGCACCCGGCGCCGCGGCGGCGGCGGCCTCGATGTCGGCGTCGGCGAAGACGACGTTGGCCGACTTGCCGCCGAGCTCCAGGGTCACCCGCTTGATCGTCGCCGCGGCGCCGGCGGCGATCCCGCGGCCAACTTCGGTCGAGCCGGTGAAGGCGACCTTGGCGACGTCGGGGTGCTCGACCAGACGGGCGCCGCAGACGCTGCCGGGACCGGCGACGACGTTGAGGACGCCCTCCGGCAATCCCGCCTCGAGGGCGATCTTCTCCAGCTCGAGCGCGGTCAGCGGCGTCAGCTCGGCCGGCTTGAGGACGACACAGTTGCCGGCGGCGAGCGCCGGCGCGACCTTCCAGGAGGCGATCGTCAGCGGGAAGTTCCAGGGCACGATCAGGCCGACCACGCCGAGCGGCTCGCGGAAGGTCATATCGACGCCGCCGCCGACCGGAATCGTCTGGCCGAGCAGCCGCTCCGGGGCGCCGGCGTAGTAGCGGAAGGTCTCGACCACCATCCCGATCTCACCACGGGCGTCGCCGATCGGCTTGCCGGCGTTCCGCGCCTCCAGCACCGCCAGCGCCTCCGAGCGCTCCTCGATCGCATCGGCGAGGCCGCGCAGTAGTGCCGCCCGGTCGGCGGGGTTGACCGCGCCCCAGGCCGGGAACGCCGCCTTCGCCCGCGCCACCGCCGCGTCGACCTCCTCCGCCCCGCCCCGCGGCAGCTCCGCCATCACCCGCTCGGTCGCCGGCTCGATCACCTCGATCGAGCTCACGCCACCTCACTCCCCCGCCGATGGGCCGATTTCGGGTCTATATCTCCCGAAATCGGCCCATCGGCCGCTTGGACCAGGGCGGCGATGAGGTTGCTGTCCGGATCCTCCTCGGGGTGCCAGACCACGCCGAGTGCGAAGCGCTTGCCGGGTAGCTCGATCGCCTCGACCAGGTCGTCTTCGACCGACCAGCCGCTGACCCGCAGACCCTCGCCGACTTGGTCGACCCCCTGGTGATGGTGCGACCAGACGACGAAGCCCTCGACCCCCGCCGCCGCGCAGGCGAGCGAGGCCGGCTGCAGCCGCACGTGGTGCTCGCCGAAGGTGCCGCCGAGGGTGCGGTGGACTTCGTTGCCGACCGATTCCGGCAGGTGCTGGTCGAGGGTGCCGCCGAGCGCCACGTTCAGCAGCTGCATGCCGCGGCAGATCCCCAGCACCGGCATGTCACGCTCCAGCGCCCGCTGCGCGAGGGAGATCTCGAAGCGGTCGCGCTCCGGCCAGGTCCCCCTCGTCTCGGGATGCGTCTCGGCCCCGTAGCTGGCGGGGTCGATGTCGGCGCCGCCGGCGAGGATCAGCGCGTCGACGTGATCGAGCAGCAGGTCGGGCTCCGCGGCCACCGCGTCGTCGGGCGGCAGCACCAGGCCGATTCCTCCGGCGCGCTGCACCGCTGTCACGTAGGTCCGCGGCGCCAGGGTCACCTCGTAGCCGTCCCAGACACCCCAGGAGACCCGCTCGATCGCCGCGCAGATACCGATGACGGGGGCACTCATCGCTGCCGCCCCAGGGTCACAGTCGCTCGAAGCCCCGGTAGCGCTCCCAGTCGGTGACGGTCGCCTCGAAGGCGTCGATCTCGACGCCGGCCCGGTTCAGGTAGTGGTCGACGACCTCCTGGCCGAACGCCGCGGCGACCATCTCGCTGCTGGCGAAGGCATCACGGGCTTCGTAGATGTTGTGGGGGACGCGCGGCTTGTCGGATTTGTAGGCGTCGCCCTCGAAGACCGGCTCCAGCGGCAGCTCGTTCTCGATCCCGTGCAGCCCGGCGGCGATCAGCGCGCTCAGCACCAGGTAGGGGTTGACGTCGGCGCCGGGCAGCCGGTTCTCGATCCGCAGCCCCTCGCCGTGGCCGACCACCCGCAGCGAGCAGGTGCGGTTGTCGCGACCCCAGGCGATCGCGGTCGGCGCGAAGGAGCCCGGCGCGAAGCGTTTGTAGGAGTTGACGTGCGGCGCGTAGAGCAGGGTCAACTCGCGCATGCAGGCGAGCTGCCCGGCGAGGTAGTGCTCGAAGCGCTTCTCGTCGGCGGCGAAGGCGTTGGCGCCGTCGGCGCCGGTCAGCGAGCAGTGGATGTGGCACGAGTTGCCCTCGCGCTCGTTGAACTTCGCCATGAAGGTGATCGCGTGCCCCTCCTGGGAGGCGATCTCCTTGGCGCCGTTCTTGTAGATCGCGTGCTCGTCGGCGCAGCCGAGCGCGTCGCGGTAGCGGAAGTTGATCTCGTGCTGGCCGAGGTTGCACTCGCCCTTGGAGTTCTCGACCGTCATCCCCGCCGCCGCCATCTCGTTGCGGATGCGGCGGATCAGCGGCTCGACCCGGGCGGTTCCCAGCAGCGAGTAGTCGATGTTGTAGAGGTTGGCCGGCTCGAGCTCCTTGAACCCCTTCTTCCAGGCCTCCTCGTAGGTGTCGCGGAAGACGATGAACTCGAGCTCGGTGGCGGCGTTGGCGCCGAAGCCGCGCTCGGCCAGGCGAGCCAGCTGGCGGCGCAGGATCTGCCGCGGCGAAGCGAGGACCTCGCGGCCGTCGGACCACTGCAGGTCGGCCATCACCATCGCCGTCCCCGGCAGCCACGGCACCGGCCGCAGCGTCTCCAGGTCGGGGACCATCTCGAAGTCGCCGTAGCCGGTGTCCCAGGAGGACATCGCGTAGCCGCCGACGGTCTCCATGTCGACGTCGACCGCGAGCAGGTAGTTGCAGCCCTCGGCGCCGTGCTCGACGACCTCGTCGAGGAAGTGGGAGGCGGTCAGCCGCTTGCCCTGCAGCCGCCCCTCCATGTCGGCGATCGCGAGCAGGACGGTGTCCACCGTCCCCTCCGCGACTGCCTTCCTCAGCTCCTCGAGCGTCACGCCCTGAACGTTACGCCGCTCACGGCGCGGCTGGGCCGACCGCGGGCGGCTCGCCGATCTCTTCGTCGAGTTCGATCTCGCGCGTCTGCCCAGTGAAATGCTTGCGCGCCGTCGTCATCCAGCCGATCCAGGCCAGCAGGATCACCACTCCCACGGTCAGGGGCGCGTAGTTGAACGACTGCCAGGTGAATTCGTCGTTCCAGGGGACCGCGAGCGGAGTGAACGGGAGGCAGAAGATGATCGTGATCAAGCCCACCCAGAAGGTCGCGAACAAGTTCATCCACTTGTACTTGCGGCCGTTGTTCCAGGGGCCGAGCTCGAAGTCGTTGCCTTTGCGCCAGCGCAGGAAGATCGGGATCACGTAGGCGATGTAGAGGCCGATGACGGTGATCGAGACAACCGCGAAGAAGGCGAATGGCACGTTTTCCCCGTTCCCCTTCAGCGCCGGCAGGGTGATGATCAGTGCCGCCATCGCCATCGCCAGGACCGCGTAGATCGGCACCCGATCGGAATTGACGGTGGACAGTTTCGCGGACATCCGTTTCCCGAAGCCGCGGTCGCGGGAGAAGGCGTAACACATGCGCGAGGCGCTGGTCAGACAGGCGGCGCCGCAGAAGAGCTGGCCGATCACCGAGATGATCAGGACGAACTTCCCCCAGCCGGACCCCAGCGCTTCGACCAGCAGCGTCGGCGCGAACCCGAGCGCTTCGTTGGCCCCGTCGACGTTGGTGACGGCGAAGGTGATCGCCAGCAGCACGATCCAGCCGATCAGCGCCGAGTAGAAGATCGATCTCCACACCCCCTTTGCGGCAGCCGTCGACGCTCCGTGCGTCTCCTCCGAGATGTGCGCAGAGGCGTCGAAGCCGGTGATCGTGTACTGGGTCAGTAGGAACCCGAGCGGCAGCACGTAGAACCAGTACATGCCGTCGCTGAAGCCGCTGTTGTTGATCCGGTGGCCGAAGACGAAGCTGAAGCTCTGGTGGGTGTCGGGGACGACGATCAGGACGATCACGATCGCGGCGACGCCGATCACGTGCCACCAGACGGACACACTGTTGACCAGGGCGAGCAGGTGCGTTCGTTTTATGTTGACGCTCGTGTGCAGGATCAGGATCAGCGCGAAGAGCAGGAAGACCTCTTGGAGGATGTGGACTTCGTCGCCGAAGTTGATCCCGAGGATGCTCACTTCATAGAGGCCGAGGACGACGTTGAGGAAGGTCGCGCAGGCGTAGTCGACCGAGGCGACCACCGCGACCAGGCCGATCAGGTTGAACCAGCCGGTGAACCAGGCCCAGATCGGCCCGCCGAGTTTTCCGGCCCACCAGTAGATGCCACCCGCGGTCGGGTAGGCGGAGACCAGCTCCGACATGCAGAAGCCGATGATCAGGATCGGGATCGAGATCAATGGCCAGCCGATCGAGATCGCGATCGGGCCGCCGTTGTTCCAGGCCTGCCCGTAGGTCGTGAAGCAGCCGGCGAGGATCGAGATGATCGTGAACGAGATCGCGAAGTTCGAGAAGCCGCTCCAGACTCGGTTCAGCGACTGTTTGTAACCGAGTTCGGCGAGGCGTTTCTCGTCACTTCCCGGGGACGCAGCGCTGCTCTCCATACAGCCTCTCTTCCTAAGTATCGAACGTTGCGATAAAAGGTGTGGTGAACCGACCTAAGGGTCCTGCGGGCGAGCCTAGTCCGGCCGTGAGACCCCGTCAATGCCGATCCGTAGAAATTTCTCCGCAAACACTTGGCCCTGCTGTCAGAAACCATCGATCGGCTGACTCCCCGGCTGGGTGAGCTCGAAGGCGAGCCGGCGCCGCTCGACGGCGGCATCACCAACCGCAACTACCGAGCCCGCTTCGGCGGCGCCGACGTCGTCGTGCGAATGCCCGGCAAGGACACGGCGATGCTGGGGATCGACCGCCAGGCGGAGGCCGAGGCGAACCGCTGCGCCGCCGCCGCCGGGGTGGCGCCGGAGGTGCTGGCGCTGCTCGACGACCCGCCCTGCCTCGTCACCCGCTTCGTCGAGGGCCGCGCGATGGAGGCGCCGCAGCTGCGCGAGCCGGCGCCACTGGCCGACGTCGCCGCGGCGCTGCGGACGATCCACGGCTGCCCGCCGATCGCCGCCAGCTTCTCGCCCTTCCGCATCGTCGAGGACTACGCCGCCAAGGCCGCCATCCGCGGCGCCGAGGTCCCCGCCGCCTATGAGCGCTCGCGGCCGGCCGCGGCGCGGATCGAAACAGCGCTGCGTCATCGCCCCCACGAACCGGTGCTCTGCCACAACGACCTGCTCGCCGCCAACTTCCTGCGCTCGCCGGTGGGGATGCGGATCGTCGATTGGGAGTATGCGGGCATGGGGGACCGCTACTTCGACCTCGGCAACTTCACGGTCAACAACGAGCTCGGGGCGGGCGAAGAGGAGGCGCTGCTGGCCGTTTACCTGGGCGAGCCGGCGCGGCCGGGACAGCTGGCGACGCTGCGGCTGATGCGCTTTATGTCTGACTTCCGCGAGGCGATGTGGGGCGTGCTGCAGGGCACCCTCTCCGAGCTCGAGTTCGACTTCGGCACCTACGCCGAAAAGCACTTCGAGCGCCTCTACGCCGCCGAATCCGACCCCCATTTCAAGCTGCTGCTGGAGGAGGCCGGCGGTGGCGCGGGCTGAGCTCCCCGATTCGGCCCGCTGCGTGATCATCGGCGGCGGCGTCGGTGGCACCTCGCTCGCCTACCACCTGGCCAAGCTCGGCTGGGAGGACGTCGTCCTGCTCGAGCGCTCCCAGCTCACCTCCGGCTCGACCTTCCACTCGGCCGGCCTGGTCGGGCAGCTGCGCGGCAGCGTCTCGCTGACGAAGATGATGATGCACTCCGTCGACCTCTACCGGCGCCTCAAGGACGAGTCGGAGTTCGACCCCGGCTGGGTCGAGTGCGGCGGCATCCGCCTCGCCTCCAGCGAGGAGCGGATGGAGGAGCTGCGCCGCCAGGCCGGCTGGGCGAAGACCTTCGGGCTGCCGCTGGAGCTGATCTCCGCCGAGGAGGCGCAGGAGCGCTTCCCGCTGATGTCGACTGACGGCGTGCTCGGCGCCGCCCTGCTGCCGACCGACGGCTACATCGACCCGGCGCAGCTGACCTACGCGCTGGCCGACGGCGCCCGCCAGGGCGGCTGCCGGATCTTCACCTCGACCCGGGTCACCGGGATCGAGGTCCGCGACGGCCGCGTCCGCGGCGTCAGCACCGACAAGGGTGAGATCGCCGCCGAGGTCGTCGTCGACGCCGGCGGCATGTACGCGGCCGAGGTCGCACGGATGGCCGGCGTGCGGGTGCCGTTGGTGCCGATGTCCCACCAGTACCTGGTCACCCAACCGCTCGACGCCGTTGCCGAGGCGCGCGCCAAAGCGGGGCGATCGCCATTTCCCACCGATAGGGGGGGAAATGGCGATCACACTCGTGGGAGCCTGCCGACCCTGCGCGATCCGGACCTCCTGATCTACTACCGGGAGGACGGCGACGGGCTGGTGATGGGCGGCTACGAGCGGCGCAGCGAACCGGCCTTCCTCGCCGACGGCGCCGGTCGCGTCGAGCGGATCCCACAGGACTTCAACGGGCGGCTGCTGGAAGAGGACTGGGAGCGCTTCGAGGAGATCACCGAGAACTCCAAGCGCCGCGTCCCGGCGATGGAGGAAATAACCGTCACCAAGCTGATCAACGGGCCCGAGGCCTTCACCCCCGACAACGAGTTCTGCCTCGGCGAGAGCGAGGTCGGCGGCTTCTTCGTCTGCGCCGGCTTCTGCGCCCACGGCCTCGCCGGTGCCGGCGGCATCGGCAAAGTGATGGCGGAGTGGATCGCCGACGGCGAGCCCAGCCTCGACCTCTGGCACATGGACATCCGCCGCTTCGGCGCCCAGTACCGCTCGCCCGCCTACACCCTCGCCCGCACGGTCGAGAACTACGAGACCTACTACGACATCCACTACCCGAACGAGGAGCGCCAGGCGGGGCGGCCGCTGCGGGTCACCCCCATCAACGCCTGGCACCGCCAGCGCGGGGCCGCCTTCGGCGAGAAGTCCGGCTGGGAGCGGGTCAACTGGTATGAGCGCAATGCTCCCGCCGGCGACGAGGCGCTGCGCCCACGCGGCTGGGCCGGCGAGAACTGGTCGCCGGCGATCGGCGCCGAGCACCGCGCCACCCGCGAGGCGGTGGCGATCTTCGACGAGTCCTCCTTCGCCAAGCTGGAGATCTCCGGGCCGGGCGCGGCCTCCTACCTGGAAGGGCTCTGCGACAACCGCGTCGCCCGCGGCGTCGGCCAGATCACCTACACCCAGATGCTGAACCGGCGCGGCTGCATCGAGTGCGATTTCACCGTCGCCCGCCTCGGCGAGGAGCGCTTCGGGATCGTCACCGGCACCGCCTTCGGCAACCACGACCGCGAGTGGATGCGGCGCCTCCTCCCCGCCGGGGGCGGCGTCCACCTCGCCGACGTCACCTCGCAGTTCGCCTGCTTTGGGATCTGGGGACCGCGGGCGCGCGAGGTCCTGGCGCCGCTGACCCCGCAGGACCTCGGCAACGAGGCCTTCCCTTACATGACCCTGCGCGAGATCACCGTCGGCCACGTGCCGGTGCGGGCGCTGCGGGTGACCTACGTCGGCGAGCTCGGCTGGGAGCTCTACTGCCCGACCGAGTACGGGCTGGGGCTGTGGCGGGCGCTCTGGGAGGCCGGCGAGGAGCACGGCATCGTCGCCGGCGGCTATCGGGCGATCGACAGCCTCCGCCTGGAGAAGGGCTACCGCGTCTGGGGCGCCGACATCACCCCCGACGAGACTCCCTACGAGGGCGGCGTCGGCTTCTGCGTCAAGCTCGACAAGGAGAGCGGCTTCGTCGGCCGCGAGGCGCTGGTCGAAGCAAAGGAGCGGGGCCCGCGCACCAGACTCTGCTGCATCGCCCTCGAGGACCCGCACTCGATCGCCCTCGGCAACGAGCCGGTGCGCGTCGACGGCGAGGTCCGCGGCCGCGTCACCACCGGCGGCTTCGGCTACACCGTCGGTAGCTCGATCGCCTACGCCTACCTGCCGCCCGACTTGGCGGCGGCGGGGACGACGGTAGAGGTGGAGATCTTCGGCCGCTGGGTCGGCGGCGAGGTCAGCCCCGAGCCGCTCTTCGATCCCAAGGGCGAGCGCATCCGCGCCTGAGGGGGCAGCAGCCCCGCGAGGATGTGCTCGGTTCCCTCGATGTGCTCGCGCATCACCTTCACCGCCCGCGAGGGGTCGCCCTTGCGCAGCGCCTTGACCAGGCGGCCGTGCTGCTCGTTGGAGCGGGCCAGGACCTCGGGCGGATGCGCGATCAACGCGATCAGGTCGGTCATCTGCCCCTGCACCTCGGTCATCCCCGCGAGCAGCCGCGGCGAGTGGGCGGCCTCGGCGATCGCGATATGGAAGCGGATGTCGGTGCGCCGGTACTCCTCGAAGTCCTCGCCCTCCGCCGCCATCTTCTCGACCAGCTCCTCCAGCCGCGGCAGCTGCTCCTTGTCGATCCGCTCGGCGGCCAGGAGCGCCGCGCCGCACTCGATCGCGACCCGGTAGTCGAGCACCGCCCAGGCCCGCTGGTCGAGTGGCTCGTCGTCGCGCTCGGCCAGCGGCGGCTGCTCGGAGACGAAGGTGCCGCCCCGGCGTCCCCGCAGCGAGACCAGGTGGCCGCTCTGGACCAGCGTCGTCAGCGCCTGGCGCAGGGTCGTGCGGGAGATCCGCAGCTCCCGCGCCAGCTCGCGCTCGGGCGGCAGCTGGCTGCCCGGCGCCAGCAGCCCGAGCCGGATCGCCGTCCCCAGCCGCTCGACCGTCTCCTCGAAGGTGCTCGCGGGTCGTACCGGCAGGAACACGGCCTCGAGGGCGGGATCGCGCTGCATTCCAAACACGGTACCGATGGGGATCGGCTCGTGGGGACGGCGCCGGTCGCAATAGGATCGCCCGCGTGCCGGCCGCGAGCTGGTCGACGCGGGCGACCCGCCCAGGCTGACCAGCGCCGGGGCCGAGATCCGCAGACGGCTGTTGGCGGCCCGCCACCGTTGCCTCACCGCCCTGGTCGCCGACTGGGACTCGGAGGCGCCGGAGGTCGACACCCTGATCGATCGCCTCTGCGAGGAGCTCGGCGAGCCGGCGAGGTCATAGCGCGCTGAGCCGCTAGGACTCGACGTAGCGAGCGATCGCCTCGCGGGCGGCCTCGCTGATCGATTTCCCCTCGGCCGCTGCTCGCCGCTCGAGCGCCGTGTGAAGGTCCGAGGCCATGCGAAAACTCATCCGCGGGGAGGTGCCGTTGCCGCTCAGAGACGGGCGGCCGACGTAGACGCATCGCCAGTTGGCCAGGTCCGCGTAGCCACGCTCGGCCTCATCGGCGAGTTCATCGGCCAGCTCCTCCGAGATCGGCCCCTTTGGAATCTGAATGAGGTCCTCGTCCTTGACGGGACCCAGTTCCTCTTCTTTCGTCATCTCCTCACCCCCTCGTACAGATTTCGGTAGCGGTCACGCAGCGGCATCGCATGGATGACCAAAGTACCGCCATCTCGCATTTCAACCGCGATGACCTCGAGTGCGATTCCGTTGGAGTCGGTGCCGATAATTTCGTCGGACAATAATATCAGGCGGGAGGTCGCGACCCACGCCCCCGATCGTCTTCGGCAGGCCGTGCCTGAACAAGACACGGCCGTGCCGACTTCGCGCCGCTAACCCTTCGGCTTCGCGACCGCCTTGCACTTGTTGTCCTTGAGGTTGGGGTCCGCGACCGCGGAGCGGACCCGGGCGCGGGCACGCAGCTTGCCGGAGCTCGGTTTCGTCTTGACGACGATCTTCAGCGTCTTCGCCTTGCCGCTGAATTTCGGGCCTTTGATTTTCTTCGCCAGCGCCGGCGCGGTGCCCTTGACGATCACGCCGGTGGCGGCGCTGGGTCCGCGGTTGGTCACCTTGATCGTGAACAGAAGCTTCTTGCCCGGCTTGAAGCGCTTCGGCTTCGGCTTCAGTTGCAGCTTCAGGTTGGCGCTCGCTTTGGCCGCGGGGGCAGCGAGCAACTCGTAGGCACCGATGTCGCAGGCGCTTCCCTGCGGTCGTGCGACGCCGCGCTGGTCGGTCGCCGGGCAGCCGGTGTTGGTGCCAGCGTCGATCGCCGGGCTGCCCGGCTGCAGCGCCATCGTGTTAGTCGGACCGCCGTTGTCGGCGAGGCCGCCGAGCAGCGGGTTGGTGTTCTGTTTGCTGGCGGGGTCGGTGAACATGCAGCTGGCGTCGCCGGAGATGTTGTTGGCCGAAGTGACCGTGACGACCGTGCCGCAGTCCGAGGCCGTCCCGCCGGCAAGGTTGCCGGCGACGATCGTGTTGGTGACCGTGAAGGCGGTGGCCACACCGGCGGTCGGGTTGTCGATCGTGAAGCCACCGCCGACTCCCCCGGATGCGACCGAGTTGCCGGCGATGGTCGTGTTCAGGAGCACTGCTTTGCTCCCTGCGGTGTTGGCCGGATCAAGCCCGACGAGGACGCCGCCGCCCATGTTGAGGCCGGGATTTTCGACCCTGTTGCCCGTGATCGTCGAGTTGAGGATGGTCAGGTCGCCGAGCGCGTAGACGCCGCCGCCCATCCCCTCGAGCACGCCGCCGGTGACTTTGTTGCCGGAGATCGTGCTGTTGGCGATCGTCACCGCGGTCGCGTTGCCGCTCTCAGGTGGGGCCGCGATGCCGCCCCCGTTCAAGATCGCGCTGTTGCCAGCGACCGTGACCTGGCTGAGCGACAGTTTGTCGCTGTTGGAGATCAGGATCCCGCCCCCGTCACCTGCAAATTCGGCCACTTCCATCCCCGCCAGCCCACCGGCGATCGTCACTCCTTCGATCCCCACGTCGGACCCTTCGAGTTTCAACACCCGACCCCCGCCGAGCCCGTCGATCACCGTCGTCCGCGCCCCGGCGCCATGGATGGCGACGGTGCCACCGCCGTTGAGGATCAGTTCGTTGCCCGAGCTGAGGCCGTAGTTGCCCGCCGGCACCTCGATCCGGTCTTCTTCGTCCGCGGAGGAGGAGGCGGAGACGACCGCGTCCCGCAACGAGCAGACCGGTTCGGTCGTGCAGCGATCGTCGTATCGGCGGTCGTATTGACGTTGAAGGTCGCTCCCTGAGCCACAGCCGGCGCCAACAGCGCCACCACGACGGTTGCGATCAAGCCAGCGATCCTCTTCATGCCAACGTTCCCCCTGCTCATCGATTTTCGGTAAGCGGAGGTCTACCCTTGGCTCGGGGAGCCGACCGAAACCGAACACACCAGTACGCCACACCGGTAAGTCTGATTGGCTTAATACTGTTTGATGTACCGAAAGAATCCTTGTAGGATTTGCGGACGTGCCCGTTCCTCGCAGCGACCTCTCCGCCCGCCTGAAAGACCGACGTGCGGAGATCGAGCTGGCCCTGCTCAATCGTTGCTCCGCCGTTTCGGGACCAGGCGAAAACAAGGACCTCGAATATCAGCGTGGCTTCCGCCAGGCCATCTCGACCGCATTCGATTACAGCCTGCGGATATTCGATCGCGGAACCATCGAGCCGCCCACGATCCCAGCGCTCCTCCTAGTCCAGGCCCGTCTCGCCGCGAGATGCACGGTCGGCCTCGACACAGTGCTCCGTCGCTACATAGCGGGATCAGCGTTGCTCGACGACTACATCCTCGAGGAGATTGAGCAAGGCCATCTCCAGCAGCTGCTGAAGGTCCGCTCGGCGGCCTTGGAGCACCTCCTCGCCGAGATCACGACTGAGTACGAGCACGAGCGAAGCAGCAGGGCTACTTCTCGGGAAGCCCAGATGACCGAACGGGTGCGGAAGCTGCTCCGCGGCGAGGCGGTGGACCCCGCACCACTCCAGTACGACCTCGACGCCCAGCACATCGGCATGATTGCTCAGGGGTCTACAGCGGGGGTCGCCGTGCGACGCCTCGCCGAGGCACTTGCCTGTCGAGTAATGATCGTCCGCTCGGGCGATGAGATCGTATGGGGCTGGATGGGCCGAAGAGCGACGGTGGACCGCGTACAGGTTACGAATGCACTCTCGTCGGTGTGGCCGGACGACGTTCCGCTTGCGCTAGGTGAGCCTGATCTCGGAATCGCAGGCTGGCGGAGAAGCCACCATCAAGCCCAAGCGGCATTCCCAGTCGCCTCAAAGGAACGTGACACCGTTGTCCACTACGGCGATGTTTGCCTGCTCGCCGCGGTCCTGCGCGATGATCTGCTCAGCAGCTCCCTGCGCGAACTCTATCTCGCACCCCTGGAGTGCGAGCGAGATGGCGGGGAGGCACTTCGAACCACGCTGCGCGCCTACTTTGCCGCGAATAGGAATGGAGCCTCAACTGCCTTTGCCTTGGGGGTCAGCCGACAGACTGTCTCCAACCGCCTCCGGACGGTCGAAGAACGGTTGGGTCGTCCGCTTCCGACATGTGCGCCAGCGGTTGAAGCCGCCCTCGCGCTCGATGGAGCAGGGCCGGAAGCTACGCGTTGACAAGTGCAAAGAAGGTCGACAGTACCTTTGTCAGATAGCGCTTGCTAACTCTCCCCCCTGGTGGAAAGCTGTCGAACGCGTTGTCGTTTGTGACGGCGTTTCTCGCCAGGCAGTCGGCAATCGGCTTCGAGCAATCGAGGCGATCCTCGGCCGTCCGTTGCCCACCTGCGCAGCCTCCATGGAAGCCGCTTTACGACTGGATGCATTGCAGGCCGGTGGACCCACTTGACAATGTCACCACACCCAGCCGTTCCTCACCACATAGCACTAGAAGGCTCACCGGCGCATCGGCAGGCTGACCGGGGTCGCGTTTCGCGCGGTAATACATCGGTGAGGGGATGAGCGCTAGGAGTGTTTGATGCGCCGGAAGTTACGACCGACCCGCCCGACTCGTTTCGCATTCTCGGCGTCGCACCCGACTGGCCCAGTACTGCTCACCTGAAAGTCGGAGGCGACTTTCGGTCGGCAACTATTCGAGACAACGCCTACACCGTCAGCGATCGACTACCGCTGACCCTCGTAGCTCTTCTAGGCAAGAACCGTCAGTGGCGCGCGGAGGCTCTTAACTAGTTGGCCTGTCTCGGAGAGACTCCAAAAACCCTTCCTAACCGCGAATGGTGGACTCGCTCAACATAAAACGATCTGGCGGCTGACTTACGTGGTCTTTGTAAAAGAAGGCCCCAGCAACGACTTTGATTCGCGTCTCACGTCGATCGCCGATGGCGCGGATCTCGTCTACGCCTCGGGGCGCGATTCCCACGATCGTCCGCCTCGGACGGGTTGGGTCCGTGGGCGTACCGCTAATTAGCGTAATGGCGAGGCCATGTGCAAGCGCCTTGGTCAAGTCCGCGCATATCGCCCCGACCACACCGCGGCGTTCCTGACTCAAAAGACAAAGGGCCTTCCTGCCGGGCACCGCCCATACTTGGAGGCCACCCTTCGCTGGCAGCTCGTGGGCCAGTGACCAATCAGTTCCATTGATCGGTCGACCGATCGTACGCTTAACGATCCGCGGCAGGCCACTCGGAGGCCCGTCAAAGATCTCGAACTGACGCTGCGCTGGCGAAAGCACTCGAGTGAGCCTAGCTCCAAAGTGCTGCACTTCTCCTCCACCGTCTCTTGAGTCCGACCCCGGGTGGGGAGAGTGCCGGCCACAGCCAATCCCTACCCCCGAAAAGACCGTAGCGAGACCGAGTAGCAGACCGGCGTACCACCGCCAGCCTGCTACTCGTGATCCCGTAAGTGGCATGCTCGACTCGCCGGTATCCAACAAGTGAGCTACCGGCGCCTTACCCGGAGTGACTCAGCAAGACAAGACGCACTGCTGCCCACCCGTGAAGGTTCCTGCGTTGCTGACATTGTTATTCCGAATAACCACCTTGCGATACGTCGTCAAATCGTTTGAGACGAATATCGTGGCTTCGGCGCCAGCAGCGGCGCAGTTCCAGGAGCTCAGGAGATTATTGCTGGTGTCCGCAATATCCACGCAACCTGCCCGGTTGACGGTCAGGACTTGGCCCCAGTTGAGTGATTTCAACGCAGGTCCCCAGCAACGATCGCCGCCCTGCCCATACGGATTTAGCTGCACGTTTTGACAGAACAAGGTCGCCGACGCCTTCGGGGCCGCAGCCAGCAGAAACGTAAAGCAAACAGTGGCGAGGAGCGCCACAAAGACGATTGGTGCCATGGAGCTTTTTGGTCGATTGGTCATCTGACCCCCAGGTGTAGTGGACGGCATTGGTCGCTCCATCCTGACAAGGAAGACCGCATCGGCCAATAGCTATATGTCAGCTCGGACTGGCCGTGACTTGACAATCGTCAACCGGCAACGACAACTGACCTAGCGAGCTGCCTGTTCGAACGTCTGCCGGTAGAGCGTTGAGGCACCGGGCCCGTAGATTGATTTCTGAGGGCCCTGTTGGGTGCAAGCGGGCGCAGGCACGGTGGCGGTGCCTTCTTGGCCAGCGAAGGCAAATTCCTTTAGCCGTTTGAAGAAGTCTTCGGCTTCTTTGAGGTTGATCGACGCAGGGGTCTCTCCGGCTGGGATTTCGCGGCCGGGAGGACGGTTGGAGCGTTCCTGGAAGGCAGGGTTGGTGGGAGTGGTCGGATCAAGGGTGCCAGCGGCTCCAGAGGTGCACTGGCGGACGTCGAAGCCCGGCAGGCCCTGAATCAGATTTTCGGCCCACTTGGGCGGGCTGTAGGCGCTGTTGCGATTGATCGTCAGTCGTTTGCTGCTTGAGGCGACCGTTTCGGGGTTGAGCGGACCGAGCACCCGCAAGAACTGAGGATGGATTCCGCCTTTGAGTTCTTCCGTCAGCTTCACGTTGGACGAAGCGGCGATGTTGGCGAAGAAGGACGTGACCTCGTGCTTGTAGAGGTTGAGGCCCGTGAATAGAGGGTTGAGGTTGCGCAGGAACGGATCAAGAGCGCGCAAGAGCGGTGGGAAATCGTCGCGGAAGAGCTTGCGCCCAGCCGCGAAACCGGAGGGCGCCCGTTCGATCACCGGCCCGAGACCTTCGAAGAAGCCTTTCGCTTCCGGCGCCAGGTTGGCGAAGGCGACCAGGGTTGGCGACAGCTCTTCCGCGGCCGGCACCAGCTGGCGCATCAGCGGATCGGTGTTCTCGGCGAAGGTCTTGAGGCGGCTGACGGTCAGCCTCGACTCGTCGAGGAAGGTCGGGAAGGCGCGGAACAGCGCTTCGATGTCCTGGTCGCGACGCGCCGTGGTCTGGAAGACAGCATTGGAGCTCTGGATCAGGTCGGCGACCTCGCCGTTGCGGCCGCGCAGAGCGGTGAAGGTCTTGGCGCCGTTGCTGAAGAGCTGGCCGACCGCGAGCCGCTGGGTGTCGAGGGTGCGGAAGAGCCGGTCGAGTTCGGTGAAGGTCGGTTCGAACTGGCCGAGCGCATAGGAGAGGCTCTGGCCCTGGCCGTTGATCGCGACCGCGGCTTCCTGCATCCAGGCCTGGAAGGCGGCACGGGTTTGGGGATCGAAGGTGCGGAAGATCTCATCGAGCTGGACCGATTCGGCGATGTTGGCCTCAGGCAAGGTGTCGCCATCGGCCATCTCCGGCGCCTCGCTCGAGCCAGGCGTCAGTTCGATGTAGGTCTCACCGAGCAGGGTCTTGGTGCGGAGGATCGCCCGCGTCGACTCAGGCAGCGGCCCGTACTTGTCTTCGATGTCGACGGTGGCCAGCGCCTGCCTCCCGTTCGGGGCCAGGGCAATGCTCTGGACTTTGCCGACGTTGACGCCGGAGATGCGGACGTCCGACTGTTCGGCCAGCTGCGTCGCCTCGTTGAAGGGGATCTTCACCTCGTAAGGCTTTGCCTTGAACGGGGTCGGGCCGCCGAAGGTGACCCAGAGGAAGAGCAGGATCCCGAAGCAGGACAGCGCGAAGCCGGCGATGACCAGGAGCTGCGTGGTGCTGGGGGCGCGCTTGCTCATTTCGTTTTGTATTCGCAGTGGCCAGTTTCTGACTTACCAGGAGCGACGGGGATTTCGTCGGGAATCGGGATGCCAGCCGTTTGGAGGAGCGTTTTGATGAACGGGTGGGTCGGCGCAACCGTGCCGTAGGCAAAATCGGACCCGGTGCAGGTGATCAGGATCAGGCCGCGGAGCATCGGCCCACCCGCGTCTTTCAAGTTGAAGGTCGCGTTGAAGTTGTGGTTGAGCCAGGGGAGATAGAAGAGGAAGCTTTCCTTCCCCTTCGGCTTGTAGGCGAGCTCGTTGAGGAAGCTGTTGAATCCACCGAGCCCGTTTCCGAAGTTTTGGACCGTCTTCTTCAGCGGCTGTGAGCCTTCGTTGGCGTGGGTGAGCACGGGCCGGATCTGGCGGGTGAAGGGCCGGATCTGGTCGCGGATCGGCGCGGTCGTTTCGGAGAAGAGCTTTTCGGTCGCCTTGAAGGCCGGCTGCAGCGCCTGCGCCTGCGGGATCAGGCTGGTCAGGGCCGGATAGGCGGCCTGCGAGAACTTGGTCGAGCTGGCGAGGCCGCTCTTCGCCGCGTCGAGCGTCGCCGGGAACTCGACCAGTGCTTCCTGGATCGACTGCTGCTGGTTGGCGAAGTTGCCGAGCGCCGCGTCGGAGGAGGTGACGAAGCGCTTGATCTCGGCGTCGTGGCGGCCGAGCTCGGTGGTCAGGGAACCGAAGTTGTGGATCACGTTCGCGAGCGCGACGTGGCGAGCAGCGACCGCTTTGTTCAGCTTGGCGACATAGTGGACGAAGGGCTGGAAGCGCCGGAAGGCGTTGCCGAGCTGTTTGCCGCGGCCACCGATCCCCTGGGCGCCGCCGGCGACCAGCAGCTGGATGTACTGACGGGTGTCGGCGTCGAGGGTGCCGAGGAAGGCGTCGAGGTTGGTATTCGGTTCGGTCTGGGCGAGGGTGAAGTGGGCGCCGTCTTCGATCGGCTCATCGCCGCTGCCGGGTTCGACCTCGACGATCATGTCGTTGAGGCCGGTTTTCGGCCGCAACAGGAAGCTCGCGTTGGGGTGGATCAGCTCCATGTATTTGGGCTGGATGTCCATCCCGACCACGGCGTGGCCGTCTTCGAGATCGACCGAGGTGACCTTGCCGATTTCGATCCCGGCGACGTCGACCGACTGGCCCTGGCCCGGCGTCACCGCCTGAGCGGTCGCGAACTCGGCCGAGATGTGGTCGAATTCTTCGCCGACAACCGGCAGCCAGGCCGGCAGCGAAGCCTTTTGCTGGGTGAAGATCCCCAGCATCATCGCGATGCCGGCGATTGCGAGGACGAAGATCGCGATCGTGTCTTTTCGGTGGCCTCGGGACTGGCGCGAGAGCCAGGCACGGAAGTGCCGCCAGCGGCTGACTTCGGCGGGTCTCTGGCTCATGGATTCACCCCCGCTAGCGACGGGCTGGCCGTGCCGATCTGGGCGAGCGGCGAGCCGTTGAGATCGGGGACTGGGTTGTTGTCGCAGCGGACGTCAGGCTTCAACGGCGGCATGCCGCCCACCTGCGGCTGGACGCCGATTGGGTCCGCGATGCTGCGCGAGTAGACGATCTGATCGCTGACGGTGTCGAGGTTGCCCAGTGGGTTTGCCCCTCCCAGGAGGAGGTTGCCGCCACCAGCCTGCGCACGTACGTAAGGCCCGTTGCCGTCGTAGTTCTGGGCGGCACCGGCGAAGTTGGTGAGGGTGTAGAGGAACTCGCGATAGTTGGGCCCGCCGGTGCTGAACTGGTCGTTGATCGTCTGGTTCGCCGTCGGCACCAGGACCTGCGTCGTGCACAGGCTGAGTCGGTTGAGCTGCGGCAGGGCCGACGAGAGACCGGCCTGAGCCGCGCCGGCAAGGCCCGGCGTCGATTCCTGCAGCAGCTTGGCGACGCCTCCGGCCTCCTTGCCGGAGAGCAACGGCCGGGTCTGCTCCAGCCACGGTTTCGAGGCGCTGATCAGCCCCGGCAGCTCGGCCACCGCCGGCGTCAGCACGATCGCGTAGGTGCGCAACGGTGGCAGGGTGCGGTTGAGTGCGACAAGCGAGGTATTGGCCACCTTCAGCGTCGGGGCAAGCAGGTTGACCGTCGTCGAAAGGTTGGCCGACTGCGTCGCCAGAGCACCGGTGAAGACGTTGAAGTTGTCGATCAGGCCCTGCAGGTCGGAGCGGCGGCTAGCGAAGGATCCGAAGGTGCGGCCGGCGCCAGCGACCAGGCGCGAGAGGTCACGCTGTTCGGTGCCGAGCAGCGCGTTGGTGACCTGGGCGCTGTAGCGGCCGGCGTCGGCGCCGTATTTGAAGGCGCCGTTGAGCGCTTCGGCGCCAGTCTTGCCTTTGACCTCCGGCAGCTGGGTCGCGTCTTCGGCGGCGTTCGGTTTGTGCGTGTAGGCCGTGCCGATCCCCTCGAGCAGGCGACTGAGGTCAGCGCGAACCGGGGATTGCAGCGCGGAGAGGACTTCGTCGAGCTGGACCGCGGTCGAGGTGCGGCTGACCGGAATCGTGCCGCCGCTGTCCATCTCCGGCGCGCTCGGGCTGCCGGGGTCGAGTTCGACGAAGAAGTTACCCTCGAGGAAGATCCGTGGGCGGATTGCGGCGAAAGCGTCGTCGTGGATCGGTCGGCCAGCGCCGTCGACGGTGAAGGTGACCTTGGTCGCGTCGCCGTCGCGCTCGGAGGAGATCACTTTGCCGACTTCGACACCGGCGATCCTGACCGGCGAGTTTTTGGCGATATTGGCCGAGTTGGCGAACGTCGCGTGGACCTCGTAGCCGTAACTGGTGAAGGGCACGTGTTTGGTGAAGGCCAGGTACGGGCCGATCGTGAAGATGAGAATGAAGACGATCGCGATCGCGACGTTGCTGGGACGCCAGCTGAATCGACCCCTCCTCGCGCTCTGGCGCGTGTCGCGCTCGGGCATGCGGCTCATTTGGTCACCTGCCCGCGCGTCGTCGTACCGCGAAGCTTCGGAGCGTTCCCGATAACCGTCTTACCGACCACGTACTTCTCATTGCCGGCTTCGCACACGCCATCCTGCCCAGGTGCCCCCGTGCGCGGGAACGGGTTGAAGTGGAGATGGTTTTTCTTCGCCTGTTCGGGGTCCGCCGAACCGCCGTTCGCGGGTGCCGACGACGGGGTGGTCTCCGCATTGGGGCCGAGCGGAGGCTCGAAGCTGATGAAGTTGAGCCACTTGCCCTGGCTGTTGCCCTGACTGTTCGTCCTGGCGAGGTTTTCGAAGAGGATGGTGACGTAGTTGCAGTTGGTCTGGGCCGGAACGATGTAACTCAGCGACGGCTTGAGGATTCGGTTGGTGTCGATCAGCAGGTCGAGCCCGTTGAAGACCCCGGTCGCTTCCTGGAAATCGACCAGCGCTTCCGCCGTCGGCTGCAGCTGATTGTTGAGAACCGGCGAAGCGTTGAGGACGGGGACGCCGGCATGGAGCGCTTCGGCGATCACCGGCGACGTTTCACCGAGCGCTTTCGCTCCTGGCTGTAGGGCGGCGAAGAAGCGCTCGGAGCTCTTGAGGAACGGATTCAGCGCCGGCAGGTCCGCGTTGACGGTGTCGAGGGTCGGTGGGCTCTTCTCGATCGTTTCCTGGATGTAGGGGCGGGAGACGCGGGCGAAGGCGCCGAAGGTCTGGTCGAGGGCGACGAACATGCTGGCCTGCTGCTCGGCAACCGGGGCGACCGTGGCCGAGAGCGCCTCGAGCGCGCGCCAGAAGCCGGCGAAGTCGGTGCTGGGGGCGACGATCGTCCTCAGTACCGGCTGGCCGTTGACGACGAGGCGCCGCAGGGCGCCGATCGCTTCGTTCAGCTGCGGCCCGCGGCCGGCGAGGGCGTTGCCGAAGCCGGCGAGGTTTTGACGGATCGCCTGGCGGGTCGGCTTGTCGAACATGTCGAAGAACTCGTCGATGTCGACCGGTTCGGGCGTGGCCGCCGCGACCGGGATCGTGTCGCCGGCCTCGAAGCCCTTCGAGGAATCGCCGGGGGTGACCTGCAGGAACTTGAGCCCCAGTGCGGACTTGGGCCGGATCGTGATCGTCGAGTCGACCGGCAGCGGTTCGGCGCTCTGGTCGAGGCTGAGGTCGAGTTCGGCGGCGACCTCGCCGTTCTCGAGCTGGACCGGGACGACCGACTTGACGATGCCGACGCGGACGCCGCCGATCCGGATCTCGTTGCCTTTGACCAGCGCGTCGGCGTTCGGCACCCGCGCCTTGAGGTTGTAGGTCGAGACGAACGGCAGCCCGTTGTTGGCGTTGTAGGCGAGGAAGACGGCGACGATCACGACCAGCACGGTCACCGCCCCGACCAGGATCGGGTTGCTCGCCAGCCCCTGAAGTCCGCCTTTGTTTCTCATGGCCCGAGGAGGTAGTCGAGGAGCGGTTCGGTGCCGGCGGTCTGCGAGGCGCTGCCGATATTCGGTTCGGCTTCGGTGGCGCCTGCCTGGCCGAGGCCGGTGGTGGGGCCACGGGCCTCGGGGGGCGACGAAGTGCCGCCCGTCTGTTCATCGAGCTGCTCTTGGAGGAGCCGGAACAGGCTCGCAGCGCTGAATTCGGCGGATTCGCCAGCGTTTTCGCCGTTGAAGTTCGAGTTACAACCGGACCCTCCCTCCCGATTGGCTTCGTATTCGACGCAGTTCGTCAGGGACACATAGGTGCGACCGAAATGGCCGTACTGATCGAAGCCGTTCGTCGCCAGCGACGTGTTGTAGATCAGTTCGACCAGCGAGTCCCAGCCGCCCGTCTTCCTGAGATTGGTCGTCAGGCCGGCAAGTTCAGCGGTCGGCTTCACCCCCGACTTCGAGAGTTCGGTGGTCTTGCGAACGATCGGATCGGCCTCCCGGAAGCTCGGGCCCGACGCTTCACCCGCCGCCCCCAGGCTCTTCAGCGCCACGGTCGTCGCCTGCGAGAACGGGGTCAGCGTGCGCGTCGCGTCGGTCAGCGCCGGACCGGCTTCGTCGAGGCTTTCGAAGACCGGGGTAGCCGCGTCGGAGAAGCCCTGCAGATTGGTCATCGTCGTGCGGAACTCGCGCAGGAAGGTGGGGAATTTCTGCAACGACTCTTCCAGTTGCGCGCCACGTTCAGAGCTGGCCTCCGCGGCGGCGCCGGCATTGGAGATGAAGCCGGCGACATGGCGGCGCTCGCGCGCCAGCGGGCCGAGGATCGCATCGGAGTCGCTGGCCAGCTGCGCCAGTTCGTCGCGCTGGTCGGAGAGGATCCCGAAGAGACGGTCGACGTCGCGCAGGACCGGGTTGGCGCGCTTGACCAGGACTTCGAGGTCGCCGCCGCGGCCGGCGAAGCCGGCGCCGAGTTCGTTGAAGATCAGCCGGAAGCGCTGCGCGTAGGGCAGCGTCTGGATGTCGTTGATCAGGTCGGGGTCGACGCTGGCGCCGCTGTTGCCCAGCGGCAGCAGATACTGGCCGGCGCCCGCTTCCCCGTCTTCGATCTTCTTCAGCGGCGGCGGTGGCGGCGAGCCCGGCGCCCGCGGCAGGGTCGGCCGGCAGTCGATGAACTTCTCGCCGATCAGCGACTGCGGCCGGATCTGGCAGGTCGCGTCCTGGCGGAAGTCCTGGAAGCCGGGGTCGGTGATTTCCATCTCGATGATCGCCTTGCCGGGGACCGAGACCGGCTCGCCGTCGCGGTAGGCGACGACGTCGCCGGGCATGGTCACGTCGACCGCCTTGATTTCGCCGACGTTGGCGCCAGCGACCCGCACCTGCTCGCCGTTGACCATGAAGGCGCCGTTGTCAAAGATCGCGCGGACGACGTAGCCGTTGTTCGAGCCGCCGCCGGAAACCAGCAGCACGACCACGACGACGGCCGCGACGAGCAGCAGCACGGGTATCAGTCGCCTAATCATGGTCCCGGGGGCACGTCGGTCGGGTCGCATTCCGAGGGGCTGACGGCGCTGCCGGCCTGCGGCGGGTTGACGTAGGGGCTGGAGCCGTCGGTCGCGTTCTGAGTCGCGCCACCTGGGCACGGTTTCGTAACCGGGGCTGACGGGCCGAAGACGTTGAACTGTTCACTCTTCGAGATCGGGTTCAACGCCGCGCCTTCGTATTCGAACAGATTCAGGCCGGATGGCGAGACTCGTACGTAGTGTCCGTTGGCGTCGTAGTAGCCCGCTGCCTGCCCCAGCTTTCCGACCGCACTGAACAGGTCGGTCGTGTACGAGCGGGCGAAGTTGAGGTTCGGCTGGAAGGCGGTGATCGCCGCTTCTGAATGCGGGAACGCACTCGAAGCGCGCGACTGCACGGTCGGCAGCGCCGCCAGCAGCTCGGCGGCGTCGTTGGCTGCCCCCGGCCGGCTGACCGTGAGCCGCAGGTTGCGCGTGAAGGGAATGAATTTCGACAGCACCGGCCGCAGTTCGGCAAGGAACGGGGCCAGGTTCTTGGTCGCCGGCTTCGCCGTTTCGACCAGCGGGTCGAGGTCGTCGAGCGCCGCCCGTAGGTTGACGAAGGTCGTGTTCGACTGCCGCATCACCGGCGGCAGGCGCTGCAGGGTCTGGTCGAAGGCGACGGTCTGTGAAGCGATCGCGTCAAAGGCGGTGTTGGCGTTGGAGATCGCGCTCGAGAGCTGTTCGCCGCGGTCGGCGACGGTCGTCGCCAGGTCAGCCGAGCTGACGATGAAGCGTTCGAGCAGGCGCTGATCGGCGTTGAGTTCGCCGACGAAGGCGCCGGTCCGGTTCAGCGCCGGGCCGAAGAACTTGTAGGACTCGTTGGCGTCTTCGCCGCGGCCCGAGTAGATCGAGGCGTTGCCCTTGATGAAGTCACTGAGGCCCTTGCGCACCGAGGGCGGGAAGGTGTTGAAGAACTGGTCGATGTCGATCGGCGTCGTGGTCGAGGCGAGCCCGAGCTCAGCGTCGTCATCGAGCGCCGGGTTGCTGTTCGGCCCCGGGCTGATCGAAACGTAGTGGTTGGCGACGCCGGAGAGCGAGGTGGCGCGGATCACCGCGGTCGTCCCCTCGTGCAACTCCTGGTCGACTTCGACGTGGACCGCGGCGAGGTTGTCGTCGGTCAGGTCGATGCTGTCGACCGAGCCGACCGGCGAGCCGCCGACGAGGACCTGGTTGTCGGGCACGAGCTGGCCCGCGTTCTGGAAAACGAGGGTGTACTTGTGGCCGCCACCGCCGCTGAAGAAGACGATCGCCAGCACGATCACCGCCGCTGCCAGGGCCACGATCACCGCAATTCGGGCGGGGGTCATCCCCCGGCTCGGAGCCGAGCTTTTCTCCTCGCCTAAGGAATTGGAAGCCACGGGTCGTCGCTTGTCCGCTCTCCGGCCCTCCTTCCCGGCCGAGCGAACGCGCGAATCGTATCCGAGCGCCTCCCCGCCAAGTGGCGCCTGAGCTGGGACTTAACTGGAAATCAACGCGCTACTCTGATTGCGGGAAGCTGTTAAGGGGGATGGGAAGCGCCGCGCCAATCTCTAACTGAGGAGACAACTCAATGCGCAAACGTCCAACTCTGATCGTTGGCACGGTAGTGGCAGCGGTCGCCGCGATTGCCGCTTCGGTCGCAGTAGCGGGAGCCCCCGTCACTGGCACCGACGGAAACTCGCAGTCGATCGACGTCAAGATCGCCCCAAAGAAGCTCTCGAAAACGACGCTGACCCCGGCGACGCTCGAAGTCACGACCAAAGTGTCGACCAGCAACCCCACCGGCGTCCCCAGCCCGGCCGTCCGCGTCACCGTCGACTTCGACAAGAACGCGAAGCTCTTCACCAAGGGGATACCGACCTGCACCGCCGCACAGCTGCAGAACACCTCGACCGAAGTCGCCGAACAGGCCTGTGGCAAAGCCAAAATCGGCAGCGGTCACGCAGCTGCGCTGCTTCCCGTCGGGACCAAAATCTTCCCGGTCGAACAGGTCGTCACGGCCTACAACGGCGCGCCACAGGGCGGCAAGTCGACCGTGCTCCTGCACACCTACGGCACCACCCCGATCCAGACGACCCTGATCCTCAACGGCGTCGTCTCGAACTACAACAAGGAAGGCTACGGCCCGCGCCTCGACGTCGAAGTGCCGCTGATCGCCGGCGGCGCCGGTGCGCTGCTCGAATTCAACGTCAAGATCGACAAAAAATTCAGCTACAAAGGCGAGAAACGCAGCTTCATCAGCGCCAAATGCCCCAAAAACAAGAAGTTGAAGGCCCGCGGAGCGTTCACTTTCAAAGACGGCGAAACGATCACCGCCTACTCGAAGCAGTCCTGCCAGCAGAAGAAATAGCCATTAGGCGCTTTCCACGCGACAGCCGGCTGGGTCAATCGGCCGGCTGTCGCGGTTGGCGCTCAACGAGGATCGCTGCGATAGACGATCGACCGGTGACGGATAGCGGCGACCCGCACAGTCTGTTCGCCGTCAGCCAACTGGTAGAGGATCCGGTACGCACCGACCCGTAACGAGAGTAGGCCGCGCAGTTTGCCGCGCAGTGGATGCCCGGCTCGTGGGTCACGCTCGAGCAAACCCAGTGCGTCCTCGATCGCATCAATCAACGGCCAGTCGAGCTCGAGCAGCTCGCGACGGGCACGCTTGGCGAGAACGAGTCGCGCCAACGACTAGCTGGCAGTCGCTCGGCGCTCCGCCAGCTCGCTACGGAGCTCGGCGAGAGTGACGGCCTCGCCCCGCTCCAGCTCGGCGAGACCCTCCTCCAGCGCGGCGAGTGCATCGGGGTCGGAAAGAACCTCGGCGGTCTCCTCCAGTGCCTCGTACTCGTCGATCGGAACCAGAGCTGCGGCTGGAGTGCCGTTGCGAGTCACCAAAACGTGGTCGCGGCGGTCACTGACGTCATCGAGGAGGCTGCTGAGGTTGCTCCGCAGCTCGCGCACAGGGACAATCTTTGCCATGGAAGAAGTGTACATCACTGCGTACACAATGGGCCGAACATCAGACGTTGAACCTGGGGAGCACCCGCGCCAATGGGCGCGGGAGCCACCAGACCCGGTCGCCGATCAGCAGCATCAGCGCCGGCAGCAGGACGATTCGCACCACGGTGGCGTCGAGGATCACCGCGACGGTCAGGCCGACTCCGAGTTGGCTGACCGTCGCGATCGGCGCGCCGGCGAAGACGATGAAGACGGCGAGCATGATCGCGGCGGCGCCGGTGATCACCCGGGCGGTCTTTTCGAGGCCGAACTCGATCGCGGCGGCGTTGTCGCCGTGGCGGTCGTAGTGCTCGCGCATGCGGCTGAGCAGGAAGACCGCATAGTCGATCGATAAGCCGAAGACGACGCCGAAAATCATCACCGCTCCGACCGCGTCGACGTAGTTGTGGCCGCCCAGGGGCAGGTCTTCGGGCACCTCGAAGAGCAGGGTGAGGACGCCGAAGGCGACGGCCACCGTCGCCAGGTTGAGGCCGACCGCGATCGCCGCCAGCGGGATCGCCCGCAGGACCAGGACGAGGACCAGGAAGGTGACCAGGGTGATCGCCGCGACCACCAGCGGGATCCGCGCCTGGGTGACGTGGCTGTAGTCGTTCAGCTGGGCGGCACCGCCGGCGACCCCGGTCTGCAGGCCGGCATCGTCCGCCAGCCTCGCCGCTTCTTCGTCGAGGCGCTTGTTGAGCGCGATCGAGCCGGGGGTGTTGAAGCTGTAGTCGGAGACGACCAGCATCGAAGCGGCCTGGCCGCCGCGGCGGAGGTCGATCGCGCTGGCCGCCGCCTCGCGCGCACGCGGCGGCGACCCGTCCAGCGCCGAGAGCACGAAGTAGCCGGAGTTGAAGAGGTTCGGCGAGGCCGCGGCGACGCGGCGCGCCTGGTGGCGGATCCGCGCCCTGCCCTCGATCACCCGGACGCTGGCTTCGTCGAGCCCCGATTCCAGCGGCGCCGCTTCCTCGAACCCTTCGGCGAGGCCGGCTCCCAGCGCCTCGGCGCCGCCGCCGAGCTGGTCGATGCCACCGACCAGCGCCGTGGCGCCACCGCTGAGCCGGTCAAGCCCGTCGCCGAGGGTCTTGGCGGCGCCGGCGAGGCGTTCGGAGCCATCGGCGAGGCGGGTCCCCGCCGCTTTGATCTTGTAAAGGCCGTCGGTAAGCTGCGCCGCGCCGTTCGCCAGCTTCCTCAGGTTCACGATCGAGCCCTGCAGCCAATCGGTGACCCGCTTGGCGTCGTCCAGATCTTCGGCCAGCCGAGCTTGGAGACTGGTCAGTTCGGTCGGGAGTCCTACGTATTCGGGAGCGTAGGGTGCTCCGGTGACCGGATTGGTACCGCTCACAGCGGCGAGGGCGGCGCGGACGGCTTCCAGCGTCGCCAGATAGTTGGGGTCGCTCTGACCGCTGGTCATTCCTTCCAACGACGCCAACGCGGCTTTCAGCTGTTGTTCGGCCGAACTTGCCGGCCCCAGCAACCGCGGAACGGTGATTTCACCCAAGCTCTCGAGGGAATGTTCAACCTCAAAGGCGTGATTGAGTCCGTTGTGCCGCAGGTTCGGCCCGCCGACCCCTTGGATCCCGAACTTGAGGTTGAGCGCCCCCAGCGCGGCTTCTTCCTGCGCTTCGGCCAGTTTCCGCGAGCCGTCGGCGAAGCGGTCGAGGGCGCCGACCGCGCGCTGGCTGCCGGCGGTGGCGCGGCCGAGGCCGACCGCGATCAGCTGCGCCCCCTCGCCGGCGCGATCGGAGCCGAGTGCCAGCAGCCCGGCCCCGTCGCTGGCTTCGGCGATCCCTTCCCGCAGCTGGCCGACGCCGCCGGCCGCGGTCCGCAGGCTGTGGCCGAGCCGGCCGAGCTGTTTGACCGGGCCGATGTTGCCACCCGATGAGAGCACGGCGTTGCCGAGTTTCTGCAACGGCTTGACCCGTTCGGCGACTTCGCCGGGGCCGATCACGGCCTGCACGCCCGGCAGCTTGGCCAGTTCGCTCTGGAAGCGATCGAGCGCGGCGAGGCTCTTGGCGTCGGTGATCGGGCCGTCTTCGTTGACGGCGACGATCTGGAACGGCGCGTCCCAGCCGGGCCCGAACGAGTCGTCGATCAGTTCGGCGTCCTGGCGGGCGGGGGCGTCCTCGGAGAGCTGCTCGGGGCTCGGCGGGCCGGTCTTGAGGGCGATCGCGGGGGCGGCGAGGAGCAGCAGGACGGCGCCGATCACGACGGCCACCGGTGCCGGGCGCTTCAGCGCCGCGTTGACCGTGCGCATCAGCCGCGAGCTGCTCTCGCTCGGCGCCGCGCCAACCCGCCAGCGGTCGACGTTGGGCCCGATCAGGGTCAGCAGCGCCGGGCCGACGATCGTCGCCACGGCGACGCTCAGCAGCACCACCATCATCACCGTCCCCGCCAGCGAGGCCAGCAGCGAGCCGGGCAGGATGAACAGCGAGACCAGCATCGAGAGCAGCAGCGTGCTGCCGGCGAAGACCACCGTGCGGCCGGCGCTGCGGCGGGTCGTCGCGGCGGCGTCGGCGGGCGTCGCGCCGGCGGCCAACTCCTCGCGGAAACGGGAGACCATCAGCAGCGCGTAGTCGACCCCCAGCGCTAACCCCATCATCGTGCAGACGGTTAGCGCGAAGGCGTCGATGTCGAACCAGCCGGTGAAGAAGTAGAGGATCCCGCGCGAGGCGACGACCGTGATCGCGCCGAAGGCGAGCGGGATCGCGGCGGCGATTGGCGAGCGGAAGACCAGCAGCAGGACGATCAGCAGGAACGGCAACGCGATCAGCTCGCCGCGCTCACTGGCGGCGATCGACTCGTCCTGGATCGCCCGCGAGAGGCTGGCGTATCCCGTCTGGGTCGCCGTCACCGGCGGTCTGATCTGCCGCTCGAGGACATCGTTCAGCCGCGGCACGGTGTCGTTGACCGCGGTCCTGGTGTCGACGTGGAAGTCGGCGAGGATCAGCGCCCGGTCGGGCCGCGGGCGCAGCCGCTGCACCGCGCCGCGGTCCCAGGGCGAGAGCGTCCGCACCCGCGGGTCCAGTCGCAGCGCCCGGACCAGCCGTGGGCCCTGGCGGTCGATCGCCGCTGCCGGCCCCTCGATCAGGATCGCGAACGGGGCGGTGGCGCCGAAGTGATCGCGCAACATCGCGTTGGCGCGCGAGGACGGCGTGCCGGGAACATCGAGCGTGGTCGGGTCCAGTCTGTCCTCGACGTTGGTGCCGATCACCCCGAGGGTGACGAGCAGAAGCGCCGCGACGGCCAAGACCGTGCGGGGATGTCGCAACATTGGCGACCGGCGTCGGGTCGGCTCCGAGCTCGCGGAGCCCGACCGTACCCTGCTCCTCCTGCTTCCCACCCGTGGTAGTTTGGCGGTCAGGGGAACGGGAGGAGCGAACGAATGCGGAAGAGTCTGTTAAGGACGTTCGCGATCGGGGCAGTGTTCTTGCTCGTTGGTGCCAGCTCGGCACTGGCGCTGCGGCTGCAGATCGCAAATATTGTCATCGTCACCGACGGCGGCTTTACGCCGACGACGCTGCCCAAGCACGAGTTCGCGCCGATCAAGCTGCACGGCTACGGGAAAATCTCGACGGCCGACGGTGGCCTGCCGCCGATCCTCAAACAGATCATCCTCTGGTTCGACAAGCACGGCGAAGTCGAGACCCGCGGGCTGCCGATCTGCACGCCGGCGAAACTGGCCGCGACGACGACGGAGGTGGCACGCAAGCTCTGTCCGGGCGCGATCGTCGGCACCGGCTTCGGCAAAGCCGTCGTCAACTTCCCCGAACAGCCGCCGATCCCCGCCTCCTCGCCGATCACGATCTTCAACGGGGCCGAGAAGAACGGCAACCCGACCGTGCTCGCCCACGCTCACCTGACCGTGCCGGCGCCGACGACCTTCGTCGTCCCGATCGAGATCCAGCGCGTGAACAACGGTCGCTACGGTTTCAAGACCGTGGCTGAAATTCCCAAGATCGCCGGCGGCGCCGGCACGCCGATTTACGGCCGGCTGAAGATCGGGCGCGAATGGAACTACAAAGGGCAGAGGCTCAGCTACGTCAACGCCAGCTGCCCTGACGGCCGCCTCCAGGCCAAAGGCGAATTCACGTTCAAAGACGGCACGGCGCTGAACGGGACCTTCCTCAAGCCCTGCACGGGCAAATGAGCGGCCGGCGGTTGCGCTGGACCGCCTCGATCGTCCTCGGTCTCAGCCTGCTGGGCGGCGCCAGCGCCTACGCGCTGACGGCTGAAATCGGCAACACCGTGGTCAGCTCGACGGCGACGATGCTGCCGCGCGAGCTGCCGGCCCGGGGCGGCGCCCCGATCTCGCTCAGCAGCATCACCAGGGTCAAGACCAAGGACAACTCGCCGCCCGGGGTCCTCGGCAGCATCGACCTGATGATCGACAAGCACGGCTACCTCGAAACGAAGGGGGTGCCGGTGTGCACCGCCGCCAAGCTCGAACGGACGACGCCGGCCCAGGCGCGCAAACGCTGCGCCGGGGCTCTGGTCGGCACGGGGACCGCCAAGGCCGAGATCAACCTGCCGGGCCAGCCACGCATGCAGATGACCTCGCCAATCTCCTTCTTCAACGGGCCGCAGCTGAAGGGCCAACCGAGCCTGATCGCCCACGCCTATGAGACCGTGCCGGCGAAGAAGACGCTGCTGGTCCCGATCGCGATCGAAAAGGTGAACAAGGGGCGCTACGGCTACCAGGTCCAGGTCGAGATTCCGGAGATCGCCGGCGGTTACGGCGCGCCCACCCTGGCCGAAGCGACGGTGGGCAGGACCTTCGACCGGGGCGGCAAGAAGGTCGGCTACCTCAACGCCTATTGCGCCGGCGGCAGGCTGCAGGTGCAGGGCGACATCAACTTCACCAACGGCGACTTCTTCCCCGCGACGCTCACCTCGCCGTGCCACGTGCCCGGCTGAGACGCGCCGCGCTGCTGGCCTGCGCCTTGGCGGCACTCGTGGTGGCGGCCGCGGCGAGCGGCCAGGGTGCGCTGGTCGAAGTCAACAACCTGATCCTGCGGGCCGATGGCAGCTTCCAGCCACGCCAGCTGCAGCGCAACCGCTTCACGCCGATCGAGTTCCAGGGGCACGCTGCGATCGCCTCCAAAGATGGCAGCCGGCCGGTCGCGCTGCGCCAGGCGATCGTCAACTTCGACCACGACGGCCGGCTCAGCGTGCGCGGGCTGCCGACCTGCCCGCCCGAGCGGATCGCCAATGCCAGTACCGAAGAAGCACGCAAGCTCTGCGCCGGAGCGATCGTCGGCAGTGGCCGGATCGAGGCGGTGATCTCGCTCTCCAGTGGACTGGTCGAGGCCAGCTCACCGTTGACGATCTTCAACGGGCCGCCGCTGAACGGCCGCCTGACCGCCGTTCTCCACGCCCGCACCACCGTGCCCGGCACCCAGACCTTCGCGATCCTGGTTCCGATCGAACGGCTCCGCGGCGAATACCGCTACCGGGCCACCCTGGACCTGCCGCTGATCGCCGCCGGGCTCGGTTCGCTCACCTTCGTCGAAGTCGAGCTCGGCCGGGACTACCGCTTCGAAGGCAAGTCCCGCAGCTACGTCTCTGCCCGCTGTGGCGACAGCATCCTGCGCACCCGCGGCCGTTTCACCTTCGCAGACGGCACCGTGATCGAAGGCTCCGTCGAAAAGTTCTGCCGGGCGCTGCCGCCGCGCTGAGATTCCTATACTTGCGCGTCGCGGGCCGCTAGCTCAACTGGTTAGAGCAGGAGCCTCTTAAGCTCAAGGTTGAAGGTTCGAGTCCTTCGCGGCCCACTCGCAACGGCGGGCTATTCCCCGAGGGAGGCGCCGCCCACGCCGAACGGGTTTCCGAGCGGCTGACCGCTCTGGCCGCCACCCTGACCTTCCTGAGTGGCTTTCTGCAGGGCTTTTTCTTCTTCGACCTGTTTCTCGAAGCCTTCGGCCCGTTTGCGATATTCCTCGAGCTGTTTGTCGAGCTGTTCGCGCTGGAATTTCGAGCTGGCGAATTTTTTCGCTTCCTCGTTGGCTTTCTCTGCCCCGGCGTAGTCGAAGGTGAAGACCTTGTAGATCGCGAGGGTGCCCAGCGAGTTGATGCTCGGGCGCTCGTCGGCGAGGATCTGCTGCGCTTCCGCAGCCGCTTTGACGTTGGCCTCGGCTTCGGCGCTGCTGCGCGAGGTTTCGGCGAGCGAGAAGAGCGTCCTCGCCATCAACGTGGCCGCGCCGACGGTCGGTTCGTCGGTTGCTTCCAGGTATTCGCTCCAGACCGAGCTGGCCTGCTCGTACTGCTGCCGCGATTCGAGGGTGAGGACGACTTCGCCCGTTTCGGGATTGCTTTCGGCGGAGCTGTTGCCGGCGTTGACGTGAGCCTTCGTCAGGCTGAGCAGAAGGTCGGGGTTGTTCGGGTCTTTCACCAGTTTGGCTTCGATCCGTTCCGTCTGCTCTTCGAACTGCTCGCGGGCTTCGCTGGCGCTGTCCTGGGCGCCGAAGATGTCACCGAAGGGGAGCGGGCCGGCCACGAGCAGCAGACTCAGACCCATCAGGAGGGCCAGAATCCCGTAAACGACTTTGACGACGTTCTTGCGCTTCCCCCGGATGTCAAAGAGCATCCGGTGCTCGTCTTTCCCCCCCTTTGCCATCGGCTCCCTATCGCTCGCTAGGTGGAGGGCTCAGCCACCCCACCAGTTGCTCGTTTTCGGTCGAATACCTTTGCGAGCAAGATACTCAACTCAAAGAGAACAAGCAGGGGGACCAGCTCGATCAGCATCGAGATCGGGTCGACTCCCGGCAGCGCGGCGGCGAGGACCGCCAGCGCCAGGTAGGCGTAGCGGCGGTTCTTGGTGATCTGCTCGACCTTGACGATCCCCAGCGTGGTCACCGCCAGGATCGCCAGCGGCATCTGGAAGACGAGGCCGCCGGCGAGCATCGTCATCGCGAAGAAGCTGTAGTAGTCCTTGGCTCGGACCTGGATGTTGAACTGGGCGTCGTTGAAGTTGAGGAGGAAGTTGACCGCGGCCGGCATCACCACGAAATAAGAGAAGGCGATCCCGGCCAGAAAGAGGACCGGGAACAGCAGCAGGATCGGCAGCACGGTCTTGCGCTCGGAGTCGCTGAACGCCGGCAGCACGTAGGCGTAAAGCTGGTAGAGCAGCACCGGCATCGCCAGGATCACGGCGCCGTAGGCGGCGACAGTGATCGTCGTCGTGAACGGCTCGGTCACCCCGAAGGTGATCAGCTTCTTGTGGTCGCCCGGCAGCGGGCCGCCGGCGATTTCGAGCAGCAGGTTGTTCTGCCAGAAGCAGAGCGCCAGGGCGACACCGAAGACGACGGCGCAAAGGACGATGCGGCTGCGCAGCTCGTCGAGGTGCTCGACCAGACTGAGCTGGTCCTCGTGGGAGATCGCCCTTACGCGGCGGGCCATCGCCTCGGCCTCAGCCGCGTTTGTCGGGGGTGACCTCGGACTCGGCGGGCTCGACGGGAGTGGTCGTCGCCGAGGCGCTGAGCGCTTTGACGTCGTCGTCGGGGTCGTCCTCGTCGTCGTCATCGTCGCGCTTGTCGCCGGTGATCGTCTCTTTGAACTCGCGGATGCCCCGGCCGAGGCTGCTGCCGAGCTCCGGCAGGCGTTTCGGGCCGAAGACAATCAAGGCGATGATGAGGACGATGATGATCTCGAGGGGGCCGATATTTCCGGGCATTTGACCCATGGTAACGGGGCGCAGGGGCGGCCGGATCAGCCTCGGACCAGCTTTTAGATACTCGTTAGTGGGGTTTTGTGGGGCTCGCGTCGAAAGATTACGGATCAAGTCCGCCTTAAAGGTGTTCGATAAGTAGGGACATGAGAGAGCCAGCCAGCGACAAGACCAAGCAGCGCAAGGACCTGCACATCTGCCCCGAGTGCCGCTCGGACCTGGTCCAACCGACCTTCTGGGAGCAGGCTGGCGACCGCACCCACTGGCGGGTCTGGCGGCGCTGCCCGGAGTGCGAGTGGTTCTGCCAGGGCGTTCACGGCGAGGACGCGATCGACGCCTTCGACGAGCAGCTCGACCTCGGCGCCCACGAACTGGCCGATGAGCTGCGAGCGCTCGAGCACGCCAACATGTCCGACATGGCCGACGCTTTCGCCGCCGCCCTCGCCGCCGATCTAATCGGCGCCGACGATTTCACGTAACCGAAGTTGTCCCCCCTGGGAGGGGGAAAGTTCGGTCACGCATGCCGGCGAACGTGGGTGGGTAGCGTTGGGGTATGAGCAAGCTCGACGGCACGGTGGCGCTGGTGACTGGCGCCACCAGCGGTATCGGGGCGGCAACCGCGCGGACGCTGGCCGACCATGGCGCGAGCGTGGCGATCCTTGGACGCCGGGCTGAGCGGCTCGACGACCTTGCTGGTGAGCTCGAGTCCAACGGCGCCAGGGCGCTGACGATCGAGGCCGACGTAACCGACCGCGAGCAGGCCGAGGCCGCCGTTGCGCGGACGGTCGCCGCGCTCGGCCGGCTCGACATCCTCGT
Source organism: Thermoleophilia bacterium (assembly GCA_016649905.1). GTDB lineage: Bacteria > Actinomycetota > Thermoleophilia > Solirubrobacterales > 70-9 > VAYN01. Next base: position 34,254 of record JAENWU010000011.1, read on the forward strand.
CAACAACGCCGGCGTGATGTTGCTGGGGCCGGCCGTCGACGCCCCGGTCGAGGAATGGCAGCAGATGGTCGAGGTCAACGTGCTCGGCCTCCTCTACACCGCCCGAGCGGCGATCCCGCATCTGCTCGACGCCGCCGCCGGGGATCCCCGGCAGGTCGCCGACATGGTCAACATCTCCTCCGTCGCCGGCCGCGTCGCCCGCTCGGGGAGCGGCGTCTACAACGCCACCAAGTTCGCTGTCGGCGCCTTCAGCGAGTCGCTGCGCCAGGAGCTGACCGAGCGCCAGGTGCGGATCTCGCTGGTCGAGCCCGGCGCCGTCGCAACCGAGCTGACCGACCACCTCCGCGACGGAGTCCGCGACGAGGTCAAGGGCCGCTTCGCCGACATCGACATCCTCGAGGCGGAGGACATCGCCGACGCGATCGCCTACATCGTCACCCGGCCCCGCCACGTCGCCATCAACGAGATCCTGGTGCGGCCGACCCAGCAGCAGGGTTAGACCGGAAGCAGCTATCTCTCAAGGTAGGCGTCTTCCGAGAGCGGAGGTGGTGCTCGGCCGAAGGACGAGTGCCCCTGCTCCACTCAGCTGTAGCGCTGGACGACCCCGTCAGCCACCAGCCCCAGCAGCTGCCGCTGCTCCGGCTCAAAGTCAGCGGCTTCCAACTCGCGCTTGCCGGCGGCGACCATCTCCAGGGCCCGGCTCCTGACCCGCTCGAGGGCGCCGGTGGCGGCGATCCGTTCGCAGAGCGCCTCCGCAGCGGCGGCGTCGAGGCCGTGGAGGTCGACCTCGCGGATGCCGGGGTCGCTGGCGGCGGCCTCGATCAGCGGCAGGGTGACGGTGCCGTCGAGGAGGTCGGTGCCGCTGGCCTTGCCGGTCCGCTCCGGCGGGCCGGTGACGTCGAGGACGTCGTCGAGCAGCTGGAAGGCGAGGCCGACTTCGGCGCCGAAGGTGCGCAGGTGTGGATCGTCGCGGCCGAGCAGGCAGGCGCACTCGAACAGCCGCGCCGTCTTCAGCCGGCAGCGCTGCAGGTAGCGCGCCTCGCCGATCTCGAGGTCGAAGGCGTCGTGGCGCTGGGCGAGCTCGCCGCGGGCGAGCGCGACCGCGGCGTCGGCCAGCAGCGCCACCGAGCGGCTGTCGCCGCCCGCGGCGAGCAACCCGAAGGCGCGCGAGAACAGCAGGTCACCGGCGGCTTCGGCGCGGGCACGGCCGGAGGTGGCCGCGACGGTTGGGTGGCCGCGGCGCAGCGGCGCCTCGTCGAGGACGTCGTCGTGGACCAACGTCGCCATGTGGATCAGCTCGATCGCGGTGGCGGCCCGGATCGCCGCCTCGCCGCCCGCCTCGCCGGCGCAGAGCAGGACCAGCATCGGCCGCAGCCGCTTGCCGCCCGCCGCCAGGGTCGCGGCGGCATCCTCGCCCAGGACCGCGCCGTGCTCGGCGATCGCGCCGCGCAGGCCGTCCTCAACTTCACCCAGGCGCGCCGGCAACCAGCGGCTGGAGGCGTCGAGCACCGCCGTCACTGGCGGCGGCACGGCCGAGCGCCGGGTCATCTCAGGCGCGGGCGCCGCTGTGGATCGCGATGATCCCGCCCGCCAGCACCGTGTACCGGATCTGCTCGAACCCGGCCCGGCCCATCTTCTCGGCGAGGCCGCGCGGCGAGGGGAAGCTGCGGACCGACTCGGGCAGGTAGGAGTAGGCCTCGGAATCGCCGGAGAAGGCCCCCAGCAGGGGCACGATCCGATCGAACCAGAGCGAGTAGAAGAGCGAGAGCGGCGGCCGGGTCGGCTGGGTGATCTCGAGGATCACGGCGCGGCCGCCGGGTTTCAGCACCCGCGCCATCTCCCGCAGGCCGCGGTCGAGATCGGCAAGGTTGCGGACGCCGAAGCCGACGGTGACGGCGTCGAAGCGCTCGCCGTCGTAGGGCAGCTCCAGCGCGTCGGCCCACTCGAAGCGGACCCCGGAGGCGCCCCGCGCGTCCGCCTTCTCGCGGGCGAGGTCGAGCATCGGCTCGGAGAAGTCGCAGCCGACCACGTTGCCGCCCGGCGCCGCCCGGCCGGCCAGCTCGAGCGCGAGGTCGCCGGTACCGCAGCAGATGTCCAGCGCCGAGTCCCCCGGGCCCAGTCCAGCCCGCTGCGCGGCCCGCTCGCGCCAGCGATGGTGCAGCCCCGCCGTCATCACCGAGTTGAGCGCGTCGTAGCGCCCCGCGACCTGGTCGAACATGCGGTTGACCTGGTCCGCGAAGTCGGGGGACTGGCGGTTGTCGTTAATCGTGTCCATCGGTCGGCTGAGTCAAGCAGGTCGGGGGACGCAGGTTGAGCGGTGCCGCGAGCGTAGCGGAGCTACGTGAGCAAACCGCGATGCCGAGGACTCCGAGATGCGCCGGCTCAGTCGAGCGAGGAGAGGAAATCAGAGAGCTCGTCGAGCTTTTTCTGAGGCAGGTCGCGGAAGGACGGCATGATCCCTGGGCCGATTTCGACCGAGCGGATGATCGCCGCCCGCGGCACTCGCGAGGCGATGTGGGTCAGGTCAGGTCCGGGACCGTGGTTGCCGTTCTCACCGATCTTGTGGCAGGCGAGGCAGCCGGCGCCGGCGACGACCTCTTTACCGGCCTCGTACTGCGGCGCCACTTCCATGTCGATCTCGGTCGGCGAGCCGCTGGTGGCGCCGAGGAAAGTCAGGTAGCCCATCGCGATGATCGTGAAGATCCCGGCGGTGGTGGCGATCGGGCGGCGCTCGGGGCGGCGCTCGGCGCCGCGGTCATAGAACGGCAGCAACAGCAGCAGGACCATGCAGATGGTCGGGATCCCGATCGTCGCGATCGGGACCAGCTCCGGCGGTTTGATCACGCGCAGGACCTCGAAGAGGAAGAAGAAGTACCACTCGGGCCGCGGCACGTAGGTGGTCGAGGTCGGGTCCGCCTTCGGGCCCTGCTCGGCACCGAGGATCACCGACATCGCGATGATCACGACGACGACGATCAGCGCCATCGCCGAGTCCTTCAGCACCGCGTAGGGGAAGAACGGCTTCCCTTTCTTCTTTAGAAGCTCGTACTCCTCGAGGTACGCCTGCTTGTCCTGCGGCTTCACGTCGCCGACGCTCCGTTGCTGGGCCCGGCGCCGTTGCCCTCGACCCCGGCGTCGAGCTCGGCGACCGGGGTGGCGACCTTCGGCTTCTCGGCCCGCACCCACGGCGGCGCCGTGGTGCCGAGCTTGACCACGAGGTACATGTGGGCGCCGATCAGGGCGATGATCGCCCCCGGCACCAGCAGCATGTGGATCGCGTAGAAGCGCGAGAGCGTGGTGGCGCCCAGCTCAGGGCCGGCGCGCAGGAAGTCGCTCAGGTAGGGACCGACGATCGGACCGGTGCCGTTGATGTTGATGCCGACGATCGAGGCCCAGAAGGAGCGCTGGTCGAAGGGCAGCAGGTAGCCGGTGAAGGCCATCGTCATCGTCAGGATCAGCAGCACCACGCCGATCACCCAGTTGAGCTCACGCGGGTACTTGTAGGCGCCGAAGAAGAAGGTCCGGCCCATGTGGAGGAAGATCAGGATCACCATCACGCTCGATCCCCATTTGTGCATCCCGTGGACGAGGGCGCCGAGCGGGACCTCGTTGTTGATGTGGGAGATCGAGGCGTAGGCCTGGGTCGCCGAGGGCGTGTAGAACATCGCCAGGAAGACGCCGGTGACCGCCTGGACGATGAAGGCGAAGAGCGTCGCCGAGCCCAGCGTGTAGAACCAGTTGGTGCCTTTCGGGACCTTGCGGTAGAGCATCCCGGTGAGGAAGCCGGTGGCGCCGGTGCGCTGGTCGACCCAGGCGAGGACGTCGGCGGGGGCGTCTTTGGCTTTGTCGCCGAGCCGCTGGACGTCGGTCTGCCGCTCCGGCGGCGCGGTCTTGAGGTCGGCCGGCGCCTGGCCCTTGGGCAGGCCGCCGCGGCCCGGCTTGGCGGGTTTGCGCAGCGGCGCAGGGACGACGGAGTCCGGGATTTTGGGCAGGCGGAGTTTTGGCATCAGGGCGGTGGGAAGGTAGACGGCCGCGGCGGGTAGAGGTATTCCCAGATCCCGCCGGTGAACTCGCCGGGATCGCGGGCGCGGACCGGCTCCATCTGCGAGGTGACGCTGTAGCGCGGGCCGACCTCGACCTGGCCGTTGCGGACGCGGGTCTGGAACTGGTCGAGCGGGCGCACCGGCGGGCCGCCGATCCGCTTGCCCTGGAAGTCGTAGACGCCACCGTGGCAGGGGCAGATGAAGTTGCCGGCGGCCTCGACGAAGCGAACCGGGCAGCCGAGGTGGGCGCAGCGGTTGGAGACGGCGACGAACTTGCCGGCTTCTTCCTCCAGGTCCTCCGAGCTCATCCGCACGTAGGCGGTGGTCTTGCCGGCGTCGCCGACCCCCTCGGTCTCGGTGAAGACGACCTGGCGGTAGGTGTCTTCGACGAAATCGCTGGTCGGTCCGACCCCCTCCCAGCGCTCCTTGCCACGGTGGAAGATCGGGGCGACGGCGAAGCCGACGGCGGGCAGGATGATCGCGGCGCCGGCGAGGCCACCGAGGCCCTGGGCGGCGATCGTGAAAGCGCGCCGGCGAGTCATCGACTCGCCCTCAAAGTAGCCGGGAGGGTCGGGCTTCACCCGCTGCTGCTGGGGGGCCTCATCGGCCCCGTTCATCTTGTCCGCGCTATCTGGTGCCACAGTCGATTCGGGTTCGGCTGGGGAGTCTATTGCGTTGGCGGAACGGCCGTGTCACCGGCCACCGATCTCCCGGGCGGCGTCCTGCCAGAGCTGCGGGACGCCCTCGGCGTGACCTTCGGCATGGAGCTGGGCGCAGCGGCTAATTAGGTCCGAGAGGACGGCCACCGCGGCGGTGTCGCCGAGGCTGGCGAGGCGGCCGAGGCCGAGCGCGTAGAGGTAGTCGCCGGCGAGCAGGGCGAGGTCGGGGTCGTGGCCGGCGAGCAGGCGCGGCTCGCCGTAATGGAGCAGGTAGCCCTCGCGCACGGCCTCGACGACGAGCGCGTACTCACCGGGTGCGCTCGCGGCACGCGGGCCTCGAGCGGCTAGCGCGCCCAGTTTCGGCGCCGCGGCCGGGTCGACGACATGGGGGGAGATCGGCGTGTCCTCCTCGCGCAGCTGCGCGGCCAGTGCCCGCAGCGCATCCTCGGGGTTTTTCAAGAGAGCGCCTCCTGGAGGGCCTCGGCGGCGGCTTCGAGGGTGCGGTCGACGGTGGCCTCGTCGTGGGCGAGCGAGACGAACCAGGCCTCGAACTGCGACGGCGGCGGGTAGACGCCGCGGTCGAGCAGCGCCCGGCAGAAGGCGGCGTGGGCCTCGGTGTCGCAGGCGCTGGCGATCGCGAAGTCGACCACCGGCTCGAGGCTGAAGAACAGCGTCGTCAGGCCCGGCGCGGCGGCGACCTGCAGCGGCCGGTCGGCGGCCAGCGCCGCGAAGCCGGTGGCGAGGCGGTCGGTGAGCTGGCCGAGGCGCGCGTAGGCGTCGGCGTCGAGCTGGGCCAGGG
>JAENWU010000019.1 GCA_016649905.1 Thermoleophilia bacterium
AACCGCGAAGGCGCGGCCGGCCGGCGAGGCGCCGCCTCCGACGCCGGCGAGCGCTCCTGCGGCCGTCGTTTCGCCGCCGCCCGCCGGAGTGCCCGAGCAGAGCGCCGTGCTGGTCCCGCCGCATCGCCGCCAAGACCCCCAGGACTTGCCGGGCAGCGAGGCAGCGACTCGGCTGGCCGAGGCGCTGCGCGAGCGCCGCGCCCTCCAGCATGTCCCCTACCGGCGAGGTGAGCTGGCGATCGAGCTGGTCGGCGCGCGCCGTGGCAAGGCCGTCCTGCGGGTTAGCGCTCCCGACCGCGCGGCGGCCCGGCGCGGCTGGGGGGAGTTCCTGCGCCGCTACCGGGACGCCGGGGCCAGCTACCTGCCCATCTTCGACCTGTGGGAGGACCTCGATGGCTGAGCTCGGGCCGTTCGCATACCCGGCCGCACGTCCGGCCGCCTATCTGGCCGCACATCCGGCCGCTGCCGCCGACGCCCAAAGCGGCGCAATCGCGCCCCCCATCGCCGCTTCGGCCACCTCGATTTCGCCGACATCTCCCCCTCACATCGAGGTCCGTCCGTGAACTCCAAGCGCGATGGCTCCGATCCGAGGCCGATGATCGCGATCGCCGTCGGCGCTGGCGCGATCGCCGCCTGGCGTGTCCTCTCGAGCATCGACCTCGACCGTCTCCTCGCACTCGCGGAGTCGCTCGCGCCGCTCCTGCTCGGCGCCGCTGCTATCGCCTCCGCGCTGGCTAGGCAGCGGCTCAGATCGACCCGCCGCACGCTCGCCGGCCGGCGAGCGGTTGCCGTTGTGCCTGCCGACGAGTTCGACCCCAAGCCCGAAGCCGTGCTGCACTTCGCTTCCCAGCTCGCACGTGGGGATCGCAGTATCGGCGGCTGGTTTGACCGGCGCGCGAGTGCGGTGCGGGTGAGGCTCGAGCCCGACGCCGAGGGGCGCCTCGTCTACCTGGTCGAAGTGCCAGAGCGGATGGGCGAGCTCCTGCGCACCGCGCTGCGCGGCTACCCGGGGGCCGAGCTGCGCTCGCCGACCGAGGCGCTCGGCGAGCGCGAGGTCCCGCCGGGCACCGAGGTCGTGCGGGCAGAGCTGGTCCTCGCTCGGCCGAGCGTCGAGCCCCTTGCGCGGCTTGGATTTGAGCCCGACCCGCTCTCGCTGTTTGCCGCGACGATGTCCGCTCTCAAGCTGGAGCGCGGGGAGGAGGCTCGCGTCTGCTTCGACCTGCTGCCGGCGATCGGTCTGCGGCGGGCGCGCCTTCGCCACCGCTTGCGCCGCGAGGCCCGCCGGCTGCAGCGCCGACAGATCGGCGGCGGCTGGTGGGATCGGTTGGGCGGCGAGGAGCGCCGCCGAGCCGCCGGGCCCGAGGAGTCCTTCGGCCTGCGCCAGATCTCCAAGGCACTGGAAGGCAAGTTGCGCGACGCGGGGCCGTTGTTCGAGGCGCAGGTGCTCCTGCGCTGCCGAGCCGCCGAGCGCGGGCGAGCGAAGACGACCATGCAGAGCCTGCTCGGCGCCTTCGAGGTGCTCACCGACCAAAACTGGCTGCGGGGCGCCGGCTCCCCACTCGGCGGCGAGGGCTTCCTCGGCTCCGACGCTCCGTGGCGGCGCGCCCGCTTTGACCGCCGCATCGAGTCCGGGCTTTTCCGACCCGCCCGTCGCAACGTCCTCACTGCGCGCGAGGTCGCCGGCTTCCTGAAGCCGCCCACCGTCCACTGCCCGGTCGAGAACGTCTTGCGTTCGGGTGCGTTGCTGGCGCCGGCACCGCCGCTCCCGGAGTTCGACCCGGAGCAGAAGGACCTGATCCCGCTGGGCCGGGTCGCCGGCGAGCAGGGCGAGCGGATCGTCGGTGTCCGCGCCACCGACACCTTCTTCACCTACATCGCCGGGCGCTCGCGCTACGGCAAGACCGAGACCGCGATCACGATGTTCACGCACCTGATGCGCTCGGGCCAGGGTGGTCTCTTCCTCGATCCCCACGGCGACGCCCTGTCGCGGATCGAGCCCTACCTCGTCGGGCTCGAGGAGCGAGTGGTGCGGATCGATCTCGGACCCGGCGGCCCCGCCGCCCAGCCGGGCTGGAACCTCTTCGAGCTCGGTGGCGGCGACGGCGAGGCGCGGGTGGAGGCGGTCGTCGATGCCTTCGCCTCGGCGATGGAGTGGGGCGAGCGCTCGACCCGGGCGATCAACCTGACCACGCAGGCGGCCGGGGCGCTCGCGGCGATCGCCGCCGTCTTGCCGAAGGCGATGGCGCCGACGCTCTTTCAGTTGCCGACCCTGCTCTCAGACGCCGAGTGGAGACGAGCGGTGCTGCCCCTCCTGCCGCGGGCCTCGCAGGGCTTCTGGCTCGATCGCTTCCCGCTGCTGTCGGCCGAGGCGATCACGCCGCTCACCAACATGGTCGATCGCCTCCGCGCCTCGCGCCAGATTTCGACCCTGCTCGGCCAGAGCGAGAGCAGCTTCCGAGTGCGCGAGGCGATGGAGCACCGCCAGATCGTCCTCGCCTGCCCGGGCTCGGGCGGCACCCGCGATCGCCTGCTCGCCAACCTGCTCCTCTTCGATGTCCTGCACGCGGCCCGCTCGCGAGGCGCTCTCGCACCCGAGAGGCGCACTCCCTTCTGGGTCTTTCTCGACGAGGTGCAGAGCTATGACGGCGCGGCCTCGGGCAATCTCGCGGCGCTGCTCGAGCAGGCGGCGAAGTTCGGGATCCGGGCGGTGCTGATGAACCAGAACCCCGAGCGGCTGCAGGCGGCGACGCTGAACGCGCTCACCACCAACCGCTCCCACCTTCTCTCCAGCGCGCTGAACTCCCACGCGGCGGCGCTCCTCACCAAGGAGTGGGGCGGGCAGCCGAGCCCGGCGGCGCTGACCCGGCTTCCCCGCTACCGCTTCATCGCCCAGGTCACCCACGAAGGCGAGCTCTCGCGGCCGTTTGCCCTCGGCGGTGTGCGAGTGGAGGACGCGCTCGGGGAGCCGCCAGTCGCCGAGGGGCCCGTAGCTCCCTCTCCGGCCGCCTCGAGCACCGAGGTCCTCGCCCACCAGGAGACGCTCGACGAGCGGATCGCGGAGGAGCTGCGATCCATCGCGAAGGCCGGTGAGGTAAGCGGCTCGAAGGAGCCGGCCGAGCATGTCCAGCCCGCGGAGACCGTCTGGTTGGACGAGGAGAACTCTGATGGGTAGCCCGAAGGTCGGGCCGAGCGGGGGCCTTCCATTGGCGAGCGTCGAGATCCTCGCCTCGCTCGGCCAGCACCGGCTGCTCAGCACCGCCCAGGTCCGGGCGATCCACTGTCTCGGCTCGGAGCGGCGCTGGGCACAGAAGGTGCTGGCGCGGCTGCGTACCGCCGGCCTCGCCGAGTGCGTCCAGCCACCCCGCGGGGGACCGAGGGTCTGGTTCGCGACCGAGGCAGGCACCCATATTGCCCGCGAGGCCGGGGCGCTCGAGGGCGCCCCGGCCGCCCTCGACGCCGCCGAGGCTGCGAGTCAGCTGCAGGCCCACACCCTCGCCGCCAACGATGCGGCGATCTGCTTCCTGCGGGCGGCACGCAGACAGGGCGATGAGTTCGGACCGCTCTCCTGGCGCCACGAGGTCTTTCACCCTTTGACCCAGGGCCGGGGCCGCCGACGCCGCGCCCTCTGCGCCGACGCCGTCCTCACCTACCTGCGTGGCGAGGAGGGGCGGGTCGCGCTCGAGCAGCGTTTCCTCGAGCTCGACCGGGCAACGCTCTCGGTCGACCGCCTTGCCGCCGAGCTGGCGCGCTACGCGGACCTCTACCGCGCCGGCGATTCCGACGGTGAGGCGATCTGGCGCGCGAGCTACCCGGCCTTCCCGGCGGTGCTCTGTGTTCTGACCGGCGCACCGCGGCCCGCGCTCGAGCGCCGCCGCTCGACCGTCGCGGCACTCCTTCGCGCCAACCCGCAGCTCTCGCGCACGCCCGAGGCCTCGATCTCGATCTGTCTGCTCGAGGACTTGGAGAGCCGGGGCCCCTTCGCACCGATCTTCCGCGAGGTTCGCCGGTCTAAGGCTCCGATCGACTGGCTCCGGCGCACCTCGGGAAGCGAGGGGCGGGGATGACGGCGCGGCGACGCAAGGCGAGCCGGCCGAGCGGTGGCTTGGGCCAGCCCGCCGGGGTCCAGCTTCTTCACGGCAACTGCATCGAGGAGATGGCGGCCCTCGGGGGCGCGAGTGTCGATGCCGCGGTCACCGACCCGCCCTACGGGATCGCCTTCCAGAAGGAGCGCTGGGACGGGCGGGCGATCAGCGAGTCGACGGCAGAAGCAGGGCACGTCCGCCTGATCCCCAACGAGGCCTTCGAGGTCTGGGCGCGGACCTGGGGGACTGAGTGTCTGCGGGTGATGAAGCCCGGCGCCCATCTGCTCGCCTTCGGCTCGCCGCGCACCTACCACCGTCTCGTCTCCGGTCTGGAGGACGCCGGCCTTGAGATCCGCGACACGCTGATGTGGCTGTACGGGTCGGGGATGCCGAAGTCGCGGCGCTACCCGGGCGATCGGGCAACGGCCCTGAAGCCCGCTTTCGAGCCGATCGTGCTGGCGCGCCGGCCCATTGTGGGGACCGTTGAGGAGAACCTGGCCCGCCACGGAACCGGGTTACTCGAGGTCGGAGAGTGTCGGATCGGCACCCGCCATCCCGCCGACGTCTTCGTCTCCCACGAGCCCGGTTGCGACGACGACGGTTGCTCGGCGGGGTGCGCGGCGGCGGCGCTCGACGTCTGCGCCAGCCGGACCCGCGCCCGCTCCGGTCCGCGAATTCCCCCGAGTCGCTTCTTCTACTGCCCGAAAGCCTCGCGAGTAGAGCGCGACGCCGGTTGCGAGGAGCTGCCCCGCCGGGGGCTCGACCTCTTCCCGAACGCTGGCGGCGCACGAAGGGCCCGCGACGCACGAAACTCCCATCCGACGGTGAAGCCGCTGGAGCTGATGAGGTGGCTGGTGCGGCTCGTCTGTCCGCCCGGCGGCCTCGTCCTCGATCCCTTCACCGGGTCGGGCTCGACCGGTGCCGCGGCGGTGATCGAGGGCAGGCGCTTCTGCGGGATCGAGCGCGAAGAGCCCTACCTGGAGGTCGCCGAGGCGCGGATACGCCACTGGGCGGGAACGTCGGATCGCGCTCGCCGGACCGCGTCCCCACGGAGCCGACGATGAGCACCGCCGGAGACGAGGGTGCGGCGCTGCGCCTGGACCCGGAGACGGTGGAGGCCCTGGCCCGACGGATCGCCGAGCTGCTGGGCGAGCACCGGACCCGTTCCGGCCTGTGGTTGCTGGACGTTGACGGGCTCGCCCGGCTCCTCGGAGTGCAGTCACGCTGGGTCTACGAACACGCTGGCGAGCTCGGTGCCATCCGCCTCGGCGAGGGACGCAGGCCACGCCTGCGCTTCGATCCAGAGGAGGCGGTTGAGCGTCTCGCCCGCCGGGCGGCGGCACCGTCCGGGGGCGAGCAATCTTTCGACTCGCTTTCCGTGCGAAGCAGAGCTAGATTCGTCGCGCAACACGGATCGCGGCCGGGGCGCCCCCCGAGGATGTCCCGGCTAGATGCCGACGGCGGTCGGCGGGTGTGATGAGGATCCCGGTCTTCGCGGGTCCGCAGGCCCCTGCCGCCGCCCGCGCGGGAAGGAGGACGAGGGTGGCGAGAAGATCGGAAGGCGAGGTGCTGGAGCGCCGCTGGAAGTCGGGTCGCGGCTACGCGCTCCGGTTCCGCGCCTACGGGCGGCGCCACTACCTGACCCTGGGCCTCGCGTCGGATGGCTGGGACCGCGGCCGCGCGGAGGAGGAGCTGGCGAACGTGATGGCCGACGTGCGGCGGGGGCTGTGGGTGCCGCCCGATCGTGGAGGGCGCCGGCACGCCGATGTCCAGGGACCGGAGGTCCCGCCGACCTTCGGCGAGTTCGCCCGCGACCTAATCGCCTCCCGGCAGGGCCAGGTCGCCGAGCGCACGATCGAACGACAGGAAGGGATGCTCGCCCACGTCCTGCCCTTCTTCGGCGACTGGCGGGTCGACGAGATCGACATCGAGGCGGTCGACGCCTACCGCGCCCACAAGGTGGCCGAGTCAGAAGCACGCCGCCGGGCGCTCGAGCGGGGACGACCGGGCCGCGACCGCAACGGCCGTGCGATCAGGCCGCTCTCGGCCTACTCGATCAACAACACGATCCGCTTCCTGCGCTGGGTGCTCGCGATCGCCCTCGAATACGAGCTCGTCACCCGCAACGCGGCCGCCGGGCGGCGGCGCCTCCTCAAGGAGGGACAGCGCCGCCCAGTCCACCTCGACACCGCCGCTCAGATCGAGGCGCTCCTCGATGCGGCCGCGGAACTAGACCGCGAACCGAAACTTCCGCGAGACGACCGCCAGGTGATCGTCGCCACTCTCGTCCTCGCCGGTCCACGCTCGCTGGAGCTGGGCCACCTCCTCTGGCGCGACATCGACCTCGCCAACGGCCGCATCCTGATCGGCCGCTCGAAGACCCAGGCGGGCCTGCGCGAGATCACGATCCTGCCGATCCTCCGCGACATCCTCGCCGCCCACAAGGCGCGCGCCTCTGGCATCGATCCCGACGATCTCGTCTTCCCGACCGCGAGGGGCAGGAGGCGGAACAGCGACAACCTGCGCGGCCTCCTGCACCAAGTCTTCGAGCGCGCCGATGTCCTGCTTGGACGGAGAGGCCACGTCCCGCTCCCGAAGGGGCTCGGCGCCCACAAACTCCGCCACACCTTCGCCTCGATCCTGATCGCCACCGGCGAGGACCCGATCTCGGTGATGGCCCAGCTCGGCCATACCCACCCCGGCTTCACCCTGCGCGTCTACAGCCACCCGATGAGCCGCAACCCTGGTGAGAAGGCACGGCTGAAAGCGCTGGTGGCGGGGGAGAGGACCACGGAGACACCAGCGGCGAGGAGCGTCCGCCTCGACGGTTCCGCGCTCGAGGCCGCAATTCGCAGGTGCCTTCGTCGTCGCGGCGGCAAGGCGCGCCGGGCCGAGGTCCTGGCGGCGCTCGGCGTGGAGCTCCGCGACCGCCTCGACCTGGTCGACCTGGAGATCTTGCCGAGCGGCATGCTTCGGTGGGAGGCGAACGTCGGGAAGGCGCGGCAGAGGCTGGTGCGGCGCGGGGTATTGAGAGCCGACTCGCCGCGGGGAGTCTGGGAGGTCGATCCGAAGGAGGGATCGGTGGAGGTCGAGGGACAAGGGTTTGATCCGGTTACGCCACTAGAGTCGCCGCCAAGACTGCGCCCCGAGCGCAGCAGATGCTGATGAGCGGAAACGAGCCGACAATCGCGTATGAGACGGACCTGGGGGCCATGTATCAGGGCTCCGTTGAGGACTTCCTCGATTCGTCGCTCGGGTGCGGCCTTCGAGGAGAGGCCCAGATGATCTTCACCTCTCCCCCATTTCCCCTCAACCGTAAGAAGCGCTACGGCAACAAGGTCGGCACCGAGTACCTGGAATGGCTGGGTGACCTTGCGAGTTCGCTCGGCGACCTGTTGACGGAGGACGGTTCGTTCGTGGTCGAGCTGGGCAATGCCTGGGAGCCGGGCGAACCGGTGATGTCGACCCTGGCCCTTGAAGCCCTGTTGCGGGTGCTTTCGGCCGGTGACTTCAAGCTCTGCCAGCAGTTCGTCGTCAACAACCCCGCTCGTCTTCCCTCCCCGGCGCAATGGGTCAACGTCGAGCGGATCCGGGTCAAGGACTCCTACACCAACGTCTGGTGGATGAGCCGGGTGCCGCGGCCGAAGGCCAACAACCGCAATGTCCTGACCGGCTACAGCCCGTCAATGAAAAAGCTCCTGCGGCGCCAGAGCTACAACTCCGGCCGCCGTCCCTCCGAGCACAAGATCGGCGAGACGTCGTTCCTCACCGACAACGGCGGGGCGATTCCCGGGAATGTCCTGGAATTCAGCAACACTGTCTCGACCGACCGCTACCGGGCCTACTGCAGGGAGAACGATCTGAAGGTCCACCCGGCGCGGATGCCCCCCGGACTCGCGGAGTTCTTCGTGAAGTTGCTGACCGAGGAGAACGACCTGGTACTCGACCCGTTCGGCGGCAGCAACACGACCGGGGCCGTAGCCGAGGAACTGGGGCGCCAGTGGATCAGCATCGAGCCCGAGCCCGAGTACATCGAGGGCTCGAAGGGCCGCTTCGACACCGTCGCCCGCGACAGCGCCGAAGCGGCCCCTGAACCGATCTAGGGGTTTGCCTGCTCGGCGAAGGCGTCCTGGTCGATGACCAGCAGGACGGCCTCGGCCAGCCGCTCCAACTCGCCCTTCACGTACTCCTCGCCGGGCGTCGGGTCAGCGTTCTTCATGGCCTCGTGCTGCTCGAAGAGCGCGCAGGCGACCGGCAGCAGGTAGCGGTCGGCGCGCTTTTCGATCTGCTCCTGGCTGAGCTTCTTGTTGCGGTCGAGCGAGGCCTCGAGGAGGTGCTGATCGCGGTTCAGCAGGATCAGCGTTTCGCCGGAGGTGACCTTCACCTCGCCGACGGTACGGCGGTCCCAGCCCAGCCCGTCCCAGTCGATGCGGCGGAACCACCGCACCTCCGGCCCGGAGTCCGGTTCCTCGACGACCCCCTCCTTCTTCTTCGTCTGCTCCGGTTCGATGACCTTGACCGGCACCGAGCAGCTGATCACTCCATTGGCAGTCACCAGGATCGCCTCGACCTCGAACTCGCCGAGCGGGGCGTCGGCGGCGGCCTGCAGGCGCCACTGAGATTTTCCACCGAGGAGCCGCGACTTGGCGACGTCGGAGACCTTGCCTTCGAGCCGCGGGTCGAAGCTGACCCTGAGGTCGTCCTCGTGGTCGGGGAGGTAGCCGTTCTTGGCGTCGATCTCGACCCAGACGGTGGTCATGCCGCCCTGCTTCACCGTTATCGGGTCACGCAGGAAGGACATCGTCGTCGGCACGTGCCCGAGGTGGGAGTCGTCGGTGTCGCGCCGCGGTTTGCCGCCGCCGCCACCCTTGTTGTGGGGCACACGCTCAGGCCGCTTGACCTTGCGGGTCTTGCCCTTGAGGAGCGTGTCGATCCGTTTCCGCAGCCGCTCGCGGATTTTCTCGTCGATCCGCTCGGTGCTCTGGGCGAGGAGGCGGTCCCGCTCCTCGCGCTCGAGGCGGCGCAGTTCCTCGTCTCCACGCAGAACGGTCACGATCTCGCTGTAGATGCGGTCCCGCAGCTCGCTGTCGACCGCCCGCTCGCGGGTGCTCGAGAAGAGCTCGCGCTTGCCGAGCGGGGCGAGGCCGTCGACGTCGACCTGCACCACCAGGTTCTTAACCAGGAATGACAGCTCGGTGCGGTTCCGCAGCCAGGTGCGGCTCTCGGAGTCCTGGCGCTGGCCCGAAAGCGTCATCGTCACCGCCTGGTCGGGCCCGATGTATGAAGCGGTCGGTTCCGTCGTGCTCTTGCTTCCGGGCGAGCGCTGCAGCACCCAGTAGTTGACCGCGAACCGGCCGACGTCGCGCCCGGTCGCCTTGCCGAGGTCGAACGTCTCGGAGTTCCGGTAGGAGACGAAGAGGTCGCCGCCGGCAGGGCCTTTGGCGCTGTCGAGCCGCGCTGCGTTTCCGATCACGACGCGGGTCGAGTTCTCCCCGGCCGCCCTCACGTCGACCTTCCGGTTTCCGCCGACCAGAACCGGCAGCACCGGGTCGAAGAGGGACGAGTGGAGCAGGGCCCAAAGGCCGCCCCTCGGCTGCGTGTAGGCGGCCTTGTAGCCGCGGAGTTCGTAGGCCACGTGGGTCACCTTGACGCCGTGCCAGCCCGCGTCGGCGAGGAGGCCCGGCTCGAAGGTCGGGATCGCCCCGTCCTCGTCCACCAGGTACCGGTAGACCGGCAGCTTGTTGACGTCGGGATCGGCCGGGTCCTCCCAGACGATCGTCCAGCCGACGAGGTCATCGCGTCCGTCGTTCAGCTCGGGGGCACGCCTGGTCAGGATCACGGTGTAGCGGGCGAAGCGGTAGGTGGCCGCCGCACCCTGGCCGTAGGCCCCCTGCAGGTAGGGCTTGCTGACCTTGTTGTTCTCGTTCAGCGACAGCAGGGTGCCCGGCGCGTCGGCGGGATGCTGGCCGATGCCGCGGTCGAGGATCGTCACGGTCGGCCGCTCGGCCTCGCCGCTCTCTTCGAGACTGACGCGGATGTTCTCCGCGAGCAGGCGCCGCTCCTTTTTGGGCAATTCGGCCAGCCCTTCGCGCGGGACGCCGAACCACTCCCGGGCGGCCCGGCGGGGGCTCGAGGGGGCCGAACCAGGGTGGAGCTCGGCCTGGAGCTCGAGCATGCCGTCGATCCCGTTGGTGACGCGCTCGATCAGCGCGGACGCCGGACTCGAGGCGATCTGGACCGTCGCGGCGTTCCCGGGGCGGTCGCCCAGGTCACGCCAGCGGAAGTCTCCGGCGGAGGCGAGGAGCGCATCGATGTCGGCGACGGAGCGGACGGATTCGACTGCCTTGACCTGCTTCTTGGACAGCGAGGTGTCGGTTGACTGCGGCATGTTGTGGACCTCCTGGGTCACTCGTGGAGGTCCGCCCAGCCTGGGCAGGTGGCATTGTCGATCCGCCTACTTCATGCAGCGCTTGTCGCCGCGTTGGAGGGGACCTCCGGGGTTTGTAAGAGGGTTATGCGCGGGATTGCGAATTCGGTAACTCCCTCATGACGGTTCAGTCCGGCGTGGCTTCGTCTTCACCGGCCTCTCGCACTTCGTCCGCGGCGTCGAACCTCTCGAACTGCGCCAGCGCGGCCTCGAGCCGGGTCGACCAGGCGCCCCGCTCGGTCTCGAAGAAGAGGAGCCGGTCTCCTTCGGCATCGATCTCACCGACCCCGAACGTGAACAACACGATCTGGATCGCCGCCCGCAGACGAGGAGTCGACTCCTGACCGGCATAGATGTCGCGATAGAAGCGATGTGCGGTATTCAGGTAGAGCACTTTCTGGGGCCCCACCTGATCTACCCGGAAGAAGGGCGCACCTTTCAGCGACTCTTCGGCGATCTTGTAGGGCGTCTCCTGGACCTCTTGTTCGACCTGGCTTTTCACCGCGTCGCGGTCGACTCCCGATCCCTCGGCCCTCCGGTCGACCTCGCGCTCGAGCGCCTGCTGGCTTTTTTGTCGGCGCTCGGGCGTCTCCGGCGCTTTGTCGGTCCGGAATTTCTCTGCTGCGCCCATCGCCTGTCCGGCCACCTGCGCGCCCGCGCGTTTCTCCCGCTTGACCTTCGCTTTGGCCTTTTCGTCGTCGTAGCGTTTGCGCAGGGCGATGATGTTCGCGAGCACACCTTGCTCTTTCAGCAGGGCCCACACCCGATCGGAGAGGATTACCCGCTGCTTGGACGTGGTGATCGACATCTCCTCGTCGAGCGTCGCCGGTAGGTCGATCTCGCAGCCCCAGTATCGATCGTCGTTATTGACCGAGAGCCACGGGCGCTGGCTGACGACGTCGATCTGGCGCCCCTCCCGCATGACGATGATCCCGTTGTGGTCGGCGATGATCTCGAAGCGCGCGTTGTTTTTTCCCCGCTCCACGTTCTTGTCGACGCGGGCGAAGGTGGGAGGCATCGAGGAGTAGCGCACCTTCACGGTCCCGATCGGCCTTCGCGTGTCCGGGTCTTTGACCTCAAACGAGTGATCTTCGAGCGCTTCTGCGCGATCCTCGTCGAGGTCGTAGAAGCGGTATCCAGGCGTCGTGAAGAGCGGGTCGACCGGCTCGACGCGCTTGTCGTCCACCCAGATGCCCGTGTGGCGGAGGAAGTTCCGGTAGGTGACTCCGATGCCCTGGAGCAGATGGCGCTCGAGAGCGTTACGCGTCTTCCAGGTCAGGCGATCGAGTTTCTCGATCAGGACCACGGTCCCGTGCTCGAACTGGTCTATCCCGAGTTGGTCGCGGATCGTCTTGGCGAGCCACTTCGGCAACTTCGCCGGGCCGGCCGGAGGTACGACGATCCGGCCGTTGTCGTCGGTGTATTGACCGTCGCCGATCTCCTCGAGGTCGAGCGTGATCGCGGTCATCTCGCCGCCTTCGACCAGGGAGAACACCGTGAACGCTTGCCCCTGGCTGACGCAGGCGCTGGGCAGCCCATAGCCGTAGCGGCCGAAGCCGGTGCGGTCGTTCTCCCGATGGGTGCCGCCCCAAATTACCGCTAGCCGAAGCATCTCGGGATCCATCCCGTGTCCGTTGTCGACCACGGCGATCGAGGCGGGCTTGGCGTCGGAGGTCTTGTCGAAGCCGAAGGTGACGAGGATTTTGCTCGCCTCGGCCTGGATCCCGTTGTCGATCAGCTCGTCGAGGGCGCGACCGGTGTCGCGGTATCCGATGTCGCGGATCCCGCGTACAAAGGCGTCGGCGACGGTGAGCCCGAAGTCGAAACCCTCTGCCTCTTTGCTCTTCGCGTACTTTCGCTGTCTGGCCAGGTCTTTGCTGATCGTGGTGTTACTCATCTGAAGTGCTCCTCTCGCAGCCGTTGCGGCCGCATCGTTCGGAAGTTGGTGGGTGCCGCCCTAGGCCGCGAGTACCTCGACGTGTTCGCCGAGCTCCCGGCGGCCCCGCTTGAAGACGCGGTGCAAGGTGCGGCTGACGGCCGGCCGGGTGATGCCGCGACACTCCGCCGCCTCGGTGTGGCTCATCTCGTCCCAGAAGACGTCGTGCACGATCTTGCGCTGGTTTTCCGGCAGCTCGGCCACGAAGTGGCGGACGGCCTCTTCCGAGGGCCGCTTCTCGGCCGCCGCGTATCCCGTCTCGACGCCGAAGCTCTCGTCACGGGAGGCCAGTTCCCCTTCGATCACGTCTTCGGACTCGTCCCCGTCGACCGACATCGCTTGCAGCGGGACGACGGCGATCCGCGGACGCCCTGCTCTCCACTCCCGGCGCTGGCTCTGCGAGTAGAGGGACCTCAGCACCTCGCTGCGAACGAAGATGTAGGCATAGGTGGTGAACTTGACTTCCCGTGCAGGCTCGAAGCGGCGGAGAGCCTCGATCAGACCCAGGCGAGCGGCAGCCCCAAGTTCCTCCCGGGAGTGACCGTCGGGGTCGTACCGACGGCTCAGAGACCGGATGATCCCCTGGGTCGGCGGAAACGACATGAGCAGACGCTCAAGGGCCGCGTCATCACCGCCCCTTGCGGCGTCGACGAGATCCTCTTCGGAGCAGCAATCGCAATCGAGGTGAACAGCGTTCTTTCCGTACATGACGAACCTCCGTGGATTTTCGGGGAGGTCCGCCCTGGAAAGGGCACTTGTCTGTCCACCTGACTTCTGCAGCGCTTTTCGCCGCGTTGGAGGGGACCTCCGACAATTAACTTCTGCAGGTTCAGTGTATCGCGGTCGTCAATCCGAAATATTCGGTACGGACGCGGTTCCACCGCCTCGCGGGGGTGAAGAAGGTTGGGGCTCGCCGCGAGCTAGGTTCAATCGAAATCCGCCCTCGAAATAGAAGCCCACGCTCGACCGTAGGGTCCTGGGCGCCCAGAGGGTGGAAACTGAGGCGATGACGGACGATGTTTTCGATCCCGATGAGCACTCGGCCCAGGGACTCCTTGCGAAGCTGGCGCAGACGGACGTCGGGGCCGGCCCTTGGGAAGTCGATCTCACGCGGCGTCTCCTCTCGATGTACGAAGCTCACGGGCTTCTCCGCGATGGCAGGGCACGGCCCCTCTACGAGGCCTGCGACGCATGCATAGATTGCTGGGCTGGCGCAGTTCCAAAACCGCCTGCCTGGCGGGCGGAGATCTCGGTGCCCTGGATCGGATCCGGCTACCGCGAGAGTGGAATCTGCGCCATCGCGATCAACCTCAACAAGTACGGCCCCCTCGGTGCGAACTGGTGGATCGTCCGAGGACACATTCACGACCGGCTGGGAAAAGGGTCACGACGCAACTTCGAGTTCCGCGTCGGCCAATATCTGGCAGCGATCCGTGCGAGTCAGGAAGGAAGATGGCCCATCCGTGGTGAGATCGAGCCCCAGCTAGCGGCGCGGGGCTGGGAAGACTGCGCCTTCTTCGAGGCCGTCAAATGCTCGCCGGAGTCGGGCGTCTCGGCTCCGACCGGGACGATGTGGGAGAACTGCCCACCGAGGTACGTCCTCGACGAGCTCGAGATCCTCCGTCCTCGGGTCGTCGTCGCGATCGGGGTGGGGGTTGGGAACTGGGCCAGGCGGCTGCTCGGTGTCGAGGATCTCGAAGTTGATCGGCCTGGTCTCCGACGGGGCCCGGGGAGGCTGGCCGGAGAGGATGTCGATGTCATATGCCTCAACCATCCTTCCTTCGGCAACTGGAAGTCGTCCCGCGCGCGACTCTTCGCCATGCTGGGTTCCTCAGAGGATGTTCCGGCGTCTGGCGCCGTGCGAAGGTAATAAGACACCCTGAGGTGGTAGCGACCCTGTAGGGGCTCAGATGTCAAGACTGCCCGCTGGCCGACTGCGTTCCATATTTGCATCAAAGGGAGTCGAGCATGAACCCCGAAACCTTCGTCATGCCTCCGAACCAGTCGCCCCATGCCGCAGCAACATTCTCGACGGAGAGCGAGGAGATAGAGAGCAGGCTCGACCGAGAGACTCCCGAGCAGGCCGAGGCAGCCACGTCCAGTCACCTAGTGCGAATGATCGACTTCTTCTTCGCACTCGTTTTAGGTCAGGGTCTGATCCGTTTCGCCGACGTGGTCGAGGCGCCATTCGCCGCCAACGTGCCTGTATGGATCGCCCTGGTACTGATCTACTACACGGTGGTTCGAAGTTTCGTCGCGTGGCACGCCGCGATCGAGACGCGCCGCTACAAAATGTCGAGCAAAGTCAGAACTACCGAGCTGTGGCGCGTCTATATCGATGTCCTGATCGTGGCTGCGTATGCATACATGTTGTTTTGCGCCGAACCTCTGATCGAGCACGGCGGGGCAGATATGCACCGTCTTTTATGGGCCTTTCCCATGCTCTTTATCTTGTATGGCGTTTGGGGCCACTTCCGACGCGTCGCATGGGGTGACGACGGATTCAACCTAAAGATTCTTGCTGGCTTTTGTGGGCTCTACGTACTGATAGCAGCCGCATATACTGTCATACCATCGAATACCTTTTCCATAAGCGACGAAACCGCCAACATACTGGTATTGACTGTATGCCTGGTAGCCATGGGTGTGTACCGCTATATCAACTTCTGGCAGGAAACTCAGGATCGCGCTCGTTGGCCGTGGAACATCCCGCGGCCACGAGTTCCGAGCCTTCGCGCGTGGACAGAGGGCTAACTATCCGCTGCCGTAAAGCGAACCGGAATTAAGTCCGATAAGCAGGCGACCTGCAAGGAGTGACCCTGAGGGAAGATGACCAGAAGATCTCCCTGCGGAGCGAACTCAGCAAGCACCTGGAGGCAGCTACCACAGCACACACCGGAGCTGACCCAATCTGTCTGCGACTCGATGGCGACAGCGATCGCCTGAAATTGCCGATGGCCTTCGGCGACCGCACGTCCGACGGCGACTCGCTCGGCGCAGATCGTTGATCCGTAAGAAGCATTCTCAAGGTTTGAGCCGGTGATCACGTGGCCGGCCGACGTCAAGAGGGCTGCGCCTACGTGGAGGTGCGAATACGGCGCGTAGGCGTGCTCCGTCGCCTCTGTTGCGCGTTGGAACAGAGCATCGATGTCCAGGTTTCGCGCCTGGTCATGCGCAGCGGCAGATATCGAGAGTTCAAGCTGGGTCACGCGATGCTCCGGCGAAGATATTTAGTCTGGCACGTCCGACAGTCGAGCTTTTTGAACAGGCCTTCTGCGGACGCGCTTGCTTGGGGCGAACTATCGAAGGAGCCCGTCCAGCAGCCCAGGGATCCCGCTTAACTTCTCGCTGCGGATGAGCCTCGGATCATCTCTCCAACCGTCGAGTGTCGAGACGTCCTGATTCCAGGGCTGGTCTACGAGGACCCCCGCTCCCGGAGTATTTTCGAGGAACTCAGCCAGATTCCCAACGTAGTCGTCTATCAGCGCGTCGACCTCATGGAGGCTCTTGCGCGCCTCCTCCGCCCGTGCGAGCTCGTCGAAAGCTAATTCGTTTCGGGCCAGCCACCGCATGGTCGGCGGGATGGCCTCTGGCGGTCTGACGGTGAGGAGCTTGACGTAATACGTCTTTTTGAGCTCGCGAAGCATCGCCTGGGCCCCATCATGTAGCGGCATCTCGAGGATATAGGCCGGGTCCGCCATCGCCAGTGCAATCTCCGGTACAAAGCTCGTATTGCCGAGCGGGACGTCCCAATGAACAACATCTTTGTAGTCGAGCGAAAGATCGAGGCGGGCGTTTACGCGATCCAGGACTCCTGAGACTTGATTGCCTAGGACCCCGTCAATGTCTACGCCGACAACTGGTCGAGCCACGATGCCAGACTAGTTCTCCACTGGGTGCCGCGCCATCAGAGTGCTGGCTTTCCTGCGGCGCGCCAAGAGCGCCCGAAGATCGTCTGCCTCGGCGACGGTACCGGGCCATCGGATCCGGTCGGAGTCAGGAGAGTGTCGGCATCTCCCCGGACGCGCCGCCAACACCGAGGCAAGCATCACAGACGATCCCCGATGCAAACACCATGAAGCCCCCGGTATCGATGATCACGCTCGGACCTTGATCAGGGTTCTCGGGGTCTTGATCGCCGAAGGCGATCCATCCTTGCGTCTGACGTCGGCATTTGGTGCATTCGCCCGACGCCTCAACCCGGAATCTCTCTGCGGGGGATGGAGACATCGGTTGAAGGTATCGCAGATACCCGGAGCCTTAAGCCGGCTCTGCCTTAGCTGTCTACTCCCCTATACAACCTCAAGGCGGGCCAACCGAGCTCGTCCAACGAAAGGAACGGAATGACGACCGCAGCGATACCGAAGGGTCTTCAGGAGCAGCGCGACTACATCGCAAAGCTGGAGTCCGATGAATTCGGCTGGGACCTGATGGTCGGCGATGCCTTTGTCCGCGGAATGCGGGACATCGGCTACAAGAGCACGGCATTTGCCCTCGCCGAGCTCGTCGACAACTCGATTCAGGCAGGGGCCGGAAAGATCGACGTCGTATTCGGCTTCGATGACGGAGCAAAGCCGACCCAGATGGCGATCATCGATGATGGACACGGCATGGAGCCGAAAATGGTGCGAGCTTCGCTCGTCTGGGGCGCCGGTACGCGCGCAGACAACACGGACGGCTTCGGGAAGTACGGATATGGACTGCCAAGCGCGTCGATAAGTCAATGCTTCCGTGTGACGGTCTTCTCAAAGACCGTAGACGGCGAGTGGAGCAGCGCCTATCTGGACATCGACGAGATCAGGCGGGGCGACTGGACTGTCGGCAACCGAATCCAGATGCCGGAGGAGAAGCAGGAGACGCCACCCAAGTTTGTCGTCGACTACCTCAAGAAGGCCAGGCGGTGGGAGGACTTCGAGCACGGCACCGTCGTGATCTGGGATCGACTCGACGGCAATCGGATCGATCGCCGTCGTCGCGAGGAGCTTCGCAATACGCTCGTCACCAATCTCGGCGTCATATATCGAAACCATCTCACCGTGACGCCTATGACGGTGGATGGGGCCGACGTCGAGCCGTGCGATCCGCTGTTCCTGACGGAAGGATTCCGCTTCTACGATCTCGACGTGGACAGAGCGATCGAGCTACCCCCGGCGAAGATCCCCGTCAAGGACAAGAAGACGGAAGAAGTCCTCGGGACGATGAACGTTCGCTTTGCGCGGATGCCCGCGACTTTCTTCCGCAAGCCGGAGTTCAAGCACACGAATAAGCCGTCGAAGACGAACATGAACGACCGGTTGGAAATCGCCGACGCCAACAACGGCGTGATCTTCTTGCGCAACGGCCGGCAGATCGACGTTCTCCGGCCCCCGCGGCGGCTGGGGAAAATCAATGCCACGACGGACCGCTTCTGGGCCGTCGAGGTGGACTTTGATGCGGCCCTCGACGATTTCTTTTCGATCACCACCTCCAAGCAGCAGGTCACGCCGGACGACCGCATTTGGGACATGCTGGCCGACAAGGCAAACCTGTTCAAGGTGATCGGAGAGATGCGCAGCGCCTACGAAAAGGAGGCCAAGAGGGTCGCCACCGAGGCCGAGCAGGCCAAGAATGCGAAACGGGCCTCGGTCGAGGCCATCGAGGAGGCCGCAAAGTTCCGGACCACCCGGACCCCAGAGGACTCGCCTCAGCGTCAGGTCGAGGCGCAAAACAATCTCGACCAGGAGGCAGAGAGGCGGGCCGGGAAATCAGGCCTGAGCTCAGCCGCCGTCGAACAGGAGTTGGTCGCGGGGCGTGAGGGCATCACGAATATCGTCGAGACCGAGGAAATGCCTGGCGCTCCCTTCTTTCGATGCGTTCAGGAGGGCGGGACCCGTGTCCTCTATCTCAACGTGGCCCATCCCTTCTACACCGACCTGTACCGGGGACCGGGGGCCTCACCCCGCTTGCGCGCAGGCCTCGAGGTACTGCTCTGGACGCTCGGAAACGCCGAGGTCGATGCTGACCCCGACAGTGATCGCCGCCGGTTCTATGGGAGGGAGCGAGCGAGCGTGTGGACGCCTCATCTGGCAGACGCGCTCGAGCAGCTGACCAGGATCTCCCTCGTGGACGACGACGAAGACGAGATTGCGGCGTAAAGAGATGGACAGGGCCAGCGGGAGCATTTACCTCCTCGCTGGCCCACTTGATACTTTCCTTACATAGATTTGAGGGGTTTTGTCCACTGCTTGGGATCTCCTGGGCCAACCGACGAGACGAGCCGAGCGCGCGTGGCCTTACTTCTAGGTCCCCCTTCCAGAGACGAGAAAGGGGACCCGCTGTGGGTCAAATACACGGAAACATCAGTCTTGATGGCCTTATTGCTATCGCCCAGTCCTCTGACACCGACGATAGCTTCGCGATGGAACAGATTATCCGTCGTTTCAGACCGCTGGCACGACGGTTGGCGCGTTTGACCGGGGCAGACTGGCATTCGCGGAAGGTCCTCGAGAACGCCGCCTATATGGCGCTGGTTAGGGCCGTCAGGCGTCACGACGTCAAGCGGGTAGGTTTCCCAAGTTTCGCGGAGGCTTACATGCGCGGCGCCGTCTGGCGAGAGCATCGTCGCTTGGTTCCTGAGCGGGACTCTGTTGGACGAAGCCCGATGTCTATCGTTCCAGAGGCGACCTCCGCTAGCGCTGAAGAACTGGTACACGAGCGCCTCGCGCCATGGGATAGGGACGACCTCGCTCGGGCTATCGCCGATCTATCCCTGAGTCAGCGGCATATCGTTATCCGTCGCTATGTCGACGATGCTCCGCTGGCGCTGATAGCGGAGGAGGTCGGGACCTCCAGCTCCGCCGTAAGCCAGCGACTGAGCACCGTCCATCGTATTGTGGCGACGGCGATCTCCAATTAGATCTGCTCTCCCGTATCTAAACGGCCTTCGGTCCTTAGATGTGAGGCGCGCAAGGCCGGGACGGGCGGGAGTCGCGTGAGGTGGCGGCCATTCCAAGTTGGAGGAAGCCGGGTCTCCGGCGCTAAAGCCGCGAGGTCTACATAGCGGGGCGTTATCGGGCGTTGTCTTGAATCCACCAATCCATCTACACCCCCTCGGTACCTGACAGATCACGAAACGAGTCTGTTCGATCTGGCCGGAAAGCGAGACGGATATTGGGATGGCAGTGAGACGAGATCGCTTGCGTCGCTTGCCTACGAACCTGAGAGGCGGGTTCTTCGTGGCGCGACCGTCTACCTAGAGATGCGGCAATAGAGACGCGGCAAGTCGTCGACCGGTTATGAGAAGCCCGGTCGAGTATCCGGATGCATGAGTCAAGCATCTCTCGGATAGGGGTCCGGAGACGTCACCGGTCACGCCGATCCCTAGCCAAAGAAATGGGAGAGGAGCCATCCGAGGCTGCCGAGAGAACTCAGGAAGGTGAGAAGCACCACCAGGAATTTGACCCACTCCCTGAAGCCGCTCCTGCCGGACAACGAGATGGCGTCGTGGGCAGCTTCACGGGCCAGGTAATAGAGGAACCGCGAGCCCGCGGGGCGCCCACCGACATCTCTCATGCGGCGAAGATCCCTCCACCGGACGCAGTTCTGGCCGACGAACTCGAGCTTGAAGAATCCCGCGTCGGTCAGCACCTCCAGCCTCGGGGCAGCGGCGACCAAGGGCCAGTCGAGCTTGAGGGTCGGGTGTACCGAATCGTCCGGAAACTCGATCGCTGCAATCGTCTCCTCGTCGAACGCCCTCGCGACGGAGCTCCAGATTTCCGACGAGCCTGACTCAGGGCTCTCTTCGGCGGCCCCGCTTGCTCCGGCTGCGACCATCGCCCGGTCTTCCAGGCGCTCCTGCGCCTGTTCCCCCTCCAGCCGGAGACCGACCGGGCCCGCGACCAGCCGCCCGTCGACCCTGCCGTCCTTGATGCGAACGCCCGGTGCCTTGACCTGGTAGACCGCTGCCCCCATTGCATCGTCGAGAATGTGGAGGATTGATCGCTGCGGAGAGGCTGCGCGCTGCCGCATCACGACCGCCGCGACCGCCGACGCGGGACTCGGCGCAAGGCGTAGCTCGGTGTACGAACCGTTCTCCACGTCCGGAGGGCAGGGGATCGACCGAGACTGGTGGTCCCAGTCATAGGCTCCAATGCCAGGTCCGAGGGCGACATAGCTCTCGGATGAGCAGACCTTGGTATCGCGGTGGTCGTCGGCACTCTGGCCGAGGAGTTCATAAGCAGGCGGCACATCGGACATCGTCGGCATCCCCCTGGTCGTTCCGTCATTCCCAGAACCATCCCGGTTCCTCTACGGCACCTCCCTCGATTCACATGATACACGGATCTGTGTCCAGCTGCCTAGAATTTGTCTCAGTCATTGTCTATAAGCCAGCTCATAAATGTTGCAAGAAGGGCTTGCTTCTGTCTCGTTCCGCTGCTACCTTCCCGTTCGGATGCAGGAATAGGCAACCTAAAAAACTTCGCCCATACCCTCGTGGGCTGTCGCGCGCGCTATCTCGGCCGCGCTGACTAAGAGGAGGTAATCGACATGGTCGTAACGACGCAGCATCTTGAGGATGACTCGACCGGACTGGACGAACCGACGGAGCCTTCTCTAGACGCGGCCACCCTCAGGGTGCTCGAAAAACTGGATGAGGCCAGCCGCCTGAGCGACCAACTGAAGGCATTCAGCAAGGATCTGGGCCTCCGCGATCGAGAGATGATGAGCCTGGGCGGAATGAGCAGGGCGACGCTTGCACGGTGGCGGAAGGACGGGGACGGCGAGAGACCACCTGCCCTCGACGATCTACGAGTCATTGCTGCACTGTTGATCAGAAGCGGTGCGATGAGGCCGCGGTCGGTTGCCGGATGGCTGCGTTCCCGGAATCTCGGACTCACGCAGGAACGGCCGCTGGACGTCCTTGCGTTGGGCGAATTCTCTCGTGTCTTGAGCGCCGCCGAGTCGGCGTGCGGCGGTCGCGTACCTGTGAAAAAGCTCCCGGCGCACGATTCGGAGAGCGAGTCCTTCGCTCGCTCGATGGCAGGCGATCTCCCGAGCTAGAGCACGACTGGACGCGACGGCCGCGCGACCTGGCCGGCACGGGTGGTGTCTGGCGCGATTACCGGCGATTGACGGGAACCGGGAATCCAAGCCAATCTTCTGCCCGAAACGCTCGAAGAAGCCACCAGTGGCGCAAAAGGAGGGCGAAGTCGTCAGTCCACCGATGTCCTAGAAGACGGCAGAATCGGCGGACGTCCGCGGAGTAGCCGGAGAAGCCGCGGGAGGTCGCGGCTCACTCAAACTGGCTGGTGCGATCCAGGCGCTCTGCCAGCTGAGTATAGGGAGGTCGATTAACCCCGCCGGGAGCGTTCAGGCACTTCTCGCGCGGAGTGCCTGAAACGACGATCTATCGGCGCATATCCACGCTGGTGCCTGCAAAACCTCCTGCCATCGCGGGCCAAAAAGTCCTGCAAATCAGCGGCCTCAACATAATCGATCAGAATGAACTGAGCGACTGTCACGCCGGAGGTCGCGGGTTCGAGTCCCGTCGCTCCCGCTTATGGGCCGAGGGTCGACGCCTGTTGCGCTTTGGGCCCGATCGAAATTCGGGTTGCCTCGGCCACTAGATGTCGTGCCCCAAGACGTCCCGAACACGCGCCATGGGCGGGCGGTTGCCGAGAGCTGAGTGACGTCGACGCTCGTTGTAGTGGTCGAGCCAGTGTGGCAGGGCCGCCCGGCGATCGGCGCTTGAGCGGTAGCTGAGCCCCCGGGCCCACTCGCGGTCCATCGTCTGCTGGAGGCGCTCGACCTTGCCGTTGGTTTTGGGGGTGTAGGGCCTGGTGCGCTTGTGGAGGATCTGGCGGCGGTCCAGCAGCGCGGCGAGATCCTTGTTCTTCGTGTAGGCCCAGGCGTTGTCGGTGAGCAGGCGCTCGGCGACGATCCCGCGCTCCAAGAACCAGTCCAGGGCACGGCGGGTGAAGGCGGTGACGGTCTGCGCCCTCTCGTCGTCGTGGATCTCCGAATAGGCAAGACGGGAGCAGTCGTCCTCCAGGGTGTGGACGAACTCCCAGCCCGCCCCGCGCGAGCGCTGGGTGCGCTTGCCGGTGACCGCGTGGCCGGGCTCCAGGAAGCGCGCATGGCGCTTGACGTCCATGTGGAGCAGGTTGCCCGGGCAGGGCCACTCGTAGCGGAGGACGGCCTCCCGTGGCTCCCGTGGGCGCCGCGAGCAGCCACGACGGCGCAGTGCCCGGTGCACGGTCGCGTGGGGGATGCCCACCTCCGAGCCGACCAGTCGCGGTCCCCAGCCCGTGCGCCGGCGGACCTCGCAGCAGCGCTCGTGGTCTTTGTCGCTCAGCATCCCGGGGCTGCGGCGGGGACGCGAGGAGCGATCCTGCAGGCAGCTGAGATCGTGGCGCTGGCCCGCGCTGGCTTCCCGCCAGCGCGAGACCCAGGTGTGGGCGGTCGACTTCGTGAGGTGCTCCTCCTCCACCAGCGCCACCAGGCGGCGTCTGCCGTTCGGGGTGAGCGGGGCATTACGGTGCTGCATCCGGGTCCTCCTTGAGGTCGTAGGCGTCAATACCCACAGCCTCTCGGCGGGCCCGGATCTACTTCATGGCGTTCGGAACGTGGTGAGGCACGTCAGCTAGCCAGTTGAAACTGTTCAGGTCGCGCCGCTTCAGGCGCCGACCCAGCGGCGGTATGCGGCGAGCAGGCGCGATGTGGCTGCGTCGGTGGTGTGGATCTGAACGTCGAGGAGGGCGATCTCGTGGCGCCGCCCGGCGCGCCGGCAGGTGGCGATCAGCTCGCGACGGTCGCCGCTCGCGCCGACCGATAGGACCTCGACGTCCTCGCCGATGACGGTGCCGGGGCACGGCAGGCGGGCGTCGTCGAAGGCGTTCTCGAACCCCACCAGCGCCTCGTCCTCGTCGTGGCAGTCGACGGTGACCTCGGCGATCAGGCCGTCGAGGTCGGGGTCGGCTCGACGGGCACGGCTCATGGCGGATCGACTTCCACTCGACGGCCTCAGGCGGCCCTGCCGAGCCGGTCGAGGACGAGCGGCGGACAGCGGACCTCGCCGCTCTTGAAGCGGCCGACGGGGCGATGCACGCAAACGGTGGCGCTCTCCTCGTCGAGGTCGACGACGGTGCCCTCGATGCCGTGCAGGTAACGGGGCGTGGCGTGGCTGTTGATGCGGATCCGATCGCCGACCGCGAGCTCGGCGAGCGCCTCGGCGGAGGCGATCGTCTGCAGCAGCAGGGAGCGATCGCAGATCGCCTCGGCGATCTGAGTCAGGTGGGGGTCGAGCGCGCCGGCGGCGATCTGGTCGAGCAGCAGGCGCTCGGGCTCCCGCTGGCCGGCCTCGGGGGCCGGCCGGGGAGCGGGCGGTGCGGATCGCCTCGTCGGGCGGGAGCGCCTGCTCTTCTTGCCCATGGGCGGGAGTATCGGGCGGGGTGCGGACGAAGCGACCCCGCGGCCTCAGGGGCCGGAGGCCATCGGCAGCCACCCCTCTCTGCCAACGTCACATGAGACGCTCATGACCCAGGAATTACTGAACCCCAAGGGCTTGATTCGACAATCGCAATGACATGGGAGCCTCCAAATGAGACCGCCGCGGTGGGACCAGGTCAGACCGCCGTTCCCAGTATTCGTCGGACATCGTTTTCCATCATTCCCCATTCGTGTAGAGGCCGGAACTGCCGGAGCAAAAGGGGAGTCGATAGCCCCGGCGCACAAGCACTCGCCCGCTCACTAATCGGCGGGGAGGGGAGGGTTTGACCGCCCTCCCGAGAGAAACGAAAGCGTGTAACTGCCGGTCTAGGCAGCTGCGCTTTGTGCAGCGCTCGGCGCGGGCAGAGCCTCAAGGATGCTTGCCGGAAGGCGAGTGCTTGCGTCCCAGACCTCGATGGCCACGAGCGCATGAGTGGCGCGGTCGTAGTCGCGAAGACCGCCCGGCACCCGCTCGCTGACGACATCATCGGACTCGCCGGTTGGGAACCAGGCGATGTCGGCGTCTGAGTCGTAATAGGCGAACATGCTCGTCAAGGGTAGCGCTGGCTTGGGTTGCTGCCTAGGAATCGAGTCTCCAGACCGAGACGATGCGGACGGCGGTCTCGTCATCTCCATGCGGGTGGTCGTAGATGGCCTCGAAGGCCGTCCCGTCGGCCGTCCTCCCGCTTACGAGCCATTCTGCGCGTCCGTCGTTGACCTGGCGGTCGAGGTGTCCATCGCGGATAGCCTGCTCGACATCAGCGGCGGTGAGCCGACGCTGGCCGAGGCGCATCTCCGCGTGTTCGGTCCAAATGAAGCGCTCGATCTCCACGGACGAAGCCTATGCGGCAGCAGGCTCAATGGGCACTGGTGCCCAAACCCCAGTAAATCGGCCGCAAACTGCGCCTATTTCGCGGGCTGAGATCGGAGCGCCGCGATGCTCCTCATTCCGCATCAAATAGCGGAATCTGGCCCGTTTCGCCGCCCTCCAAGTCGCTCCTGTCACGCCGGAGGTCGCGGTGTCGCTCACTCCCACCGTAAGGCGGCCGGGTTCCAGGTTCCCCGAGCAGTCCCGTCCAGGGCGGGATCGAGGAAGGGGCGAACGATGGCGAGCGCCTCGTCGAGGCTCTGGGCGATGTCGAGCAGGGAGCGTTTGGCCTCTGCGGCGTAGCCGGGCACCCAGAGATCGGGGTCGGGCACTTCGAAGCGCTCTCCCAGCGTTACTCCACGGCGCTGGGCCTCGGAGTCAAGCGCCTTCATCTGGGCCTCGGCCTCGACTGACCCTCCGGAGGTGATCGCGACCAGGTCGACGAGGTCCTTGTAGCGGGTCGAGACGGCCGCCGCGGCGCCGTAGCGATCGAAGGTCGCGGCGACCTTGTCGGCGACGTGGTCGACCAGGGGGTAGACGCGATACCCCCGCTGGCTTACATCGGGCATTGCCACGCGGGCAAGGGCGGGCACGTCGTCTGGCGTTCCGGTCATCGTCACCTCGGCTCCGACCAGGTCGACGTGGAACGAGGTCCAGACGGTGGCCCCGATCGACGCTTTGATCCGTGCCCGCAATCCTTTCGCGGCGTCGTTGGCCGGTTGCGACGGGCCTACCTCGAACTCGAACCAATCTCCGAGATCCAGAGCGGCCGCTTCGCGGAGCTCTCGCTCCGCGATCTCGATCGCTACTTGGCGGAAGATGTCGATGTCGATCGTTCCGCGCACCCCAAGGTCGCGCGCCAAGAGCGCGGTGGCACCCTTGACGACCCAGCCCTTGTCGATCACGTAGAGGCGCTCCAGCAAGCGGTCGTAGGTGATCTGTCGTTGCAGCTGAGGCAGCTCCCACTTGCCCTTCGCGGCGAGCCCCTTGAGCTTGTCCGTCAGTGCGCGACGGAAGGCTTTGGGGCTCGCGTAGCCGCTTTCTCGTGCCATGATTTCTCAGCTTGCCTGATCGTCGACTTCGGTTGGCGACCCCGGCGTGAGCTCGACGGGCTGGGAGGTCGCCTCTTGCATCCACTGCGAGGTGAGGGGGTCGCCGATCAGGTTGAGCAGCGACGCCAGAACGGCAACTCCGTCACCTCCTCGCACTCCGAGTTGCGCGGAGCGCGAGGAGAGGGCCACGGCGAAATTCGCGGGCCACTCGTTGTTACCTCGAAGAGCGTCGACGACCACTCGCGCGACCGCTTCGGGATCCTCGCGATCTCCGAGCAGGTCGGCGGCGATGCGAGCCGGGGTCGTCACAGACAGTCCCCCGAGGATCGCCGATTCGCCGCTCTTCACCTCTCCGCGATGGATGCGGACGTCCGGGCGCCGCACCTGCTTGCGCTCGGCGACGATGAACTCGTGCCGATCGGCCGGCAGATCCCCGAGCCCGTACACCGCCGCGGCGGAGCGATGGGAGACAACGCCTTGCTCTGGCTTGCGCTCCCAGGCGAGCGTTTCGGGCGCGAGCTGAAGCCAAGCGGCGCGCAGCGCGAGATGATCGGGAAGAGGCGCTCCCGCCAGGTGATAGACGCCGGGAGCCATCCGCTCGAGGATCGAGCCCTCGCTGCTGAGACGCTGAAGGGTGGCGCGAGAGACACCGGCATGTTCCGCCTGCTGGCGAGTCAGGAGTCCCCATTGATCCTCGGCTATGGCGGCAAGTCTGTTCGCGGTGGTGATCTGAGGCATGCTTCATATTAGCTCAAGTTTGATGCAAAATGAAGCAGTTACGTATCCACATACTTCCAAGTAGCTCAAAGATGATTGCTTTTTCAGTATCGGAGGACTCTGAAGCGCTGGTCAGAGCGATCGGGATCGCTGACGGGACTCCGATCGTCGCTGCCCAGCGAGCCGCCGGGCCGCGTCCGCGGCTTAATCCCGGTCACGTCGGTGTAGACGCGCAGCGTCATGCGAGGATCGCGGTGGCCCATCTGCGCGGCGGTGATCGCAGGGTGCTCGCCCAGCTCGGCGCGGGTTAACGGGATGAAGGATCTCGAAGGAGACGCCTTCGGGTTGATCTACGAGTACTTCTTCGCCAAGTTCGCGCTCGCCGAGGGGTCAGGGCGCGGGCGAGTTCTTCACGCCGATGTCGATCGTGAGGCTGATCGTCGAGATCATCGAGCCGTTTCACGGTCGGATTCTCGATCCGGCCTGCGGCTCGGGGGGGCATGTTCGTGCACTCGGCCCACTTCGTCGAACGCCATCGCCGCTCGCCCAGTCAGGAGCTTTCCGTGTTCGGGCAGGAGAAGACGGGGCGAGGAGCCGGAGCTGGCCAGCGGGAAGAGCCCTCTCTTCTCCGAGCGCTTCCCCGACGGCGTCTACGCCGATGTCACGGGTCTCTGCAAGGTGGCCACGATCGAGGAGATCGAGGCCCAGGGATGGAGCTTGAACCCCGGTCGCTACGTCGGCATCGAGGTCGAGGAGCTCGACGACGAGGTCTTCGACGGGGTTCTGGGCCAGCTGCTCTCGGAATCCACCTGAACACCGCCGTTAGGGTCTTGGTCCTCACCCTAACGTTTCTGGACAAATAAGTTAGGGTGAGCTAGAGTCAGCGAATGGACCTGGACCGCTACCGGCCGAATCCGTTCGGCTCTGCCCGCAGAACGCCGGGTCGCCACGGGTACGTTGCCTTTCACCCGGCCCCTATCCCGCGAGCGCTGGACCTGCCGACCTCTTCGGTGAGCCTATTGGCCGACGCCGAGTGGTCCCTCGGTCAGCTCGCGGCGGTCGGGCGCCTGGTCCCGAACCCAGACCTGCTCGTCCGGCCCTACCTCCTGCGGGAGGCCGTGTCCTCGATCAGGATCGAGGGAACTAGAGCGACGATCGGCGAGGTGCTCGACGCCGACGCGGCTGGCGGCAACCCGGGAGCCGACGTCGAGGAAGTCGTCAACTACGTCGCAGCGATGCGCTGGGGCCTTGAGCGGCTCGGCGAGCTGCCGATCAGTGCTCGGCTGCTGCGGGAGATGCACCGACGCCTGATGGACGGTGTCCGCGGCCGCGAGCTGTCCCCGGGTGAGTTTCGGACGACGCAGAACTGGATCGGCCCGCCCGGGTCAACGATCGAGTCAGCTCCCTTCGTGCCGCCTCCGCCCGCTGAGCTCGCAGGCCTCCTCTCCGACTGGGAGCGCTTCGCGCACGAGGAGCCCGAGATGCCGTTGCTCGTCCAAAACGCACTCCTGCATTCCCAGTTCGAGACGATCCATCCCTTTCTCGACGGCAACGGCCGGCTGGGCCGGCTACTGCTTGTCTTCTTCCTGGTCGCCTGCGGAAAACTGCCTGCGCCTCTTCTCTACCTCAGCGCCTACCTGGAGCAGCACCGGGGGGACTACTACGCCGCCCTGCAGGGGCTCCGCGAGAAGGGCGATGTCATCGCCTGGGTGAACATGTTCCTCACCGCGGTCAAGACCCAAGCGGCGGACGCGGTCGAGCGCTCCGGGCGGATCGTCGATCTCCGCGAGCGCTACCGGGGGGTCGCTTCCTCTCTCGGAACCCCCAACGCCCTCGCACTCGTCGACCTGATCTGCGAGAACCCGGTCGTGACCACCCGCGCGATCGAGAGCCGCCTCGCCGTCTCCCGCCCCACGGCGCTACGGTTGCTCCGGCGCATGGAGGAACGGGGGGTACTGACTGAGGAAAAGGCTGGCGCTCGCGGCCAGAGGCGGTACGTCGCGCGGGAGCTAAAGGATGCAGTTACGGGGAGCAAAGGGATGGCAGATGGCGAGTGACGTTGTCCTTGGCGATCTGTGCTCCTTGATCGTTGACTCCGAGCACAAGACTGCACCTAAGGATCCGGATGGGCTTCACCCACTTGTTCGCACCACCGACCTTGGACGAGCGTCAGCCGACTTTTCCAATGCTCAACGGGTCAACTCGGAGACGCACACACTTTGGACCAAGCGGGCCGTGCCAACTGCCGGCGACTGATCTTGGCGCGCGAGGCCCCGGTGGGCGGTATCTATCGAGTCCCGGAGGAGTGAAGCCAGTGCTGGGCAGCGCACGGTCCTCCTGAGACCAGACCCAGATCTGGCCGATGGTCGGTTCCTGATGTATCGCTTGGCGAGCGAGGATCTACAGGTAGGCATGGCAGAGATGTCGACCGGGTCGACCGTTCCGCATCTGAACATGGCCGACATTCGCGCATTTTCTATGCCCCCGATTTCCTGGCGCTCCTGACGTTTCCGTGGGTGAAGTAAGCAGTTGAGGAAGCTCCAGCAGCTGTCACGCCGGAGGTCGCGGGTTCGAGTCCCGTCGCGATCCGCTGCCGAGGAAAGCGGCTTCCTGCCGGCTGGCATATGATCGATGGCGATCAGCTTTCGCTACCCCATCCGGGCAGTGTGATGACCCGCCGCTGGTGGCGCCGAACGTCGGTGTCGGTCGGGCTTGTGGCACTTGTGGGCGGGCTGTTGGCGGGCTGTGGCTACGGCAGCGACCACGAATCAAACAGCGGGGAGCACGCAGCTCACTACGGCTACGGGTCCACCGACGGCCCTTCGCACTGGGCCTCGCTGGACCCCGCCTACGCCGAGTGCGCGGACGGTAGAAGGCAGTCGCCGATCGACTTGGCGGGAGGCAGCTCGGCCACCCTTGAGCCGATTCGCTTCACCTACCACCCATCCGAGGTCGAGGTTGACAACAACGGCCACGACTTGGAGGCGAACTACGAGCCGGGTAGCGCGATTATCATCGCTGGCGCCAGGTCCGGCTTGGAACGCTTCCATTTTCACGCACCCAGTGAGCACCAGGTGAACGGGAAGGTGTTTCCGTTGGAGATTCACTTCGTCTACCCAGACCCCGGTGGTCACACCACCGTTCTTGGGGTGCTAATTCGACAGGGACGGGCGAACCCGGCCTTCGAGCCCCTGATCCATGCGCTTCCCAAGCACGCGCGCCAGCAGCTGCCGATCCACGGCGGGCTCAATCCCACGTCGCTGATGTCTCCCCACCCGCAAAGCGCCCACCGATGGTCCTATTCGGGCTCGCTCACGACTCCGCCGTGCACCGAGGGCATCAGTTGGCAGCTGTTCCGCCAGCCGGTGGAACTATCGCGCGAGCAGATCGCCGCCTTCACGGATATCTATGACCACAACGCTCGCCCGATCCAATCGCTCAACGGCCGGCGGCTGCTGCATAGCCCCTGAGGCGCCTGCCAAGTCTCGTCGCTCCCACTTGTACAACTAGTGGTACCCTCGCTGCATGGCAGCGGCCAGAGGCAAGACCCCGATAGCGCTGGGCACGAGTGAGGCGCGGCGCAGTCTGCCTCAGCTTGTCAAGAAGGCGTCCTCCCGGCGCAAGCCCTCGCCCGATCCCGAGAGCAATGCGATCCGGATCACGACCCGCGGCCAGGAGGGATCGGCGTCGCTGGTGCCCACGGTGGACCTGGTTGCCGCCAGGGAACGGATCGAGGAGCTGGAAGAAGAGCTCGAGAACGCCGGCTTGGCTTTGTTCCTGCAGGAGCGGATCGAGAAGAGCGACGGTGAGCGGCTGAGCGCCGGCGATTTCCTGGAGGAGATCGGGATGGGGGAGTTCGTTGGGCAGCTCCCCGGAGGCTGAGCACGAGGTCGAAGCACTGGCGGAGGCAAAAGCCGACGCCAATCAGCTGGACGAAGCCCTGAGGCGCGAGGTCGCGCGCATCGTGGTCGAGCTGCACGGCAACCCGCATTGCGGTGAGCTGATGGGGGGTAAGCCTCCCCGAGTGCTGAAGGGCTGTCGCAAGGTCCGCTTCGACGAGCCCGGTTGGCGCGGGAAGCCGCGCTACCGCTTCGTCTACCGCAACGAGCCCACCGACGGTGCCCCGGCGACGAGCGTCGTTCTCGCGATCGGCCGCCGCGACCGGATGATCGCCTACGCGAAGGCCGCTCGCCGCGTCAAGGAGCAGGCGGCGCAGCAAGGCCAGTCCGCCTAGCGATCATTCAGTCCGGCGGAGTCGGGTCGGGCGCCTCGATCAGGCGGTGGTCGCGCACTGGCGGCGGGCGAGCGTGGCGGTCCTCTGTCGCCGCTAATGTCGCCCTTCATGCACAGCGCGATCGATGAGTTGAGCGAGATCGATCTGTCGGGGGTCAGAGAAGGGGTCGGGTCGAGGTCGTTCGAGCGTGGGCGCGGCTACGCGCGCGGCCGGCGGGTGGTGGCGGCCGAGTGGTCTCCGAGGGATCTGACGCTGACCGGCTCGGTGGCCGGCACCGCGCTCTACACCGCCACCGCCTACTTCACCGACGCTGACGGGAACCTCGCGTTCGAGGACGGGGAGTGCACGTGCCCGGTGGGATACAACTGCAAGCACGTCGCTGCGATCGTGATCGCGGCCGCCGGCGAGGCCGCCGGCGGCCAGCGCGCGCGGCGCCAGGCTCGCCCGGCCAGCACGGATGGCCCGGCGTGGGAACGGTCCCTGCGGGCGCTGATCGACGCCCCGGCGGCGCCGGCCGGAGAGCGACCGCTGGCGATCGAGCTCTCTCTGCGGCCGGCCCGCGGACGGCCGCGGTTGATGGCGCGGCTGATGCGCCCGGGGGCGCGCGGCGGCTGGGTCAACGGCTCGCTCTCCTGGG
>JAENWU010000130.1 GCA_016649905.1 Thermoleophilia bacterium
CGGCGCCCTGGGCGCGGGCGCGCTGGTCGAGCTCGCGCAGCAGCCCCGCCTTGCGCGAGGGCGCCACCCCCTCGGGGCGGTGCTCGATCGGCACCGGCGTCGTCGCCTGCGCCTGCAGCGGCCGCGGCTCGCGCCGCTCGCCCCGCAGCGCCGAGGCGGCTTCCTCGGCGGCGCGCTCGAGGTCGGCTGGGTCGAGTCCGTCGACGTGGGCGAAGTAGGTGGTGCCGCCGTCGATGACCCGAACCCCGGCGCCCTCCTCGGCGCCAGATTGCACCGACTCGATCCGCGACTCGTCGATCGCCATCGTCAGGCCCTGGCGGCGTTCGGCGAAGATCTCGGCGAAGCGGCCACCGTGGGCCAGCGCCCGCGCCAGGACGCGCTCGCAGACGGCGGGATCGATCAGCTCGCTCATGATTTCGGCGCCCTGCCGGCGACCTCGATCAGGCGCCCGGCCGCGACGAACAGCTCAGCGCCGGCGTCCGAGTCGCCGGCCTGGTCGGTGCTGCGACCGTTGGCGTAGTAGAGGCGGGCGAAGGGACGGCGGGAGACGCGGCGGCGGCGCACGTAGGCGGCCGCCTCGTCGGCGTAGCCGGAGACCCGGTCGAGCAGGATGCGGTGCGGCTTGGGGGGCATCAGTCGCGTCCCCCCGGATTGTCGCGGGCGAGCTCGCGCAGGGTCGAGCGCATGTCGAAGAATATCAGCGAGGCGAGGGCGAAGCGCTCGGTGACGGCGATCGCCGCCAGCCCCTCGTGGCGCAGCGCGAAGACCTCACCCTGCTCGGTGGCGACGTGGACCTGCTCGACCGCTTCGCCCTCGGCCGCGTCGGCCACCGCGAACAGCGTCGCCGCGTCCTCGCGCCAGCGCCCGGACTCACCGGCGGCGGCAAGCACGGCTCCGTCATCGGAGAGGATCGCGGCGCCGCGCAGGTCTGGCGACATCTCGCTGAGGAAGGCCAGCGCCGCCTCCGCGGAGCCGTCGGTGATGGGCTCGGCTGCGGCGGCGTCTGGCATGTGATTGAAAATACCGACCGTGACCCTCGCCCGAGCATCCTGGCTCACCGTCGTCGTCGTCTGCGCGATCGCCGCGGTCCTCTTCGCGGTCAGCGGCTACACCGGCTACACGATCACCCTGATCGCGGTCGGGCTTGCCGCCGCGGTCAATTTGTTGCCGCCTCCGTAGGGCGGACGGCTTGCTCCGGGCGGAGATCCGTCAGCTCACGAGGTCGTATTTCTCTCCGCATAGCGGGAACAACTACGACCTCGCGAGAAAGCTGGCCTCCGTGCTCGCCGGCTCAAGGAGATCCCGGACCTCGCCCGGGGTCGAGCGCGAGCTGCCCCAACGGCCCGAGGATCAACCAGAGCGGTAGGGCCCCGACTCGCTGTCGTCGGGCTCGCGGAACGAGGTCTCGGGCTCAGCGTGGATCAGCACCTCGGCGCCGGAGATCTCGGCCTCTATCG
Source organism: Thermoleophilia bacterium (assembly GCA_016649905.1). Lineage (GTDB taxonomy): Bacteria > Actinomycetota > Thermoleophilia > Solirubrobacterales > 70-9 > VAYN01. Next base: position 1,458 of record JAENWU010000130.1, read on the forward strand.
AGGCCCGCATCTGGTGCGCCAGCTCGTGCGCACGCTCAAGCGTGGTGCCGCCGACGTACTGGACGTGGAGGTCGATGTAGCGGCGGCTGCCAGCGCGGCGGGCGCGCAGCTTGTGGTAGCCGGCGACCTCCTCGGTGCGCGCGGTGGTGATCGCCTGCTCGATCCGGTCCATCTCCTCCGGCGGCAGCGCTTCGTCAACCAGCACGCCGGAGGAGCGGCGGATGATCCTGATCCCGGCGCCCACGATCGCCCCCGCAACGACGAGCGCGGTGATCGAGTCGAAGGAGGCGTTGCCGGTGATCTCGACGAGGCCGAGGCCGACCAGGACCCCGGCCGAGGTGAGCGCGTCGGTGCGCAGGTGGGCGGCGTCGCCCTCGAGCGCAGCGGAATCGTGTGCCCTGGCCTGGCGGTAGAGGATCGTCGAGACACCGAGGTTGGCGACCACGGAGAACCCCATCACGGCCATGCCGACGCCGAGCGAGTCGACGCTGGAGCCGACGACCAGGCGGTGGGTCGCCTCGTAGACGATGATCCCGGCGCCGACGAGGATCAGCATCCCCTCGATCGTCGCCGCCAAGTTCTCGACCTTCTCGTGCCCGTAGGGGTGCTCGGCGTCGGCGGGCTCGTCGGCCTTGCGAACCGAGATGAAGGCGATCACCGAGGCGACCAGATCGATCAGCGAGTGGATCGCCTCGGTCAGGATCGCGATCGAGCCGGTGATCGCGCCAGCCGCCAGCTTCAGCGCGATCAGACTCGCATTGGAGGCGATCGAGAGGCCGGCGGCGCCACTTTTGGTGCGGATCACGGGGCTTCTCTACCGCCGGCGCCGAGATGCCGCGCCAGCATCCGCGCGGCGCGGCCGCGGTGGCTGATCGCGTTCTTCTCGGCCGCGCTCAGCTCCGAGTAGGTGCGTTCGTCGGCCGGCCCGGTGTCGTCGGGGACGAAGGCGGGGTCGTAGCCGAAGCCACCCTCGCCGCGGCGCTCGCCCAGCAGCCTTCCCTCGCAACGGGCTTCGAAGACGTGCTCGGTGCCGTCGGCGTCGATCAGCGCCAGGGCGCAGAGGTAGGCGGCGCGACGATTGCCGCCGGCGGCGTCGACTTCGCGGAGCAGCTTCGAGAGGTTGACCTCGTCGGAAACGCCGATGCCCGCGTAGCGCGCCGAGAGGATGCCGGGGGCGCCGCCGAGGTCCTCGGCCTCGATCCCGGAGTCGTCGGCGACCACCGCCTCGCCGGTGGCGGCGTGGACTGCCCGCGCCTTGATCAGCGCGTTGGCCTCGAAGCTGTCGCCATCCTCGGGCGGCATCTCCAACTCAGCGGGAAGCGGCTGCAGGTCGAGGTCTGGCAGCAGTTCGACCATCTCGACAACCTTGTGGCGGTTGCCAGTCGCCAACGTGAATACGGGTTTCGTCATCGCTCCACTCGCGGATATCAGAGTTCGACGCTCGCTCCGCGATGACTCATTGGACCCGCTCCTGCACCTCCCGCAGGCGGGCGATGCCGCCCTCCGCGAGCGCGAGAAGCTCATCGAGCGAGGCACGCGAGAGCGGCGTCCTCTCCGCCGTCGCCTGCACCTCGACCAGGCCACCGTCGCCGGTCATGACGACGTTGGCGTCGACCTCGGCGGTCGAGTCCTCGGAGTAGTCGAGGTCACAGAGCGCGCGGCCGTCGACCATGCCGACGCTGACCGCGGCGATCGAGCCGGTCAGCGGCATCGCCTCGATTGCCTTTGCATCGAGCAGCTTCTGGAAGGCCTGGCGCAGGGCGACGTAGCCACCGGTGATCGAGGCACAGCGGGTGCCGCCGTCGGCTTCGAGGACGTCGCAGTCGACGTAGACGCTGCGTTCGCCGAGCGCTTTGAAGTCGACCACCACCCGCAGCGAGCGCCCGATCAGGCGCTGGATCTCGACCCCCCGCCCGTCCTGCTTTCCCTTGGAGATGTCGCGCTGCTTGCGGTCCCCGGTCGAGGCCGGCAGCATCGCGTACTCGGCGGTGACCCAGCCTTTGCCGCGCCCCTGCATCCAGCGCGGCACCGTCTCGCTGACCGAGGCGGTGCAGATGACGCGCGTTTTGCCGAGCGAGATCAGGCACGAGCCGTCGGCGCTTTCGACGAAGCCCGGGTCGATCGTCACCGGCCGGATGTCGGCGGGAGCGCGCGCGTAGCTGCGGGAGGCGGTCATGGCGGCGAGTCTTTCACGACGTGGCGCTTTCCTCCCGCACGTCCGAGAGGAAAGCGCCACGCGCCTATTTGAAGGCGACCTTGTCGACGGCCTCCTTGATCTTGTTGACGATCACGTCGGCCAGCTCGGTCCCCTGTTTGCCGTTGAACCCTTTCATCGCCGCGACCATGCCGACCATCAGCAGCGAGACCAGCAGGATCAGGCCGACGTACTCGACCGTCCCCTGGCCGGACTCCCCCGCCGCCAGCCGCTGGATGCGGCGCACCCGGCTGGCGACGGCCGCGTGCAAATATCCGAACAACGCGTAGAACATCGACTCCCCCTTCGCTTCGTTGGGGATCGATGCTGGACGGCGCCGGCGCACCGAACAAGACGCGGATGTGTCGATTCGCGCCCGGGATACTGGCGAGAGCCGTGCTAGGCGCCGAGCGCCTGGGTGATCTCGGCGATCGCCGCGCTCTCGGCGTCGCTGACCTGCTTGTCGCCCTCCGACTTGGCGCCGGCGACGCGCTCGGCGAGCGAGACGACGAAGCGGCGGTAGTCGCCGAGCTCCTCGGCGCTCGCCTTCTGCTCGACCAGGGAAACCGCTTCGCGGATGTGCTGCAGGCCGTGCTGCTTGAGCTCCTCGGGCGAGTGCGCCTTGGTCTTGTCGAGCTCGGGCTTGTGGGAGACGAGCTCGTCGAGCAGCTCGGAGTCGCCGTGCTCCTTGCGGGCTTCGGTGTAGGCCTTGGCCATCGCGAAGACCTCGCGGAAGCTGCCGCCGCGCTGGGCCGTCGAGACGATCATGCCGGCGCTGGTCGGGCCCTCGCGGACGATCTCCCACTCCTCGGGGGTGAAGTCGGTGCTCTTGGTCATCGAATCTCCTCTCGCTATTTCCAGCGCGAGGTTACGACCTTCTTGCGGGTGTAGAAGTCGACCGCGTCGCTGCCGTTGGCGTGGAGGTCGCCGTCGATCGAGTCCTTCCAGCCGGCGAAGGGGAACCAGGCGACCGGTGCCGGAACGCCGATGTTGACGCCGACCATGCCGGCCTCGACGCCGTAGCGGTACTCGCGGGCGGCGGCGCCGGAGCAGGTGAAGATGACCGAGGCGTTGCCGTAGCGGGAGCCGTTGACGAGCTCCAGGGCGCCGTCGAGGTCGGGGGCGCGGAGCACGGTCAGGACCGGCCCGAAGAGCTCCTCGGCGAGCGCCGGCGAGCCCGGGCGGGCGTCGTCGATGATCGTCGGGCCGAGCTGGGCGCCGGCCTCACCGCCGCCGATCCGGCCGTCGAGGACCAGCGTTGCGCCTTCCCCCTCGGCCTTGCCGATCTCGCCCTCGACCCGCTCGCGGGCGGCGACCGAGACCAGCGGGCAGACGTCGGTCCCGGAGTCGGCGCCAGCGCCCGTTCGCAGCGCCGCGCTCGCCTCGACCACCCGGCGCAGCGAGAGGTCCTGCTGCTCGGGATCGCCGACGAGAACCAGCAGCGAGCCGGCGAGGCAGCGCTGACCGGCGGCGCCGAAGGCCGAGGAGGTGACCCCGTCGGCGAGCAGCTTTGGGTCGGCGTCGGGCATCGCGACCATCGCGTTCTTGGCGCCGCCGAGCGCCTGCACCCGCTTGCCGTGGGCGACGGCGGTGCTGCAGACGTAGCGCGCCGTCGCTGCCGAGCCGACGAAGGAGATCGCATCGACCCCGTCGCTCTCGAGCAGCGCGTTGACTGCGTCGTGGCCACCGTGGACGAGGTTGACGACCCCCGGCGGGAAGATCGCCGCCTCGTCGATCAGCTCGAACATCCGCAGCGAGGCGAGCGGGTCCTGCTCGGAGGGCTTGAGCACGAAGGTGTTGCCGCAGGCGACCGCGTAGGGAAGGAACCAGAGCGGGATCATCGCCGGGAAGTTGAAGGGGGTGATCGCGGCGACGACGCCGACGGGCTGGCGGACCATCTCGACGTCCACCCCGCGCGCAACCCCTTCGAGGTTGTCTCCCTTCAGCAGGTGCGGGGTCCCGATCGCCGACTCGACCGACTCGATTCCGCGGCCGACCTCGCCGGCGGCGTCGTCGATCGTCTTGCCCATGTCCTCGGTAACGATCGCGGCGAGCTCGTCGCGGTTGGCGTCGAGCAGCTGCCGCAACTCCATCAGCGCCCGGGCGCGGTTCTGCGGCGAGGTGGCGCGCCAGGCCGGCTGGGCGGCGTGTGCCGCCGCAACCGCGCGCTCGACGTCGGCGGCACCGCTAAGCGGGACCTCGGCGAGGACCTCTCCGGTCGCCGGGTTGCGGTCCTGGAGGGTCTCGGCTGCCGCCGCCGCCAGCCACTCGCCGCCAGCGTAGTTGGCCACCCTCCTGGCGGCGACGCCGGTGGCGAGCGCAGCTGCAGGAGATGACGATCCGTTTGCCATGGGTCCCAATTGTGGCACCGCGCCGCCGCCGCCAGCGGCGGCCGGCGCGGATACGCTGCTCCGGGTGCGCGTCCTGGTCGTCACCAACTTCGAGCCCGACGCCGCGGCGCCGCAACGCGGCCGTTGGGTCCGCGACCAGGTCGACGAGGTGCGCAAGCGCGGGATCGACATCGACCTCTTCAGCTTTCCGCGCGGCAAGGGCGAGTACGTCCCGGCGACGCGACGGCTGCGGGCGCTGCTGCGCCGCGAGCGCTTCGACCTCGTCCACGCCCACTACGGCCTCGCCGGCTGGTGCGCGAAGCTCGCCGGGGCGCGACCGCTGATCGTCACCTTCCACGGCACCGATGTCCGCCACGAGATCGTCGGTGCGATGTCGCGGCGGCTGGCCTGGCGGATCGAGTTGGTCGGCGTCGTCTCGCGGGCGCTGTTCCACGAGGAGAACAGCAGACCCGGCCTGCCCGCTGTGCCCGGTTCGGCGGTGCTGCCCTGCGGGCCTGACCTCGGCCGTTTCGGGCCGATCCCCCGCACCCAGGCGCGGCGCTCGCTCGGGCTCGAGCCCGACGGCCGCTACCTCTTCTTCCCCGCCAACCCGAACCGGCCCGAGAAGCGCCACGACCGCGCCGCCGAGCTGGCCGCCGCCTGCGGGGCCGAGCTGATCAGCGGTGGCTCGATCGAGCCCGAGCGGATGCCGGTCTGGCTCAACGCCGCCAACGCCGTCCTCGTCACCTCCGACTACGAGGGCTTCGGGATGGCGGCGATCGAGGCGCTGGCCTGCGATGTGCCGACCCTCTCGACCCCGGTCGGGATCGCCCCCTACGCGCTAGTCGGCATCGAGGGCTGCCTCTGCGCGCCCTTCGACACGGCCGCCTGGAGCGCCGCCGTCCGTCCCCATCTCGAGGCCACCGACCCTCGCGTTGCCGGTGCCGCTCGGGCCGCGACCCTCTCGGCCGCACGCATGGCCGAGCGCCTGATCGAGGCCTACCGTGACGTCGCCGCCATCCCGGTATTAGATTGAGCCTGCAATGAGTACGGAAACCGACGGGCCGAGGGGCGAGGGCCTCGACGCTCGGATCGAAGAGGCAGAGCGCAAGCTGGTCGCGGCGGCCGAGGTGGCGAGCCGGGCCGAGCAGCGCGCCGGCGCCGAGATCGAGGCGCTCGAAGCCGACCTCGAGCGGGTCCGCGCCGAGGCCGAGCGTGAGCGCGAGCAGCTGTTACTGCGCCACGAGGAAGAGCTGCAACGCGAGCGCCAGGCCAAGGAGGAGGCGATCGCCGCGGCCGAGGAGCGGCTGAACGAGATCGAGGCCCAGGCCGACGCGACCGAAGAACGATTGGCGGCGGCAGAGCAGCGCGCCACGACTGCGGAGAGCGCCGTCGCCGACGATCGAGCGCGGGCTCGCGACGGCGCTGCCGCCTGGCTGCGCGAACAGCTGGAGACGCTCCGCCGAGAGGCTGAGCGGCAATAGCCGCAGGGTCGGGGTACGACGTCGCCGTC
>JAENWU010000138.1 GCA_016649905.1 Thermoleophilia bacterium
CCGAGACCCTCGAGCGGGTCTGCATCGAGACGGTCGAGAGCGGCAAGATGACCAAAGACCTCGCGCTACTCGTCGGCGCGGGCCAGGAGTTCCAGACGACTCAGGAGTTCCTGGCCTCGATCGACGAGAACCTCCAGGCCGCAATGGCCTAGCGGTCGCGAGAAACCCCCAACTCCAAGGAGACGATCTCGTGAGCACCCCCGTCAAGGTCACCGTCACCGGCGCGGCCGGTCAGATCGGTTACGCGCTTTTGTTCCGGATTGCCAGCGGCCAGATGCTCGGCCCCGATACGCCGGTCGAGCTGAGCCTGCTGGAGATCCCCAACGCGATCAAGGCCGCCGAGGGCACGGCGATGGAGCTCGACGACTGCGCCTTCCCGCTGCTGAGTCGGATCGACATCAGCGACGATCCCAAGCAGGCCTTCGACGGCGCCAACGTCGGTCTCCTGGTCGGCGCCCGTCCGCGCGGGCCCGGCATGGAGCGCTCCGACCTGCTCGAGGCCAACGGCGGCATCTTCAAGCCCCAGGGCGAAGCGATCAACGCCGGCGCCGCCGACGACATCAGGGTCCTGGTGGTCGGCAACCCGGCCAACACCAACGCCTTGATCGCGATGTCGAACGCCCCGGATGTTCCGCGCGAGCGCTTCACGGCGATGATGCGCCTCGACCACAACCGGGCGATCTCCCAGCTCGCCAACAAGCTCCGCAAGCCGGTTTCGTCCGTCAGCAACATGACCACCTGGGGCAACCACTCGGTGACCCAGTACCCCGACCTGGTCAACGCCAGGGTCGAGGGCCAGAGCGCCTGGGATGCGGTCGACGACGAGGCCTGGATCGCCGACGAATTCATCCCCCGGGTCGCCAAGCGGGGTGCCGAGATCATCGAGGCCCGCGGCGCCTCCAGCGCCGCCTCCGCTGCCAACGCGGCGATCGACCACGTCCGCGACTGGGTGCTCGGGACCGCCGACGGTGACTGGGTCTCGATGGGGGTCCCGGCCGACGGCTCCTACGGCATCGGCGAGGGCATCATCTGCGGCCTTCCCTGCAGCTGCAGCGGCGGCGAGTGGAGCGTCGTCCAGGGTCTCGAGGTTCCTGACTTCTCACGCGAGCGGATCGACGCCAGCGCGATGGAGCTGCAGGAGGAGCGCGACGCGGTCAGCCAGCTCGGCCTGATCTAGGGACGAAAGAGGCCGGCCTTCCCAGGCCGGCCTCGAACAGTCCCAGGGCGAGCTTTCGTCAGCCGCCGGGGTAGTATTGGCGTCCGTCCTTTTTGATGCGTCCCTCTTTCTCGAGGTCGCCGAGCACGCGGTACAGGTAGTTCGGCTTGATCTTCATCGTCTTGGCGACATCGGAGGCGCTGATGCCGGGCTGATCCTCGATCAGTTTCACCGCCTGGTCGGCCCGGGTACCGCCGCGACGTTTGCGGCGTTTGGGGGTGGCGGTGGTAGTGGTAGCGGTGCTGGCTGCGGCTTTTTTGGAACTGCCACGCGGCCGGCCGGGGGCGCGTTTGGCGATTTTGCCACCGAGCTCGGCGAGTGCCCGCTCGAGGCGCTGGCGCTCCTCGTCGAGATCTGCGAGACGCCTCTGGACGAGCTGTCGAGCCTCATCCAGAACATTTGAAGTGCTGGGCATCATTTCCTTTCCATCCAAAAGGGGGATTTGTAACTCACACGAGTGTGGCAGACACACACTCACGGTGAGTCCGAACCCGGTCAAGAGGGTTTCGACGACCATTCGGTTGGCTGGGTAGCCAAATGGTGAAAAGGAGGAAGTGTTGCTAGCGCGTGCGCTCTGCCTGGCGCTCAGGCGAGATGCGAATCACGTTGCGCGCGAGCCCCAGCTTCTCCATTGTGGAGATGATCAGAGCCGAGGGATCTGGCTCCCAGCGCTTCAGACCATGCACCGCCGAGCGCGGGAAGGCGTGGTGATTGTGATGCCAGGACTCGCCCAGCGACGGCAGCGCCAACCAGAACACGTTGGTGGAGTGGTCATCGGTGTCGAACCTGCGCGTACCGAGGAAGTGACAGACGGAGTTGACGCTCCAGGTGATGTGATGAACGAAGAAGATTCGCACCAGGCCACCCCAGAGCAGGCCGGTGAGGGCGCCGACGAGAGTGCCGGTGACGAGGAAGCCCAGCAGTGCCGGAATCGCGAGGCTGAAGTAGACGAGGGCGCCGAAATGGCGGTTGATGTATCTCATGCCCTTGTCCTCATATAGGTCAGGCGCGTACTTCTTCCAGTCTGCTCGGCCCTGACTCGACATCAACCAGCCCGAGTGAGCGTGCCAGAGCCCGGCGAAGACACTCTGGACACCGCCATCGGGGCTGACGTGGGGACTGTGCGGATCCCCCTCTTCGTCGGTGTGGGCGTGATGCTTGCGGTGGTCGGCGACCCAGGAGATCACCGGTCCCTGCACCGCCATCGAGCCGAGGATCGCGAAGGTGTATTCGATCGGCTTCGAGGTCTGGAAGGAACGGTGGGTGAGCAGGCGGTGGAAGCCGACGGTGATGCTGACGGCGGTCAGCATGTACATGACCGCGGCGATGATCAGGTCGGCGCCGGTCACCCAGCTGTTCCAGAGGAAGACGATTGCCGCGAGGGTGGCGATGAAGGGGATCACCACTGCACCGAGGTTGACCGCCTTCTCCGTCGTCGTCATCTCGCCCATGGACTGAAGATACGCCGAGCTGCGCTATATGTATTAGCGTCAAAGCCACGATTTGAAGCAAATTCTTATCAACTAAATGACTAAAAGCTTGGATTCTGAGCCCTGGCGCGGGCTGCCCGAGCAGGTCGCCGACCTGATCGAACCCGAGCTCGGCGCGATCACCGAGGAGATCCTGGCGACGATCGCGCGCCAGGTGCCGGAGTACGCGCGGCCGCTCGAGGGTCGCTTCGGTCGTGGAATCCGCACCGGTGTCGGCGAGGCCCTGCTCCAGTTCGTCTCGCTGATCCGCGACCCCGACGCCGGCCGCGGCTCGGGTCGCGAGGTCTACGTCCAGCTCGGCCGCGGCGAGCAGCGCCAGGGCCGCACCCTCGACTCGCTGTTGGCTGCCTACCGGGTTGGTGCCCGGGTCGCCTGGCGGCGGATCGCCGCCGTCGGCCGGCGCGCCGAGCTCGACGCCGAGCCGCTGACCCTGCTGGCCGAGGCGATCTTCGCCTACATCGACGAAATCTCGGCCGACTCGGTCGACGGCTACGCCGAGGCGCAGGCCGAGGTCGAGGACCTGCGCCGCCGCCGACGCCAGGAGCTGGCGACGCTGCTGGTCAGCGAAACGCCGGGCGAGCAGGCCGACCTCGCGGCCGCCGCCCGCACTGCGGGGTGGACCCTGCCCAGCCGGATCGCGGCCGCCGCCTGCGCCGAGGCCGACCTGGCGGCGATCGGGCGCCGGCTCCCTCCGGACTGCCTTGCGACGGTGCTCGAGGGTGTCGGCTGCCTGCTGCTCGCCGATCCGGATGGGCCGGGGCGCGTCGACGCTTTCGCCGCCGCCGCGGCCTCCGCCCGGCTCGTCCTCGGCCCGCCCGCCGAGCCGGAGGGTGTGGCGGAGTCGTGGTCCCTGGCGCGGTCCCTGCTCGCCGCCGAGACGGGGCGGGGACGACCGAGCCCTGGGTTGGTGGTTGCGGAGGAACACCTCGCCGAGCTACTGCTGTTCGAGGCGCGACCCCTGACGGCGCGGATCGCCGCCCGGCGGCTGGCGGCGCTCGACGGGCTCACTGAGAAGGCCAGCGAGCGCATGCGCGAGACCGCGCTGGCCCACGTCCGCCACAACGGCAACGCGGTCGCGATGGCGGCCGAGATGCACGTCCACCCGCAGACCGCCCGCTACCGCATCGCCCGCCTACGCGAGCTGATCGGCGACCAGCTCGACGATCCCGACGCCCGCTTCGAGCTGGAGCTGGCACTGCGGGCCAGGGTCGGGTCCCCGTCCTCCTCTCATCTCCGCAGCTGAACCGCAGTCGACTTTGACCACAGCGGGGTGGGGTCTAAGTCCGTCACGCTTCGTGCTGGAGCTGGTTTCCACGTGATGAAGAGCTGCCGCTGTGCGTGCCTGCAGGGTTACTGCTTTTTGCGGCGGCGCGGCAGGGTGCGGAAGGCGAGGTCCCAGAGGGGGGAGGAGACGCCGTAGCCGAAGCGGTGGTCCTGGAAGTGGTGGCGCATGTGGTGCTCGCGCAGGCGTTTGCCGAACGTCGTCTTCGGGACGAAGTGGTGCACGTAGTAGTGCGTGTAGTCGTAGGCGAGGTAGCCGAAGATGAAGCCGCCGAAGACCGGGAAGGAGGCATCGCCGAGGATCAGCCAGAAGGCGGCGAAGAAGAGCGCTGCCAGCGGGATCGAGACCGACGGCGGCATCACCAGGCGCATCTTGTCGTTGGGATGGTCGTGGTGGATGCCGTGGATGATGAAGTGCATGCGGCGGCCGACCGCGTTGTCGGGCTCCCAGTGGAAGACCATCCGGTGCAGCCAATACTCGGTCAGGGTCCAGACGCCGATCCCGGCCAGTGAGAGCAGCAGCAGCTGCCAGATCCCGTAGCTGTTGTGGATCCCCAGCCACTCCATGCCGACAACCACCGGCACGAAGATGACCGCCGGCACGGCGGGATGCACGCGGGAGAAGAAGTTGAGGAACTCGCTCTTGAAAAGCGGCGGCGAGGCCGAGAGCTTCTCGCTGCGGTCGTGAGCCTCCATTGCGGACGGATGTTAGCGACGCCGGCCGGCGCACCCGCAAGACGCGGGGAAGATGTCACGAAGCTGTTTCAAAGAAGTGTGGGATTTGCGAGGTCGTCGCTCACGTCTGGCAGGCGTCGGTGCCACCATGCGCGAGCCGATGCCGCGCAAGCCAAAACCGCCCACCTGCGAGGACTGCTTCTTCCACAAGAAGAGGCTCTGCGCCCTCGAGCTGAGCGAGCCCTGCGCGACCTTCCGGCCGAACCGCCCCGAGGGGCTGGTGCCGCCGCGGCAGCCGGTGCTGCTGATGCGGGCGCCGCGCTGGGCCTCCAAGGTGGCGTAAGCCGCCCCCAGGCCGGGCGGGCTATGTTTTTGGGGATGACCCAGCGCGATCTCTTCGCCGATTTCGCCCGAATGCGCCGCGAGATGGACCAGATGCTCGGCGACGCCTGGGGGCGCGGGCGCTACGTGAGCCGGCGCACCACCGGCTTTTCGCCCAACGTCGACGTCTATTACTGCGGCGAGCCCCAGCGGGCGATCGTCAAGGTGGATCTCGCCGGCGTTGCTCTGAGCGAGGTTGGGATCGAGGTCTCCGGCCGCCACCTGGCGATCGTCGGCGAGCGGCCGGTGCAGGAGACCGAGGGCCGCGTCTACCAGCAGGTCGAGATCCCCTCCGGTCCCTTCCGCCGCGTCGTCGAGTTCCAGGTAGAGGTCGACGCCGAGCGGGCCAGCGCCACTTATGAGGACGGCGTGCTGCGCATCGAGCTGCCCCTGCGCGATCCCGAAGAGACCGCCCGCCGGGTGCCGATAGGCCGCAGTTGATGGAGGGGGCCCCGGTCCTCGAGGTGGTCGAATCCCCGCTCGATGCGGAGGAGCTGATCCGCGCGGGCGCGCCGCTGCCGGACGCGCTGCCGGTGTTGCCGCTGCGCGACTCGGTCACCTTCCCCGACTCGCTGACGCCGCTGGCGGTCGGCCAGGAGCGCTCGATCGAGCTCGTCAACGACGTCCTCGGCGCCAACCGGACGCTGGTGATGGTCGCCTCGCGCGATCCCGAGAAGGAGGAGCCGGGCCCAGCCGACCTCTACGACGTCGGCGTCGCCGGCGTCGTCGCCCGCATGGTCAAGGTCCCCGACGGCTCGCTGCGGATCCTCGTCCAGGCCACCCAGCGGGTTCGCCTCGGCGCCTACCTCTCCGAACAGCCCTATCTGCTGGCGCAGATCACCGAGCTGCCCGACGTCAGCGAGCCGAGCCCCGAGCTGGAGGCGCTGACCCGCAACGTCCAGCGCACCTTCTCGGAGATCGTCGAGCAGATCCCCTACCTGCCGGAGGAGCTGCAGCTCGCGGTCGCCAACATCGACGACCCGACGGCGCTCGGGCACCTGATCGCCGGCTCGCTGCGGATCAGCGTCGAGGAGAAGCAGAAGCTGCTGGAAGAGATCGACGTCGCCAAGCGGCTGCGCCATCTCGCGCGGATCCTCGCCCGCGAGCTCGAGGTCGTCCAGCTCGGCACCCAGATCCAGACCCAGGTCCAGTCCGAAGTCGACAAAGGCCAGCGCGAGTTCTTCCTGCGCCAGCAGATGAAAGCGATCCAAGACGAGCTCGGTGAGGGCGACGAGCAACAGGCCGAAGCAAACGAACTGCGCGAGCGGATCGAGGCCGCCGGCCTGCCCGAGCACGCGCTCAAAGCCGCCGAGCGCGAGCTCTCGCGGCTGGAGAAACTGCCGCCGGCCGCCGCCGAGCACGGCGTCATCCGCACCTACCTGGAGTGGCTGGTCGAGCTGCCGTGGTCAAACGAGACCGAGGACAACCTCGACATCAAGCACGCCCGCAAAGTGCTCGACGCCGACCACTACGACCTCGAGAAAGTCAAGGACCGGATCCTCGAGTACCTGGCGGTGCGCAAGCTGAACCCCGACTCGCCGGGGCCGATCCTCTGCTTCGTCGGCCCGCCGGGCGTCGGCAAGACCAGCCTCGGCCGCTCGATCGCGAAGGCGCTGGGGCGTGAGTTCCAGCGGATCTCGGTCGGCGGCGTCCGCGACGAGGCGGAGATCCGCGGCCACCGCCGCACCTACATCGGCGCCCTGCCGGGGACGATCGTCCGCGCCCTGCGCGACGCCGGCTCGCGCAACC
>JAENWU010000058.1 GCA_016649905.1 Thermoleophilia bacterium
CGACCCTGGCCGCGGCGGCGCTCGACGCCGCCGACACCCTCGCCTTCATGCTGGCCCTGCGCGATCCGCAACTGCGCCGCGCCGGCTTCGGCGGCGTGATCTCCGCCGGCGCCGCGGCGGGCGCCGGCTTCTGGGCCTGGCGCCGGCTCGCTTAGGGCCGCGCCGCTTTCGACTTTGAGCCCCGTGGGGGCCTAAACCCCGCCCATCGCGACGCCGTTGCCGGTCTCGCTGTATTCGTGCGATGAGATCACGCGATCGATCAGGCCGTAGGAGACAGCCTCCTCGGGCTGGAAGAATTTGTCGCGTTCCATGTCTTCCTTGATCTGCTCCCGCGACTGGCCCGTGTGGGTCGCGTAGATGTCGTCGAGCCGCGAGCGCAGCGAGAGGATCTCTTTGGCGTGGATCTCGATGTCGGAGGACTGACCTTCGAAGCCACCGCTGGGCTGGTGGATGAGGATGCGGCTGTTGGGCAACGCCATCCGTTTGCCCTTGGCGCCGCCGGTGAGGATCAACGAACCGGCCGACATCGCGATTCCGTAACAGATCGTCTGCACGTCGGGCTTGATGAACTGCATCGTGTCGTAGATCGCCAGGCCCGCGTAGGCGTTGCCGCCGGGAGAGTTGATGTAGAGGCTGACGTCCTTGTCGGGATCGTCGGACTCGAGGTGCAGCAGCTGGGCGATGATCAGATTGGCGAGGTCATCGGTGACCTGCTCCCCCAGGAAGACGATCCGCTGCGCAAGCAGGCGGCTGTAGATATCGAAGGAGCGCTCGCCGCGAGCGGTCTGCTCGACGACCATCGGTACCAGTGGCAATTGGGCCTCCCCTGTCTTCCTAGTTCACGCTTACAGCCCTGACCCTACCCAGGTCGAGGCACGGACCGGCGCTGCTCAGGAGCCGTCGGCGTTGAACTTGTAGCCGACGCCGCGCACGGTCAGCACCAGCTCGGGGCGCTGGGGGTCGCGCTCGACCTTCTGGCGCAGGTTGGAGATGTGGACGTCGCAGGCGCGCTCGTCGCCGTCGAACTCGGTCTGCCAGAGCTCCTCCATGATCTGGGCGCGGGCGAAGACCTCGCCGGGGCGACCGACCAGGAGCCGCAGCAGCTGGAACTCCGAGCGGGTCAGGTTGACCGGCAGCCCGCGCACGGTGGCGACGTGGCGGACGAGGTCGATCGAGACCGGTCCGGCCTCGATCTTCACGGCCTGGGCCAACGGCGAGCGATCGAGTTCGCGCCGGCGCAGTTGGGCCCGAACGCGGCCGAGCAGCTCGCGCACCGAGAAGGGCTTGGTCACGTAGTCGTCGGCACCAACCTCGAGCCCGACGACCTTGTCGACCTCGGCGTCCTTGGCGGTGAGGACGATGATCGGGACGGCGCTGCGGGCGCGGACCTCGCGGCAGATGTCGAGGCCGCTCGGCCCCGGCATCATGATGTCGAGGATCAGCAGGTCGAAGGGGATGCCGTTGCCCAGCAGCTCGGTCGCCTCGTCGCCGTCGGCGGCGGCGGTGACCTCGAAGCCCTCCTGGGCCAGCGCGTAGCCGACCGAGTCGCGGACCGAGGGCTCGTCGTCGGCGATCAGGATTCGTCCCGTGCTCATCTTCGCTCTCCGCTCATGCGACTGGGGTTGGGCTCGGTTGGGCGACGGGCAGGCGGACCCAGAAGGTGCTGCCCTCGCCAAGAACTGAATCGGCGCCGATCTGGCCGCCCATCACGTCGACCATACGGCGGGCGATCGCCAGGCCGAGGCCGAAGCCCTCCTGCTTGCGCGACTCGCTGCGGCGGTAGAAGCGCTCGAAGACGCGCTCGATCTCCGCCGCCGGGATCCCCGACCCGGTGTCGATTACCTCCAAGATGACCTCCGCCTCGCTGTCATGCCGGCCGCGAACGGTAACGGTGCCCGGGGGCGGCGTGTTCTTGAAGGCGTTCGTGAGCAGTCCGATCATCACCTGTCGCAGCAGGGTCGGGTCGCCGGTGGCGGCCAACTCACCCTCCACCTCGACCTCCAAAGCGACGTGCGGCGGCGGTTCGACGGCGGCGACCACGTCGCGGATCGCGGCCGGGACGTCGACCACCTCGCTCTCAGCGGCGCCGCGGGACTCGACCCGGGCCAGGGTCAGCAGCGACTGGGTGAGTCGGTTCATCCGCTCGGCGTCGTCGGCGAGGCGGGAGAGGAAGTGGTCGCGGTCGAGCGGGTCGTTCTTGGCGCCGCTCTGCAGCACCTCGATCGCGCCCGAGATCCCGGCCAGGGGATTCCTCAGCTCGTGGGCCGCGTTGGAGACGAAGTCCGCTTCGGCGAGCTCGCGGCGGAGCTCATCGGTGCGGTCGCGCAGCACCGCCAGCACGGCGCGCTCGTCCGGCAGCGAGCGGGCGGTCATCGCGTAGGCGTGGTCGCCGATCCGCAGCGCCGGGTGGGCGGCGAAGCCGACCTCCGAGGCCCGGTGCAGCTGCGGCAGGACCACATCCGGCGGCCGGCCGGCGGAGTCGAGCAGGCGCGAGGCGGCTTTGTTGGAGAAGCGGATCGGGCCTTCGAAGTCGACGACCATGACGACGTCGGTGAGGCCGTCGAAGATCGCCGCCAGCTTGTTGCGGTCGGCGGTGAGGACGCCGAAGCTCTCCTTCAGCGAGGCCCGCATCGAGTCCAGGGCGCGAGCGAGGTCGCCGATCTCGTCCGGGCCGGAGACGTTGAGCGGCGCGTCGAAGGAGCCGCCCGCCATCTCTTTGGCGGCGCGGGCGAGGCGGACGACCCGGTGGGAGATCGCGACCGCGATCAGGAAGCCGGCGAGGACGCCGATCATCACCGCGGCGATCAACGCCTGCACGTTGTCGCCGAAGAGGTAGACGGCCGCGGCGGTGATCAGGCTGACCGAGCCAAAGGCGCCGGTCAGCCAGAGGCGCATGCCGATTCGAGGCGCACTGGGCCGCGGCCTGGCAGGCGACGCGTTAAAGCTACTCATGAAGGTTTACTAACACAATCCATTGCTCGCCGCGAGGAAGCCGACGGTGGATGGCCGGCTTCGTGGGAGAATCGAAAGACGATGCGCACGCTCGTCTTCATCCCGGCCTGGAACGAGGAGGCCTCGATCTCGGAGGTCATCGCCGACGTCCGCAAGGCCATGCCGCGGGTCGACATCCTCGTCGTCGACGACGGCTCCGCCGATGCGACGACCCGAACAGCGCGCGAGAACGGCGTCCTCGTCGCCACCCTCCCCTTCAACCAGGGGCTCGGGGCGGCCCTGCAGACCGGCTACCTGCACGCCCTGCGCGAGGGCTATGACTTCTGCGCCCACCTCGACGCCGACGGCCAGCACCCGGCGCCGGAGGTGGCGCGACTGCTGGCCGAGGTCGAAGCCGACCGCGCCGACCTCGTGATCGGCTCGCGCTACACCGACCCCGCCGCCGAGGTTGGCGTCGACGACTACCAGCCGACCTTCTCGCGGCGGATCGGGACCAGCGTCTTCCGCTTCTTCCTCACCCTGGCAACCCGCCAGCGCTTCACCGACACGACCAGCGGCATGCGCGCCGCCAACCGCCGCGTGATGTCGCTGTTCAGCAGGCACTACTCACCGGACTTCGCCGAGATCGAGTCGCTGCAGCTGGCGGTCCGCGAGGGTTTACGGGTCGAGGAGGTGCCGGTGCGAATGCTCGAGCGGGCCGGCGGCAGCTCCTTCCTGACGCCGCTGCGCTCGGCCTTCTTCATCTTCAAGGGCGTCGTCGTCCTGCTCGTCGGCCAGTTCCGGCCGCGGCGGGTGGAGGCGGAGCGATGAGCCCGCTGGCGGCGGTGAGCGACCCGACCACGGTCCACCTCACCTCGCAGACCCGGATCCTGGCGGCGCTGCTGGCGATCGCCTTCATGTTCGCGATCCTCGAGCTGATCCGCCGCGACAGACTGCAGGAGCGCTACAGCGTGATCTGGTTCGTCGCCGGCCTGGGGATGCTCGCCGGCGCCGCCTTCCCTGGCCTGCTGGAGCTGGTCGCCGACGCGATGGGCGTCCGCGACACCAACGTCGCCCTGTTCTCGATCGTGCTCTTCTTCCTGCTCGCCCTGGCGCTCAACTTCAGCGTGATCATGTCCCGCCAGGCGGCCCAGATCACGCGGCTGGCACAGGAGCGGGCGCTGGAGAAGGTCCGCGAGCAGGCGGCCGAGGAGCGCAACGGCAACGGCGCCGCGCTAGCTGAGAAGCCGCTCCAACCGGAAGAAAAGGGCCTCTAGGGCGAGCTCCTCCGAGACGTTCAAATCGAGGCTGCGGCGGGTCTCCTGCACGGCCTCGGCGCCGGCCCGTGCGCAACCGGGCTCGAGGCCGCTGGCCTGGCTGCGGAGGACGTCGAAGCGGTCGCGATTGAAGACGACGTCCTCGGCGCCGGCGGCGAGCGCCGCCAGGTCGCGCAGCCAGAGCGCGCAGAGCTCGAGCCCGAGATCGAGGATCTCGGTTCGCCGGCGACGGCCCGATCGTTTCGACTCCTCGCCGATCTCGCGGGCGGTTCGCTTGAGGCCGGACTTGGCTTCCTCCTCGAGGGCGGCGCGGGTCGCGTCCTCGACGTCGGCGCCGGCCGCCTCGGCGCCGACGAGCAGCTTCCGCCACGGCGCCGCGCCGACCTCACCGGCGATCGCAGCGGCAAGGCAGCGCTCGACCTCGACCCGCAGCTCCACCCCACGCGGGCCGAGCAAGAGCCGCCCCCGCTCCAGATCCCCCGCGGCAAGCCGCGCCGCCGCCCCAACCTCCGGCCGATGGGCCGATTCCGGGCCTATATCTCCCGAAATCGGCCCATCGGCGGCGAGGGCGGCTTCGAGGATCTCGGGGGGGAGCGGCGCGAAATCGACCGGCTGGCAGCGCGAGACGATCGTCTCCAGCAGTGCCTCCGGCTCGGAGCTGAGCAGGATCAGGTGGACGAACTCGGGCGGCTCCTCGAGCGTCTTCAGCAGCGCGTTCTGGCTCTCGTCGCGCATCGCCTCCGCCGCCTCGACGACGAAGACCCGCTTGCCGCCTTCGAAGGGCCGGTAGGCGGCGGCGCGGATCACCCGCTCGCGGACCTCGTCGACCAGGTGCTGAGCGCCGCGCGGCGCCAGCCAGACGAGGTCGGGATGCGGCGAGGGGTCGAGCAGAGCGCGGCGGCGGGCGTCGTCGGGATCCTCGGCACCGGTGGCGAGGATCTCGGCAGCGAGGGCGCGGGCGGCGGCACGCTTGCCGGCGCCACGCGGGCCGCGGAAGAGGTAGGCGTGAGAGGGACCGGCGGCGAGAGCCGCGGTCAGGGCGACGCGGGCCCGGGCCTGGTGCTCGGTGGCGGTGTCGAGCGCCGCGCTCATCGCAGCGCAGTCGTAGTTCTGTCCGGATAGCGGAGAGAAATACGACCGCCGGTCATTGGGTGCGGCTCCGGACCGCGTCCATCACTCGCGCGTGGACCTCGTCGACGGTCCCGGTGGCGTCGAGGACGACGACTCGGTCGGAGGCGATTATCGCGATCTCTTCGTAGGCGACGGCGACGGCCCGCTGCAGCTCCAGCCCCTCGGCCTCGAAGCGGTCTTCGCTCTGGGCACGGCCGAGGCCGAGCTCGGGATCGACCTTGAGCAGCAGCGTCAGGTCGGGCCAGAGGCCATCCGTAGCGGTGTCGCAGAGGCCGATCACCTCCCCCACCCCGAGCCCACGCGCCGCCCCCTGGTAGGCGACGCTGGAGTCGGAGAAGCGGTCGGAGACGACGTCGCGGCCATCCTCCAGCGCCGGCCGGATCACCCGCTCGGTGAGGTCGGCGCGGGCGGCGCAGAAGAGCATCAGCTCGGCCAGCGGCTCGAGCTCGACGGCCGGGTCGGCGAGCAGCTCGCGGATGCGCTCGGCGGCGTCGGTGCCGCCCGGCTCGCGGATCGCCACCGTCTCCGGGCCCAGCGCCTCGACGAGGAGCTTTGCCTGGGTGCTCTTTCCCGAGCCGTCCACTCCCTCCAGGGAAATGAACAACGCCGCGGCCTCAGCCTTTGGCCGCGGCTTTGGCGCGTTTGCGCCCGCGCGTCGCAGTGTCCGCTTTGGACGCTTTCACTTTCGCTTTTTTCGTCTTCGCGGGAGCGGCGTCCTCGTCGCCTACGGCCGGCGGTTTTTTGCTCATCGCCGCTTTCGCGGCTTTCGCGGCTTCGCGCTCGGCCCGCCGTTTCTTCATCTCCTGCATCGACTCGCAGTCGTCGTTGAGGCAGAGGTTCCAGGAGCGGCCGCGGAAGGGGACGACTTTGAGCCGCGGCGTCTGGTCGCAGATCGAGCAGCGATCTTCGAGCCGGAAGACGTCGCCGCGCTGGGGCAGCGGGAAGGTCTGGTCGCACGAGTTGGGATCGTCAAGCGTCCAGCCGCTGCAGCCGACGAACCGTTTGCCCGATTTTTTCGCGCGGATGATCCGCAGCATGTTGGGCGAGCCGTCCTCCTTTTTGCGGCCGGCTTCTTCGCAGACCTTGCAGGGGCCGAGGATGCGGTCTTCGTCCATCCCTTTCCAGATGACTTTGGCCAGGTCCTCGCGGCTGCCGTCGATTTCGGTCCAGGTCTTGTGCAGGAGGTCGCGGCTCTCGCCGACGACGGCACCCTTGGTCATCTCGCCGGCGGCGATCCGGTCCATCTCGGCCTCGAGCTGGGCGGTCATCTCCGGCGTCGCCATCGCTGGCACGTAGTTTCTGAAGGCCTCGTAGAGGGCGATCCCGGTCTCCGAGGGGACCGGCGGGTTGCCGTAGACGTAGCCGCGGTCGAAGAGCTTCTGGATGATGTCGGCGCGGGTCGCCTTGGTGCCGAGGCCGCGCTCCTCCATCATCTCGATCAGTTTCGCCTGGGAGATCCGCCCGGGTGGCTGGGTCTCCTTGTCGACGATCCAGGGCTCGCCGTCGAGGGCCAGTTCCTGGCCCTCCTGCAAAGCCGGGATCTCCTCGTCGGCGGAGCGCGCGTAGGTGTAGATGCCGGCGAAGCCGGCATCTACGAGGACCGAGCCGCGGACGAAGTAGGTCTCCGAGCCGGCCTCGATGTCGGCGCGGGTGGACTCGGTGATCATCGGCGGGCTGAAGGTGGCGAGGAAGCGGCGCACGACGAGTTCGTAGACGCGTTTCTTCGGCCCCTCAAGGGCGCCCGGGTGGATCGCCTGGGTCGGGTAGATCGGCGGGTGGTCGGTCGTCTCTTTTTTGCCGCGGGTCGCTTTCAGCTCACCGTCGAGCAGGCCGGAGGCCGCGGAGAACTCTTTGACCCGGACCAGCGAGGAGACCAGCTCGCGCACCGGCAGCGAGGGCGGGTAGACCGTGTTGTCGGTGCGCGGGTAGGAGATGAAGCCGTCCATGTAGAGGTCCTCGGCGATCCGCATCGCGCTGGCGGGGGTGATGCCGAGGCGGCTGGAGGCGTCGGTGCTGAAGGCGGTGGTGTTGTACGGAGTCGGCGGCTTGCGCGTGTTCTTGCGCGCGGTGACCGCTTTGACGACGCCCGGGGCGCTGGTCCCGGCGAGCGCCGCCTCCGCTTCGGAGCGCTCCCAGAATTTGTCGACGCTGTGGTGGGTCTCGAAGGTGCCGTCGGGATGCTCGAACTTCGCAAACAGTTCCGAGAACGGTTTGGCGACGTGGGCGCGGCGTTCCATCTCGCGCTCGACGATCAGGCCCAGGGTCGGGCTCTGGACGCGGCCGACGGAGAGGAAGTTG
Source organism: Thermoleophilia bacterium (assembly GCA_016649905.1). Taxonomy (GTDB): domain Bacteria; phylum Actinomycetota; class Thermoleophilia; order Solirubrobacterales; family 70-9; genus VAYN01. Next base: position 7,638 of record JAENWU010000058.1, read on the forward strand.
GAGCCGAAGCGGCGGCTGGCGATGGAGACGGCGCGGGTCAGGGTCGCGCCCCAGAGCAGGTCGATGTCCTGGCGGGCGGCGCCGGCGTTGGCGAGCGGGTAGGAGAGCGTGTCGAGGTCGCCGAAGGCGCGCTCGATCTCCTCTTTGGTCAGCGCCGAGTAGCGGGCGCGCTTGATCTCCAGGCTGCCGTCGGCGGTGCCCTCGCGCGAGCCCAGCTCGGGGTTCGCGTCGAGCATCTCCTCCAGCGCCTCGAGCCCGATCAGCTCACCCTCGCGGTCGAAGTCGGTCGCGATCACCAGCTCGTCGGCCTCTTTGGCGACCTTTTTGATCGCTTTGACGACATTTTTGTCGGTCGGTTCCTTGATCAGCTCGGCGTCGATCAGATCGTGGAGGTCGGTCTTCTGCCAGTTCGAGTAGCCCTCGGGGAAGGCGGGGCCGAGCACGTGGCCCTTCAGCCCGATCGTCATGTGGTCGCCGTCGGCGTCGCTCCACGTGTAGTACGGGACTTTGAAAGTTTTGTCGGTGCTGGGCCCACCGGTGCCGGCGCCGAGGATCTCGGCGATCTTCTTGGCGCTGTTGTTCTTCTCGGTGACGATCAATCTCATGGGGCGGCAAGGTAGCAGGGACGTTCGGCTGCCCCTCCCAGCCCGCTCTCAAACCGATCTCGCGCCTGGGCCCGGCCGATCCCCATAGGATCGGCCCCCTGATGAAGTGCTTGGTCACCGGCGGCGCGGGGTTCATCGGCTCGAATCTGGTCGATGGCCTGCTCGCGCGCGGCGACGAGGTCACGGTCGTCGACGACCTCTCGACCGGGCGTCTCTCGAACCTCGATTCGGCGCTCGCCGCCGGCGCCGAGCTGGTCGAGCTCGACATCCGCGACGCCGCCGCGCTGGCGGCGTCGGCGGCCGAGCGCCGACCCGAGGCGGTCTTCCACCTGGCTGCCCAGATCGACGTCCGCAAGTCGCTGGAGGACCCTGCCTTCGACGCCGCCGTCAACGTCGGCGGCACCGCCAACGTGCTCGAGGCCGCCCGTGGCGCCGAGGTCGGGCGGGTCGTCTTCGTCTCCACCGGCGGCGCGATCTACGGCGAGGGCGCCGGGCAGCAGCTGCCGCTGGATGAGGCGACGGCGATCGCGCCGCTCTCCGCCTACGGCCAGAGCAAGTACGCGGCCGAGGGCTACCTGGCGCTGTACGAGCGCCTCTACGGGGTCTCGAGCATGGCGCTGCGGCTCGGCAACATCTACGGCCCGCGCCAGGACCCCCTCGGCGAGGCCGGCGTGGTGGCGATCTTCTGCGGCCTGGTCCGCTCCGGTGGCCGCCCGACCGTCTACGGCGACGGCACCCAGACCCGCGACTACATATACGTCGGCGACGTCGTCGACGCGGCTCTGGCGGCGGCCGGCTCGCGGGCGAGCGGCGCGATCAACATCGGCACCGGCCGCGAGGCCAGCGTGCTGGACCTGGTCGAGATCCTCGGCCGGCTCGGCGACGCCGAGGGCTTCGAGCCCGAGTTCGCCCCGGCCCGCCCGGGCGAGGTGCAGCGGATCTCGCTCGACGCCAGCCTGGCCGAGCGCGAGCTCGGCTGGCAGCCGCAGACCAGCCTCGAGGACGGCCTGCGGCTGACCCTCGACGCGATCTAGCCCGCCGACGGGCCTGAAACGTCCATATAAAGGACGTTTCAGGCCCGTCGATCGCGGTTCACTAACCTTCGTGGCATGCCCGCTCAGGCCTACGCCGGCAAGGAGTGCGTCTGCCAGTTCCGCAAGGGGATCTGCGACCAGACCTGCGTCCGCGACATGCTGGAGACGCCGTTCTACATCGCCTGCCTGAAGCTGACCGGGCGGCGCTGCCTGGTCGTCGGCGGCGGCGACATCGGCCTCGAGAAGGTCGAGGGCCTGCTCGCCTGCGGCGGCGACGTGACCCTGATCGCGCCGAGCGCCCATCCCGAGCTGGAGGCGCTCGCAGAAGAGCGGTCGATCGCCTGGGAGCGACGCCCCTACGGTGGCGACGCGGACCTCGAGGGCATCTTCATGGTGATCGCCGCGACCGACGACAGCGAGGTCAACATCGGCGTCTTCGACGACGCCGAGAAGCGGGCGATGCTGGTCAACATCGTCGACGTCCCGCCGCTCTGCAACTTCATCCTGCCGGCGATCGTCCGCACCGGGCCGCTGGCGATCGCGATCTCCACCGCCGGCGCCTCGCCGGCGCTGGCGAAGCGGATGAAGCGGCAGATCTCCGAGCTCTTCGGCGACGAGTACGCGCGCCTGGCGGTGATGCTGAACGACGCCCGCGGCTGGGCCAAGGGGACGCTGCCGACCTACAACGACCGCAAGGACTTCTTCGAGGGGATCGTCAACGGCGATCCCGACCCGATCGAGCTGATCCGCAGCGGCGACGAGAACACCGTGCTGGCGATCATCGAGTCCGCCAAAGAGCGGGCCGCGGCGGCGCTGGCTTAGGCGGTTCGCGGCTGACGGGGTTTGGCGTGAGGGGGCGGGGTGGCCGTCTACCTTCGCTGGGAAATTCGCCTCGAACTCAGCCGGCCATCCGAGGTAGGAGCGGCGGGGCGAATTTCTAACGCCGCTCGTACGACGGCCACCCCGCCCCCTCCCCCCAAAGCTCCTCCCCGCTCTCAAGGTGAAGCAGCTTCCGCGAAAGCCAAAAGATCCCGAGGGACAGGAGCTTTTTCTTTTTCTAGGACTGCCGCAATCTCTGGAGCAAAGCTCGGCTCCGCCTTCCCAGCCCTGATTCAGGGAATAGGTCCGATGGGGAGGGTCGGGTGCCCTTCGGACGAGCGGCGTTAATTTTTCGCCTGTCCGTCAAGGAGAGATGGCGGGAGTCCGGGCGAAAAATCCAGCGAGGGAGAGGGGTACCCGACCCTCCACGCCGTGGCCTGAACCCTCGAAAGAAGTCTGCAAAGCCCCGAGAATCGACCGCTAGACGACGCCGCTGCAGGCGTCGGCGCGAATGCCGTCCAGGGTCGCGCGCAGCTCGTTGGCCTGGATGACGCTGAGGTTGGCCGAGAAGGCGACCTCGAGCTCGCCGACGATCACCGGGCGCATTTCCGTCAACAGGTGGATGCCGGCGGGGAGCAGGGTCGCGTAGCTGACCCGACGGTCCGTCTCGTTGAAGGTCCGCTCCAGCAGGCCGGCCTTGACGAGGCGGTCGACGAGCTTGGTCAGCCCACCGCGGGTGATTACAAGTGCCTCGGCGAGGTCGCCCATGCGCATCCGCTGTTCGGGCGCCTCGGCGACGGCGGCGAGCACCTCGTACCAGGGCAGGGGCGGGAAATCCCCCTGCGCCAGCGCCTCCTGCAGCCTCTGCGAGACCGCGGCGTGGGTGCGTGAGAGGGAGCCCCAGGCCTCGCCGTGGGGCGTGTTCGCGGGGCATTCCCCATGTTGGGCTGCCGTGGTCGTTGCGGTCGCCTGGTCACTCATCGCCTCACGAGTATCGCAGATGATCGTTGTCGGGACAATAGTTGAACTAACAATCATTTCTGCTACGATTGTTTCTGCCTCAATCATTTCATGGGCAACCACTTCAACGAAAGGCAGACATGAGCACCGAGACCGTCAACCGACAGATTCAGACGGGGACCTGGACTGTCGATCCCGTCCACTCGTCGATCAGTTTCGCGATCACCCACAGCGGGGTCGCCACCTACCGCAGCGGCTTCAGCTCCTATGAGGCGACGCTCCACGGCGGCGAGAACGCCAAGCTCGAGGGCAGCGTCGACGTCGCCAGCATCGACGTCGCCGAGGACATGCTGAAGGGCCACCTGCTCGGTCCCGACTTCTTCGACGCCGAGAAGTACCCGCAGCTTAAGTTCACCTCGACCGCGCTCGACGTCGCCGACGACGGCAGCGTCAGGCTCAGCGGCGATCTCGAGCTGCAGGGCCAGACCCGCGCCGTGCAGGCGGTCGGTCGCTACGGCGGTGTCCGCGCCTACCTCGACGGCGGCGAGCGGTTGGGCCTCTCACTCGAGGCGGCGGTGGACCGGCGTGACTTCGGCATCGACTGGAACGCCGACCTGCCCAGCGGTGGCCAGGCGCTCGAGTACGAGGTCGCGATCAACGTCGAGCTGGAGTTCGTCACGGAGGCCGAGTAACGATGCGGGTCCTGGGCATATCCGGAAGCCTGCGCCGGGACTCGCTCAACAGCGCCCTGCTGCGGGCGGCCGCCGAGCGGCTGCCCGCCGGGGCGGAGCTGATCGAGTACGAGCGACTGCGGGAGATCCCGCCCTATGACGCCGACGTCGAAGAGGAGGGTGTCCCCGAGGCCGTCGCCGACCTGCGCGAGGCGGTGCTCGCCGCCGACGCGGTCCTGCTCGCGACCCCGGAGTACAACCACTCGCTTCCGGGCCAGCTCAAGAACGCGCTCGACTGGATCTCACGGCCGGCCGGCGGAAGCGCTCTGAGCGGCAAGCCGGCGGCGGCGATCGGCGCCTCGACCGGGATGTTCGGCGCCGTCTGGGCGCAGGCGGAGGCGCGCAAGGTGCTCGGCGCCCTCGGCGGCCGCGTGGTCGAGACCGAACTGCCGATCCCCCGCGCCGCCGACCAGTACGTCGACGGCCACCTCGACCTCTCCCCCGAGCAATCCCAGCAGCTGAGCGAGATCCTCGCCGAGCTGCTCTCCGAAGTCGAGGAGCGCCAGCAGCTGAGCGCCGCTGCCGCTTAGCCCCTTTGGCGATTTCCTCACGCACGTGCGTGAGGAAATCGCCAATCAGTTAGCCATGCGGGAGGGCGAAGAAGGCAATCGCGGAGAAGTGAGCCACCGCGGCGGCGATCACGAGCAGGTGGAAGACCTCGTGGTAGCCGAAGATCGCCGGGCTCGGGTCCGGGCGCTGGGTCGCGTAGACGACGGCGCCGGCCGTGTAGAGGAGGCCGCCGGCGACGACCAGCGCCGCCCCTCCCACGCCCAGCGAGGACCAGAGGTCGGGGAAGGCGACGACGGCGACCCAACCCAGAGACATGTAGATCAGGGCCGAGACCCATTTCGGGTGGTCGATCCAGATCGTCTCGACGATCGCGCCGGCGATCGCTCCCATCCAGACGACAACCAGGATCGCCGTGGCGAGGGTGCCGGTGAGAACCAGCAGCGCGAACGGCGTGTAGGTGCCGGCGATGAGGAAGAAGATCATCGAGTGGTCCAGTCGGCGCATCCACATCCGCACTTCTGGCCGGGTCCAGTTGACGCCGTGGTAGAGCGCGCTGGTGCCGAACAGGGCCGAGAGGCTGACCGCGTAGATCCCGACCGCCAGGGTCGCCTTCGGCGTCTTCGCCAGCAGGATCAGCGCCGCGCCGAGACCGAGCGAGACGAAGAAGGCCCACTTATGGGAGCTGCCGCGCAGCTTCGGCTTGACCGCGGCGATCGCCTCGGCCGTCGCCTCTTTGGCCGCCGTCGCCCGCTCGCCCACTGCCTCTTTGGCGGCACTGGCGCGATCGCCCATCGCGTCGCGGGCCGCGCTGGCCCGCTCACCCATCCGCTCGGCGCCCTTGCGCAGGTCATCGACCATGCGTTGGAGCGTAGCGCGAAGTCGCTTCCCCGAAATTGCGGGCTGTCACAATGGAGAGGCGAATTTCGGTCCGCGCCCCGGCGCTAGTTTGCCCCTTCCTTGCGCATTTCAGCGCGGGTTCTGTCCGACCTAGGAGCAATCCTCCTCTGTTACCCCTGAAAGTCGCTTCGAGAGGAGAAGTTCGATGTCCAAGACCGCCACTAGCACTCCCAAAAACGGTCTGCGGGGCCTCTCTATAGAGCGGCGATTTTCCGCTGCCGGCGTGCATCCTTTCGACCAGATCGAGTGGGAGATCCGCGATGCGCTGATCGGAAACCCGGAGAGTCCGGCTTTCGAGCAGCGCGGCGTCGAGTTCCCCAAGAGCTGGTCCCAGAACGCGACCAACATCGTCGCCCAGAAGTACTTCCGCGGCCAGCTCGGCAGCCCCGAGCGCGAGAACTCGGTCAAACAGATGATCGGCCGCGTCGCCGGCACGATCTCCAACTGGGGCCGCGAGGGTGGCTACTTCGCCTCCGACGAGGACGCCGACGCCTTCGAGATGGAGCTGACCTCGATCCTGCTCAACCAGAAGGCGGCCTTCAACTCGCCGGTCTGGTTCAACGTCGGCTTCGAGGAGACGCCGCAGTGCTCGGCCTGCTTCATCCTCAGCGTCGAGGACACCATGGAGAGCATCCTCGACTGGAACACCAAGGAGGGCAAGATCTTCCGCGGCGGCTCCGGCGCCGGCATCAACCTCTCCAACATCCGCGGCTCGATGGAGCCGCTGCAGAAGGGCGGCACCGCCAGCGGCCCGGTCAGCTTCATGCGCGGCGCCGACGCCTGGGCGGGGACGATCAAGTCCGGCGGCAAGACGCGGCGGGCGGCGAAGATGGTCGTGCTCGACGTCGACCATCCGGATATCGAGCACTTCATCTGGTGCAAGGCCGACGAGGAGAAGAAGGCCGAAGCGCTGCGCGAGGCCGGCTTCGACATGTCGATCGACGGCGAGGGCTTCACCTCGATCCAGTACCAGAACGCCAACAACTCGGTGCGGGTCAGCGACGAGTTCATGGAGGCGGTCGAGGCCGGCGAGGAGTGGCACCTGACCGCTCGCAACACCGGCGAGTCGGTGAAAACGCTGGACGCGCGCGAGCTGATGAACCAGATCGCCGACGCCGCCTGGCGCTGCGCCGACCCGGGCGTCCAGTACGACACGATCATCAACCGCTGGCACACCTGCCCGGAGTCGGGCCGGATCAACGCCTCCAACCCCTGCAGCGAGTACATGCACGTCGACGACTCGGCCTGCAACCTGGCCTCGCTCAACCTGATGAAGTTCCGCCGCCCGGACGGCAGCTTCGACACGGATGACTTCGAGCACGCGGTCGACGTCGTCTTCCTCGCCCAGGAGATCGTCGTCGGCTTCTCCAGCTACCCGACCGAGGAGATCACCGCCAACGCCTTCGCCTTCCGCCAGCTCGGCCTCGGCTACGCCAACCTCGGCGCCCTGCTGATGTCGGACGGGCTTCCCTACGACTCCGACGCCGGCCGCAACGTGGCCGCCGCGATCACGGCGCTGATGACCGGCCGCGCCTACCGCCAGTCGGCGCTGATCGCCGCCGGTGCGACCGGGCCCTACGACGAGTACGAGCGCAACCGCGAGCCCCACAACGGGGTCATGCGGATGCACCGCGACGCCGCCTACGACGTCGACACGACCGGGATCAAAGGCGATCTGCTCGGCGCCGCACAGCGGTCCTGGGACGAAGCGGTCGAGCTCGGCGACGAGCACGGCTACCGCAACGCACAGGCGACGGTGCTGGCGCCGACCGGGACGATCAGCTTCCTGATGGACTGCGACACGACCGGGATCGAGCCCGACTTCTCGCTGGTCAAGTTCAAGGAGCTGGTCGGTGGCGGCTCGATGACGATCGTCAACAAATCGGTGCCGATGGCGCTCGACGCGATGGGCTACTCGGAGGCGGAGATCGACCAGATCAACGCCCACATCGCCGAGAAGAACACGATCGTCGGCGCGCCGGGGCTGAAGGACGAGCACCTGCCGGTGTTCGACGTCGCGGTCGGCGAGCGGGCGATCACCCACACCGGCCACATCGACATGATGGCGGCGACGCAGCCGTTCATCTCCGGGGCGATCTCGAAGACGGTCAACCTGCCGCAGACGGCGACCATCGAGGACATCGCCGACGCCTACACGCGCGGCTGGAACGGCGGCCTCAAGGCGCTGGCGATCTACCGCGACGGCTCGAAGACGGCGCAGGCGCTGCGCACCGACGCCCAGGACGAAAAGGAAGCGGAGGTCGAGGTCGTGATGGCGGCGCCGGAGCGCAAACGGATGCCGCGCGAGCGTGAATCGATCACCCACAAGTTCTCGATCGCCGGTCACGAGGGCTACATCACCGCCGGCAAGTACGAGGACGGCTCGGTCGGCGAGATCTTCCTCACCGACATCGGCAAGGAGGGATCGACGATGCGGGGGCTGATGAACGCCTTCGCGACGGCGATCTCGCTCGGGCTCCAGTACGGCGTCCCGCTCGAAGACTTCGTGCGCAAGTTCAGCTACATGCGCTTCGAGCCGGAGGGCATCACCGGCAACCCGGAGATCCCCTTCGCCAAATCGCTGCCCGACTACATCATGCGCTGGGTCGCGAGCCGCTTCATCGAGGACACCGACACGCTCGAGGAGCTCGGGATCATGACCACCGAGGTGCGGGCCAAGAAGGATGCCGAGACCTCCCAGCTCGGCCTCGGCATCCCGACCGACACGGCCGGCCCCGCCAACGGCGCCGGCAGCGGTCACGCCAAGGCTGGCAACGGCAACGGCGGCGCAACGATCAAGCCCGGGAAGACGGTGGCGGCAGCGTCCGCGATGACCGACAGCCCGCCGGTGGTGCCGGCAAGGATGCAGGGCCTCGACCTCGGCCCCGCCTGCGAGCAGTGCGGCGGCATGATGCAGCGGACCGGGTCCTGTTACACCTGCAGTTCGTGTGGAAATAACACCGGCTGCGGTTGATTCCTTCCTCCTTCCGGAGGAAGTCCTGAGTTCATAGGACCAAGCGGGGCCGTGCACGCGGCGTAGCGGCAGTGCTCTGCACGACGCGAAGCCGCGGGTGCGGCAACGCGCCGTGTCCTATGGGCTCAGGACGACTTCGGCGTCGTGGCGGGGAGTCTCCGTAATCGCCCTCCTGAAAGGGCGCTCGGACTCGGGGCGGGCCGGTTGGATCTGGTGGCGCTTGACCAGCTCGCGGAGGACGACGGCCATCTCGAACTGGGCGAAGGCGGCGCCGAGGCAGCGGCGGACGCCGCCGCCGAAGGGGATCCAGGTGTAGGTGCCGGGCGGGTTGTCGAGGAAGCGCTCGGGGACGAAGCTGTGGGGGTCGGGATAGATCGACGGGTCGCGGTGGATCAGGTGGATGCAGGGGGTGACGTTCGACCCCGCCGGCAACTCGTAGCCGCCGATCTCGACCGGCTCGGTGAGGCGACGGATGACGATCACGATCACCGGCCGCAGGCGCAGCGTCTCCTGGATCGTCGCGGTCAGGTAGGCGTCCTCGCCGGCCAGGACCTCTGAGCGCAGGCGCTCCAGCTTCTCGGGGTGGCGCACCAATCGCTCCACCGCCCAGGAGAGCGCGGTCGCGGTCGTCTCGTGGCCGGCGACGAGGAGGGTGAGCAGCTCGTCGCGGATCTCGGCGTCGCTCATCGGGCTGCCGTCCTCGTGGCGCGCCGCCACCAGCATCGAGAGGATGTCGTCGCGCTCGGCGAGGTCCTCGGCCTCGCGGCGCTCGGCGACCTCGCGGTAGATCAGCGCGTCGACGCCTTCGATGCGACGGCGGAACGGCGGGAAGCTCTTGATCCGACTCGGCCCGGCCAGGACCACCGGCAGAATCAGGCGCGGGTCGGTGGTGAGATCGAGGAAGCTGCGCAGCGCCGCTCGCAGCTCCTCCAGTCGCTCTCCCTCGTGGACGCCGAAGACCGTCTCGAGGATGATCTCCAGGGTGATCGCCTGCATCCGCGGCCGCAGCTTGTAGGGCGAGCCGGTCGGCCAGGCGGCGATCTCGCGGGCGGCGATCTCGGTCATCTTCCGCTCGTAGCCCTGCATCCGCTCGCCGTGGAATGGCGGCAGCAACAGGCGCCGCTGGCTCATGTGCGCCTTCTCGTCGAGAACCAGGACCGAGTTGTCGCCGAGGAAGTGGCGGAGGATCTCGTTGCCCTCGCCGGCATGGAAGACCTTCGGGTCGCCGGTGAAGACCTGCTTGACCGCAGCCGGGTCGGTGACCATCACCCAGGTGCCTTCGTGGGCGATCCGGATCGTGAACATGTCACCGAAGCGGGCGCGTGACTGCTCGAGCATCCACTGCGCCTGCCGCGACCAGATCGCCGTCTGCAGCGCCCGCGGCATCCGCGGGCCGGGAGGCAGGCCGCGTTTGAGGTCGCGCGGCGAAGCCTCGATCGGAGCCGCTTCTTTGACCGTCGCCTCCATCGTCCTCAGATCAATTTACTCCGTTCTCTACACGAAATAGTGTGACGTTCGTCCGGGTCCGCCTCAGCGCAGGTCCTCGCAGGCGATCCCGTCGCGGTCAGCGTCGAGACGATGCGGGTCCTTTTTCGGCCCACCGTGCTTCTTGTAGAAGTTCTGCGCCTGCCTCCAGGTGTTGAAGTCGGCGCAGTCCTTGTCGGCCGCCGCAGCCGGAGCCGCAGCGAACGTCAGTGCAAATGCGGCGGCCAGTGCCGCCGGGATCATGCGTCTTCCCATGGTTCTCCCCTGTCCGGTTTTGATTGCCCGGAGAACTTAGACGTTCCTAAGTAGTAAGGGAGATGTATCTAAGAAATCTCAGTTCGGCGTGGAGACCCGGACGATCACCCGAGTGCCACAGAGGAGGTGAGCGGATCCGTCCTCGAAACGGCGCAGGCGCAGGGTGCGCGGAGCCCGGCATTCGGTCCGGAGAGGCGCCACGACCGCTGGTTGCGCCCGGGAAAGGTCGGGGGCGGCGTCAGAGCGAGACCCTGGCGCGAGGGCGGGAATGAGGGCGACGAAGGTGACGAGGGCGGGCGCGAATCGTCTCATTCCCCATCGAGGGGCCGGCGGCACTCGATTCTCCCCCCGTGTACTCCGGTACCCTGGCGCGGCCTTGGACGTACCGCGCCTGCCGCCGAGCCTCGAGTTCCAGTTCCTGCGCTTCGCCTGCGGGTTGCCGCCGCGACTGCAGCGGCTGCTGTTCGGCAGGCCGCCGGAGCTCGATGGGCAGGTGCTGGCGACCGACGTCCACGTCCTGATCGAGATCGCCCGGCTCGCAGGGGCCCGCTCCTACACCAACGGCCTTCCGCCCGAAGAGGCCCGTGCCTTCAACCGTCTGAGCGCCGCGGCGAGCCGCCCCTCCCGATCGATCCCGATGGCCCGGGTCGAGAGCCTCACGATCCCGACCGGCGCCGGGGGGATGGGAGCCCGCCTGTACGTGCCGCCGAATCTTCCCGGCGGCGCGGCGCCGCCGCTGCTCGTCTACTACCACGGCGGCGGCTGGGTGATCGGCGACCTCGATACCCACGACAGCGTCTGCCGCTTCTTTGCCGCCACCGCCGGGCTAGCCGTGCTGTCGATCGACTACCGCCTCGCCCCCGAGCATCCCTTTCCGGCGGCGATCGAAGACGCCTGGGACGCCTTCGCCTGGGCGTCCGCGAACGCCGGCGAGCTCGGCGTCGACCCCGCCCGGATCGCCG
>JAENWU010000110.1 GCA_016649905.1 Thermoleophilia bacterium
CGCTGCCCTCGGGCTGGCGCAACAACCCCTCGCGCCCGCAGATCAGCCGGCTCGCCGGCGCGGACGGCGAGGTCTTCGAGGTCGAGTACCGCTTCGACCGTGACGGGCGGCTCGTCCACCCGCCTGCGACCGTGCTTCACGAGGCGACACCGGAGCGGGTCGAAATGAGCGTCGACGGCGTCCGGCGCGTCTACCGGGTCTCGCCCGACGCGGTCGGCACCGAGCGCGGCACGATCGCGATCCGCGAGCAGCCGCGCTTCGCCGACGTCGCCGCCGAGGACGCACCTGGAACGCTGACCGCGCCGATGCCGGGGACCGTCGTGCGGATCTCGGCCGCCACGGGCGACCACGTCGAGGCCGGCCAGGTGCTGCTGACGCTGGAGGCGATGAAGATGGAGTTCGAGGTCGTCGCCCCCTTCGAGGGCGAGCTGACCAGCCTGCCCGTCGAGATCGGCAAGCAGGTCGACGGCGGCGTGCTGCTGGCCGTTATCGAAGCTCCCTGACGCGGCTCGCGGGGTCCGCCAGCGCGATGTACCGTGATGTTCATGGCACTCGACCGCGCTCGTGACGCAGGCGTCGACGAACTTCTGGCCGCCGCGGCTGCCCGGCTCCAGGAAGAAGCGGACGAGTACGGGGACCGCGTCGCGGTCCGCGTCCACGAGGAGATCGACGACTTCCCCTTCCCGGCCGCGGTCACGCCCCAGACCCGCGCCGCGGTCCGCAGCACGCCGATCGCCTTCCTCGAGATGGCCCGCTCGCCGGGGCGTTCGGAGAGCCCGCGGCTGCCCGCGGACGCGGTCGCCTACGCACGTGCCTTCGTGCAGCGGCGGGTGCCGGTGGTGATCCTCCTCCGCACCTACCTGCTCGGCTACCGGGAGCTCTGGCGATCCTGGGCGGCGGCGATCCGCGCCGGCAGCTCCAACGAGGCCCTGCAGCTGCGCGCCCTCGACGCCGGCGCCGACGTCTTCTTCAGCTTCATCGACGGGCTGACCACCGGGATCGTCGAGGTCTTCGAGACCGAACAGGCGAAATGGAGCCGCAGCCTCAGCGCGATCCGGACGGAGCTGGTGGAAGCGATCCTCGACGAGAAGCCGGTCGACGTCGCGGAGGCCGAACGCGCCTTCCTCTACCGGCTCGGAGAATCCCACCTCGGGGTCGTCGTCTGGAGCTCCGCCGACCCGCAGAGCGTCCAGCATGACCGTCTCGAACAGACCTGGCAGCAGCTCGCGCAGGGGGCGGGGATGGGGCAGTCGCTGGTCGTCTACGCCGGCCGCAGGGTGATCTGGGGCTGGTTCGGGGGGCCGCACGAGCGGGTCGCCAAACTGGCGGACACGCTGGAAGGCTGGGAGATCCCCGAGGCAGAAGTGGGGGTCGCGATCGGCGAGCCCGGCGAGGGGCAGGTCGGCTTCCGCGACACCCATCGGCAGGCCCTGCACGCGCGCCGGGTGGCGGTCATGGGCGGGCGCGAATCGACCCGGGTGGCTCGCTTCAAGCGGCTCGCGGTGCCGGCCCTGGCCAGCATCGACCCTGCGCTCAGCTCCTACTTCGTTCGCCACCAGCTGGGCAGGCTGGCCGGCGACAGCGATCTGGCGGCGCGTTTGCGCGGCACCCTGGAGACCTACTTCGAGGAGCGCGAGAGCGCCGCGGCGACCGGCCGGCGGCTGGGGATCCACTCGAACACCGTCACCTACCGGCTGCGCCAGATCGAGGAACTGTTGGGCTACCCGCCCGACGAGCAGCGCCTGGAGCTGCAGCTCGCCCTGCGGTTGATCCGCTACGTCGGTTCCGAAGACGGCACCGAGGCCAGGGCTTAGAGAGCAGACTTAGCAAGCGCTTAGTAAGCTGAGGGCCGATGGAGCGCACCCTCTTCGAGCCCGAGCACGAGCATTTCCGCGAGTCCGTGCGGACCTTCCTCGACCGCCACGTGATCCCCAATCACCTGCGCTGGCGCGAGCAGCGCCGGATCGACCGCGAGGCCTGGACCGAGGCCGGCCGCCACGACTTCCTCGGGATCTCGATGCCCGCAGAGCTCGGCGGCGGTGGGGTCGACGACTTCCGCTTCAACGTCGTGCTCAGCGAGGAGCTCGCCGCGATCGGGCTGGCGTTGGCCTCCAGCTTCGGTATCCACACCGACGTCGTCGCGCCCTATCTGAGCGAGCTCGCCAGCGAGCAGCAGCAGCAGCGCTGGGTGCCGGCCTTCTGCAGCGGCGAGCTGGTCACGGCGATCGGGATGACCGAGGCGGGCGCCGGGTCCGACCTGGCGGCGATCCGCACCACCGCTTCTCGCGAGGGCGAGGATTGGCTGCTCTCCGGGTCGAAGACGTTCATCACCAACGGGATGAGCGCCGACCTGGTCGTGGTCGCCGCCCGCACCGGTGAGGCCTCCCGGGCGATCTCCCTGTTCGCCGTCGAGGCGGCCAGCCCCGGCTTCGAGCGCGGCCGCAAGCTCGAGAAGGCGGGCCAGCCGGAGGCCGACACGGCAGAGCTCTTCTTCGAGAACGTGCGGCTCCCCGCCGACGCTCTCCTCGGCGAGGTCGATCGCGGGTTCGCGGCGATGATGGAGCGGTTGCCGCAGGAGCGCCTGCACACCGCGGTCAGCAACGTCGCCCACGCCGGCGCCGCGCTCGCCAGCACCCTCGTCTACGTCAAGGACCGGCGTGCCTTCGGCCGCCCCGTCGGCAGCTTCCAGAGCAGCCGCTTCCTGCTCGCCGAGCTCGCCACCGAGCTCGACGTCACCCAGGCCTACGTCGACCGTTGCGTCGAGCTCCACGTCGAGCACCGGCTCTCGCCGATCGACGCCGCCAAGGCGAAGTGGTGGAGCGCCGAGGTGCAGAACCGCGTCATCGACGCCTGCGTGCAGCTGCACGGCGGCTACGGCTACATGACCGAGTACGACGTCACGCGGGCCTGGCTCGATGCTCGCGTATCGAAGATCTGGGCTGGCTCGAACGAGATCATGAAGGAGATAATCGGTCGCGACCTCGGCCTCGGGGATCCCCACCCGGCGTAACCCGTATTGGGGATCGAGACCGAAGGCGACCTGAGAGGGGCAATAGATGGAATCGAACCGCTACGACTACAGCGGCCAGACGGTGATCGTCACCGGTGCCGCCCGCGGCATCGGCTTGGAGGTGTCGCGTGGCTTCGCGGAGATGGGCGCGCGAGTCTGGATGGTGGACATGGATGAGGACGTCCTGCATGCCGCGGCGAACGAGGTCGGTGGCACTCCCATTGCGGCCGACGTCGCCAACACGCCGGACGTCGAGCGCGTGGTTGCCGACGCCGTCGCTGAGACCGGTCGCGTCGACGTCCTCTTCAACAACGCCGGGCTGCTGCGCGACGGCGTTCTCTGGAAGCTCGACGACGATGACTGGGATGCCGTCATCGACGTCAGCCTCGGCGGCACCTTCCGCTTCACCCGCGCCTGCGTCCCCGCCTTCCGCGAGCAGGGCTACGGCAGGGTCATCAACGTGACCTCCTACACCGGCCTGCGCGGCAACGTCGGCCAGGCCGCCTACGCGGCGGCCAAGGCCGGGGTGATCGGTTTCACCAAAACGGCCGCCAAAGAGCTCGGTCGCTTCGGCATCACCGTCAACGCGATTTCGCCGAACGCGAAGACGCGGATGATCGAGTCGGTGCCCCCGGCGCAGCTGGAGGAGTTGCAGAAGCAGATTCCGCTCGGGCGCTTCGCGGACCCGGCAGAAGTCGTCAGCGCCGTCCTCTACCTCGGTTCGCGGGACGCCGGCTACGTCACCGGCGCGATCCTCGCTATCGACGGCGGGATCTCGATCTGAACCGCGGCAGCAGCGCCCGCGCCGATCGCGCCTCGAAGGCTCCCTTCCAGAGCCCGGCGCCGTAGGCGAGGTTGTCGAGGCCGCGAAGGGCGAGGTGAGCCGGGTGCGGGGCCGCCACGCCCGCGGCGGAGGCGGACGCCGCCGCGTCGATCACAAACGCCAGCAGGGCCAGCCTGCGTGCGCGCGGCGAGAGCAGGGCGGCGAGCGCGGTGAGCGGCAGCCAGTCGCGGACGACGGCGCGGGCAAGCTTGCGATCGGCGTCGAGATGGGCGCGCAGCGTCAGCGACGCAAGCGCAAGTCGAGCCGCACGATCGTTGCCCCGCGAGGCCGCCGTCACGACCGAGATCGCGATCGCGATCGTCGCTCCGGCGGCGCCGAGGCGAGCTGCGGCCAGCCAGACCCCGGCGGTGTGAGCGTTGAGGTGTAGCGGCGCCACCGCGCCCGGGTGGCGGCGATCGAGCCGCGCGGCCGAGCTTCCGTAGGCGAAGCGCTGGCGGGCCAGCGCGGTCACCGAGGCGCGGGGACGGTGGATCACCTCGACCTCCGGGCAATAGCGGACCGACCAGCCGGCGCCGACGGCTCGCCAGATCAGGTCGACGTCCTCGCCGAAGCGCAGCGCCTCGTCGAAGCCGCCGAGCTCCAGCAGCGCCTCGCGACGCACCAGCAGCGCCGCCGCGGGCAGGAACCCGATCCTTCGGCCGGGACCGACCAGCCCGGGATCGGCGCCCATGTCCAGTGGCGAGCCGGAGGCCTCATAGCGGGCGATCGCGCTCGCTCCGCGGGCGCTGCGCACCCGCGGAGCGGCGACCGCCAGCTCGGGGTCCTCGTCGAGCAGGGCGGCGAGCGGCCCCGCCCACTCGGTCGGGCAGCGGCAATCGGCGTCGAGGAAGGCGACGTGAGCGGTCCGAGCGGCGGCGAGCCCCGTGTTGCGGGCCCCGGCCGGTCCCGGCGCGCCGCGGTTGGTGAGCAGGCGAGCGCCTGCCTCCCGGGCGCGCTGGGGCGATCCGTCGCTGGAGCCGTCGTCGACCACCAGCACCTCCCCCCAGCGGCGGGCCTCTTCGATCACGCGGGGCAGGGACTCCCCGCCGTTGCGGACCGGGATCACGAAGCTGACCGACCCCGTCACGGCGCTGCTCGCAAGGGGGTGCAGCATCCCGGTCTCCCGCAGGCGCTTGTTCAGCGCCTCGGCGCCGGGGGGCGGGCTTCCGGCGAGGATGCGATCGAGGGCGGTGGAGCCGGCCGAGCTGAGCCGAACCATCCGGCCCGGTGTGCCGCCGGTCAGCAGCTGGCCCTGGGCCGAGCGGCGGACCTGGCGGTCGAGAACGTAGCGCCGCGGGGGAGAGGCGCTCATCCTTGGTCGCCCGCAGGCGTGGCGAAGCCTTCGGCGAGCAGTCGGTACGCCGTCTCCAGGCAACCGTCGAGGTCCTCCTCCGGGTGTTCGACCCAGCGGGTGAAGCCGGCCGTCGACGCCCCCAGCGCGGCGTGGGCGATGGTCTGGGGGGCGATCTCGTTCGGCGCTACGCCAAGTCGCTCGGCCGCGAACTCGGCGATCACCTGGCGCCAGGCGGCGTAGCGCAGCATCGAGTGCGCCTGCAACGCCGGCACCGAAGTGATCAGGGTCATCCGGATTCGCAGCTCCGGCAGCTGCTCGGCCGGGTAGCGATTGGAGAGCAGCGCCGCCCGCCGCACCGCGTCGATCAGCGACGTCTCCTCGTCGCTCTCTTCGAGGTGCGTTCGCAGGCGGTCCAGCACCCAATCGAAGTTCCCCCAGACCATGTCGTTCTTGGAGGGGAAGTAGTGGAAGATCGTGCGCCGGCCAACGCCGACCGCGGCGGCGATTTCCTCCACGGTCGTCGCTTCGAAGCCGCGACGAGCGAAGAGGTCGAGGGCAACGCTGGCGATCTGATCGTGGGTCGTGCTGGGAGGGCGGCCGGTGGTCATTTTACACTCAGTGCGATAACGTTATCCGGGAACTGGATCCGAACCAGGAGGGTGTCATGTCGAAGCTCAACTCCGATCCCACCCCGCCGCCGGCTGAGGCCGACGAGCAAGGGGCTCTCGTCGAGGAGGAGCTCCTCGTCGAGGACGTTTCCATCGACGGCATGTGCGGCGTCTACTAGGGCGATTTCGATGGGAGAGTTCGATCTCGACAGCCCTTGGCGCCTGAATCCGCAGGTGGCGTTGCGCCCCGAGTCCTTTGGGGCGCTCGCCTATCACTTCGGAACTCGTCGTCTCTCCTTTCTCAAGAGCCGGGCGCTGCTCGCGGTCGTCGAGCGCCTTGACGCCGCCCCGGACGCGAGCTCGGCCTGTCGCGCGGCGGGAGTCTCCGAGGAGCAGTTGCCGAGCTACCGGCGGGCGCTGGCGACGCTGGCCGGCTCGGAGATGATCGTCCCCCGCGAGGTCGCCTGATGGCCGCGGTCGCCGGGGCGGCGCCGGTGGGGACCCTGGTCGACCAGTTCGAGCTCGGCCTCGAGGCGCCGATCTGCCTGACCTGGGAGCTCACCTACGCCTGCAACCTCGCCTGCGTCCACTGCCTCTCGAGCTCGGGGCGGCGCGACCCCAATGAGCTGAGCACGGCCGAGTGCAAGGCGGTGATCGACGAGCTCCAGCGGATGCAGGTCTTCTACGTCAACATCGGCGGCGGCGAGCCGACCGTCCGCAAGGACTTCTGGGAGCTGCTCGACTACGCGACCGCGCACTCGGTCGGCGTCAAGTTCTCCACCAACGGCAGCCGCATCACCCCGGAAATAGCCGATCGCCTCGCCGCCAGCGACTACGTCGACGTGCAGATCTCGATTGACGGCGCCACCGCCGAGGTCAACGATGCCGTCCGCGGCCTCGGCTCCTACGCGACCGCGATCGGGGCCTTGGAGAACCTGCACGCGGCTGGCTTCGAGAACCCGAAGATCTCGGTCGTCGTCACCCGCCACAACGCCGGTCAGCTCGACGACTTCAAGGCGATCGCCGACCGCTACGGGGCGCAGCTGCGGATCACCCGCCTGCGCCCGTCCGGGCGCGGCGCCGACGTCTGGGACGACCTGCACCCGACGGCCGAGCAGCAGCGCCAGCTCTACGAGTGGTTGCTGGCCCGCGGCGAGGACATCCTCACCGGCGACTCCTTCTTCCACCTCTCCGCCTACGGCGAGTCGCTGCCCGGGCTCAACCTCTGCGGCGCCGGCCGCGTCGTCTGCCTGATCGACCCGGTCGGCGACGTCTACGCCTGTCCCTTCGCGATCCACGAGGAGTTCCTCGCCGGCAACGTCCGCGAGCCGCGCGGCTTCACCGGCGTCTGGCGCGAATCCGACCTCTTCACCGAGCTGCGCAGCCCGCAGTCGGGCGGTGCCTGCGAATCCTGCGGCCACTTCGACTCCTGCCGCGGCGGCTGCATGGCGGCCAAGTTCTTCACCGGGTTGCCGCTCGACGGTCCCGATCCCGAGTGCGTGCTCGGTCACGGCGAGCAGCTGCTTGCCGCCCGCGACGAGACCCCGATCCCGATGCCCTCGGTCGACCACTCGCGCCTGCGGCCGCCGAGCCGCTCCTGCGACGAGGACCCCCTGGCCGAGTTTTGGCAGCGGGCCGGCGGCTAGCGGGCAAAGGAGCGATGGCCAGCACCAAGGAGTGGTTCGAGTCCGTCGCCGAGGCGGAACGGCGGGCGCGCAAGCGGCTGCCGCACTCGGTCTTCATGGCGCTGCGGGCCGGCTCCGAGCAGGGGGCGACGCTGAGCGACAACGTCGCCGCCTTCGGCGAGCTCGGCTTGATCCCGCGGATTGCGCCGGGACCGCTGGAGCGCAGCCAGGCGACCAGCGTGATGGGCGAGGAGATCTCGCTGCCGGTGCTGATCTCGCCGACCGGGGTCCAGGCCGTCCATCCCGAAGGCGAGCTCGCGGTCGCCCGTGCCGCCGCCAACGCCGGCACCGCGATCGGGCTCAGCTCGTTCGCCAGCAAAGCGGTCGAGCAGGTGATCGAGCAGAACGAGAAGACCTTCTTCCAGACCTACTGGCTGGGGACGCGCGAGCGGCTCGAACAGATCGTCGGCCGGGCGAAGAGCGCCGGCGCCAAGGGCTTGATCGTGACGATCGACTGGACCTTCGCCCACCGCCGCGACTGGGGCAGCCCGGCGATCCCCGAGCGGCTCACGCCTGGCGCCGCCCTGCGCTTCGCGCCGCAGGCGCTGGCCCGGCCCGGCTGGCTCTGGGCCTACCTGAAGACCGGCAAGGTCCCTGATCTGACGACGCCGAACCTGGAGGCGGTCGGCGGCGCCGCGCCGACCTTCTTCGGCGCCTACGGCGAGTGGATCCAGACGCCGCTACCGTCCTGGGACGACCTCGCCTGGCTGCGGGAGCAGTGGGGCGGGCCGTTCATGGTCAAGGGTGTGATGCACCCCGACGACGCTCGCCGCGCGGCCCAGATCGGCGCCACCGCGATCTCGGTCTCGACCCACGGGGGCAACAACCTCGACGGCACCCCCGCCGCGATCCGTGGCCTGCCGGCAATCGTCGACGCGGTCGGCGAGCAGATCGAGGTCGTCCTCGACGGCGGCGTCCGCCGCGGCTCCGACGTGGTCAAAGCGCTGGCGCTCGGCGCCCGCGCGGTGATGATCGGTCGCCCTTACCTGTGGGGGCTGGGCGCCAACGGCGAGGCCGGCGTCCACAACGTGCTGGAGATCCTCCGCGCCGGCATCGACGAGGCGCTGGTCGGGCTCGGGCGCAACTCGATCCACGACCTCGTCCCCGGCGACCTGGTGGTGCCGCCCGGCTTCGCGATCGGGTCATCGGGATGAGCGCCGAGCTCGAGGCGATGACCTGGCCCGAGATCGAGTCGGCCGAGCCGACCCTGCTGGCGATTCCGGTCGGTTCGACCGAGCAGCACGGCCCCCACCTGGCGCTCGGGACCGACACCGCGATCGCCGTCGCCCTGGCGCAGAGGGCTGCCTCGCAGGTGCCCGGGACGATCGTCGCCCCGGCCCTGCCGTTCGGCTCCAGCGGCGAGCACGACGACTTCCCCGGAACCCTCTCGATCGGCCGCGAGGCAACCGAGCTGGCCCTGCTCGAGCTCGGTCGCTCGGCCTCGCGGACCTTCGCGCAGACGGTCCTGGTCTCCGCCCACGGCGGCAACGCCGAGC
>JAENWU010000163.1 GCA_016649905.1 Thermoleophilia bacterium
CCGAGCGCCTGGCCAAGGAGGAGTCCTTCTACCGCGACCTGCACAAGGGCTACCGCGATCACTTCGACCGCCTCGGCGCGCCGGAGGGCACGGTCGGCGTCGCCGCCGCCAACGCCGAGGACGCCCAGCGCCAGCTCGCCGCGTACACCGCGCTCGACACGATCGTCGTCCGCGGCCTCGCCAGCGCCAAGATCGAGGCGATGACCGCCGTCGCCGAAGCCGCTGCGCCCCGTCCCGCTTAGGGATCCCTAAGGACAAACGGTTAGAGTGCGGCGCCCGTGAGCGCCGCCAATCCCCCCATCGACCGCCCGCTGGCCCGCTACGCCGGCACCACGATCTTCCTCAGCCGCTGGCTGCAGGCGCCGCTCTACCTCGGGCTGATCGCCGCCCAAGGCGTCTACGTCTGGCGCTTCATGCAGGAGCTCTGGCACCTCGTCTCCGACGTCGGCCACCTGACCGAGAACGAGGTGATGCTGCTCGTACTTGGCCTCGTCGACGTGGTGATGATCGCCAACCTCCTGATCATGGTGATCATCGGCGGCTACGAGACCTTCGTCTCGCGAATCAATCTCAAAGACCATCCCGACCAGCCCGAGTGGCTCTCCCACGTCAACGCCAACGTGCTGAAGGTGAAGCTGGCGATGGCGATCGTCGGCATCTCCTCGATCCACCTCCTGCAGACCTTCATCAACGCCAGCAACACCTCCTCCGACACGATGCTCTGGCAGACGGTGATCCACCTCACCTTCGTCGTCTCCGCCGTCGCCCTCGCCGCGATCGACCGCTTCCTCTCCCCCAAGAGCACCGCCGACCTCACCGCCGAGCGCGCCCGGGTCGAACAAAGCGGCCCGTAGCTCGCCGTTTCCGACTTTGAGCGGCCTATGGCGTGCCCAAAGCCGGAAGCGTTAATTGCGCCGGGAGACACTCGATGAGTTAGGCCGCCTATAGCCGGCTCAATGCGTCGAGCGGCGGCGCCGGACTGACGCCCGTCAGTACGGCGGAAGGTCCTCGTACCAGGTGCCGAGCATGCGGAAGGCGCGCCAGAAGCGTTGCTTAGCACCCTCCTCGTCGAGCGAGGCGTCGATGTCGGGGACGTAGAGCGCGTCGACGGTCGGGGTGAAGGCTTGGATCTCGCCCTCGCGCTGCTCGATCGGGCGGGAGAGCGGGACCTGGAGGCCGTTGAGGATGCGCAGGGCCGGCTCGCCCATGACGACGACGATCTTCGGCTGCACGATCGCCAGCTCCTCCGCCAGGCGGGCGACGCACTCCTGGGGGGCGAGGTCGGGCTCGGCGATCGGGCATTTGACGCAGAGCGTGCCGTAGACGACCAGGGGATCGATGCCGAGGCGTTTGAAGCTTTTCATCAGGGCGTTGCCGGCGCGGCCGTAGAAGGCGACGCCCTCCTCGATCTCCGCCGTCATCGGCGCCTGCTTGAGCATGAAGACGTCGGCCTGCGGGTGGCCGGAGCCGAGCACCGGCATCAGCTTGCCGCGCGGGCAGTGCTGGCACTCTTGGATCTCGCGGCTCACCTGGTTGAGCTCGCGGATCGCGCGCTCCAGGTACTTCTCGCGGATCTCGTCGTCGGTGCCTCGCATCTGCCGAGACATCTTTGACGGGCCGGGCGCCGCTCCTTTGCCACCCGCCCCCTGCATCAGCTCTTGCTCGCCGGGCGGCGTTTGCGCGGCTTGCCGCCGCGGACCGGTTTGGCGTCGGGGACGCGCCGTTTCGGCGCCTTCGGCCGGCCCGTCGTCTGCAGCAACTTCAGCGCCTGCACGTAGACGAGGTTCTTGTGCTTGCGGGTGATATCGGCGTCGCGCATCGCCTCGAGGAACTCGGCCGGGCCCTCGAAATCGTGGATCCGCACGCGCACGCTGCCGAGCCCCTGGGCGACGTGGCTGTCGGAACCGGCGCCGGGGACGATCCGGTACTTGCTGGCGAAGCGCACCGCCTCCTCGTTGAACGCCGTTACCGCCACCCGCGGGTTGAAGACCTCGAGGATGTCGACCTCCTCGACGATGTCGAGCAGATGCTCGTAGTCGGGGACCGAGTGAAAGCGGTCGAACGGGTGCGGCACGTAGACCAGCCCGCCCTGCTCGCGGATCGCGGCGATCGTTTCCGCCATCGTCAGCCCCTTCGGGATCTTCTCCTCGAGGAAGAGCCCGATCACCTCGCCCTGCTCGGCGGTCTTCACCTCCTCGGCGACGATCACCTCGAGGTCGTCGAAGTCTGCGGCGATCCGCCGCGCCTCCAGCGCCCCGGAGACCTCGTTGTGGTCGGTGATCGCGATCGCTCCGAGGCCGCGGTCGCGGGCGGTCTGCAGCAGCACCTCGACCGGCGTCGCGCAGTCGCCGGAGTGGTCGGTGTGCATGTGCAGGTCGACCTCGATCAGCGGCCTCGAGGAGATCCGCTCGCGCAGCTCGGCGTCGCCGCCCTCAGGGTGGCGACGAGCGATCAGGCGCCGGTAGAGCGCTTCCAGCTCATCGGTGACCGCGGCCCAGTCGCGCCCCTCCACGGCCGGCTCGACCAGCTCGTACCTAGCCGGGAAGTAGCGCCCCAGCAGCTCGGCCGTGGCGCTGCTAGTGACGGTGCGGGCGTCGATCCGGCCGAAGAAGATCTCCACCAGCGGTCGCGCCACCTGGGTCGAGAGGACCCGCTCCTGGGGAGCGTGGAAGGTGGCGACGTTGAGCGCGTAGGAGTGGCGCAGCGCCGCCGAGGAGATGCTCGGCGCGAACGGCTCGTGGACGTGGACGATGTCCAGCGAGCGGGCGCTTTTCGCGCCCAGCAGCCGTTTGACCGGGTCGCCGGTGCCGATCCGCAGGACTTCGTGGCCGCGGCCGGCCAGCTCGGCGGAGACGCGGTCGACGAACTCGCTCGCCCCAGGGGCGGCGCCGCGCCTGCTGGGCGCCACCTGGGCAATGGAGAGCGGAGCGTCGGCCACGGTCGAGGGCCAAGCATAGGAGCCCGCCGCGGCAGGCGGGCTCCTGGCTCAGAAGGTTGGCCGCTTAGGCCTGGGTGGTGCTCGGAGCGTCGGCCGACTTCGCCGACTTCGGCTTCTTGCCGCGCTTGTTGGCGGCAATGAACTCCTCGGTCTGTTCGCGCGCCTCGTCGTCGGGCCGCTGCGAGTGCGGCGACTTCATCAGGTAGCTGGAGGGACCGTCGAGCTGGCCGGAGATGCCGTTGTTGAGGGCGAGCTTGATCAGCCGCACCGCGTCGATGACGACGCCAGCCGAGTTCGGCGAGTCCCAGACCTCGAGCTTCAGCTCGGCGGTCAGGGGCACGTCGCCGAAGGCTTTGCCCTCGAGGCGAATATGTGCCCACTTGCGATCGGTCAGCCACGGCACGTAGTCGGAGGGGCCGACGTGGACGTTGTCGGGGTCGAGCTCGTGGCCCATGATCGAGGTGACGGCGTTGGTCTTCGAGATCTTCTTCGAGTCGAGGCGCTCGCGCTCGAGCATGTTGAAGAAGTCCATGTTGCCGCCGACGTTGAGCTGCGACGTGTGGACCATCTTGACGCCGCGCTCGTGGAACAGGCGGGCCAGCGTGCGGTGCACGATCGTCGCGCCGACCTGCGACTTGATGTCGTCGCCGACGATCGGCAGGCCGGCCTTCTTGAAGCGGTTGTCCCAGTACGGCTCGCGGGCGGTGAAGACGGGGATGCAGTTGACGAAGCCGCAGCCGGCCTCGAGGATCTGCTCGACGTACCACTTGGTCGCCTGCTCGGACCCGACCGGCAGGTAGGAGACGACGACGTCGGTGCGGGTCTCCTTGAGGATCTTGACGATGTCCGCCGTCTCACCCGGGGCCTTGGTGATCTTCTGCTTCAGGTACTTGCCCAGGCCGTCGTGCGTCATGCCGCGGTACACGGGGACGCCGAGCTTCTTCGGTACCTTGGCGAACTTGATCGTGTTGTTCGGGGCGCCCCAGATGGCCTGGCCGAGGT
This sequence comes from Thermoleophilia bacterium, assembly GCA_016649905.1. Classification (GTDB taxonomy): domain Bacteria; phylum Actinomycetota; class Thermoleophilia; order Solirubrobacterales; family 70-9; genus VAYN01. The sequence goes on from JAENWU010000163.1 coordinate 3,941, forward strand.
CCTTGCCGACCTTGGTCTTGTTGATGTCGAACGCCGCGGTGAACTCGATGTCGCTGACGTGGTAGCCACCGAGTTCGGTGTGCATGAGCCCGGGGACGGGCTCCTTGGGGTCGGCGTTCTTGTAGTACTCGACGCCCTGCACGAAGGCGGAGGCGCAGTTGCCGACGCCGATGATCGCGACGCGGACCTTGTCGGTCTGGTGGCGCGGTGCGCCGTTCGTCGTCGTCGCGCCGTTGGAGGCGGCTGCGTTGCCGTTGGTGCTCACTTGGAGGATCGTCCCTTCGAAAGGTGGAAGTGCGTACTGCGGGAAGTTGGTACTGCTGAAACCCCGCGAATCCCGCGTGGTTACAGGGTGGGGCGGTTTATCCGGCCGAATCGGGTTCCTCGGCCGCGGCGCGCAGCAGCTCACCGCGGACGTGGAGGATGCGCTGGAACACGGTGATCGTGCTCAGCGTGGCGAGGACGTAGACGGCGGGAGCGAGCAGCTCCACGTCGCCCGGTCCGGTCGCGAACAGCAGGCCGACGGAGAGGATCACCACGCGGATGGCCCGGCTGGCGATCCCGACCTTGCACTCGACGCCCAGCGCCTCGGCGCGGGCCCGGGTGTAGGAGACCATCAGCGAGCTGAGCACGGCGATGACCGTTGCGGCCACGGCGGTCTTGTTGCCCACGTCCGCGAAGTGGACGGCGACGGCGGTGAGGACAATGCCCTCCTCCGCCCGGTCCAGGGTGGAGTCCAGGAACGCCCCGAAGGGCGAGCCCTTGCCCGACATCCGCGAATAGCGGCCGTCGAGGGTGTCGCAGATCGAGCCCACGACGAAGGCGATGCCGCCCAATACGAACTCGTTCTGGAAGACGAGCACGGCGGCCACGACGTTGAGGGCCATGCCCGTCAGTGAGATGGCGTTGGGCGTCAGGCGCGACTCGATCAGC
>JAENWU010000036.1 GCA_016649905.1 Thermoleophilia bacterium
CGATGTACCTCAACGACTTCTTCACGGTGCCGATGAGCCTGGCCGGGATCCCGGCGATCTCGATCCCCTCCGGCCTCGCGGAGCCCGACGGTGGCGGTCCCCAGCTGCCGGTCGGCTTCCAGATCGCGGCGCCGGCCTTCGCCGAGCAGAAGCTGCTGGAGGCGGCCTACGCGCTGGAGCAGGGGATCGGCTTCGACGCCCGTCCTGGGGGTGTTTCCGGATGAGCACCGAGCTGGAGGCGGTGATCGGGCTGGAGATCCACGTCCAGCTGGCGACGAAGACGAAGATGTTCTGCGGCTGCGAACTCTCCTTCGGCGACGAGGCGAACACCCACACCTGCCCGATCTGCCTCGCCCACCCGGGAGTCTTGCCGGTGGTGAACGAACAGGCGATCCGCTACGCGCTGCAGATCGCCGCGGCGCTGGAGTGCGAGGTGGCGCCACGCTCGATCTTCCACCGCAAGAACTACTTCTATCCCGACAGCCCCAAGGCCTACCAGATCAGCCAGTACGACATTCCGATCGCCGGCGCGGGCCGTCTCGGTGACGTCCGCATCCATCGCGCCCACCTCGAGGAGGACGCGGCGAAGATGATCCACGTCGGCGAGTCGGGCCGGATCCACGGCTCCGGCGCCTCGCTGGTCGACTTCAACCGCGGCGGCACGCCATTGGTCGAGATCGTCACCGAGCCCGACCTGCGCGGCGCCGCCGAAGCGGCCCAGTGGGCGCGGCTGCTGCGTGAGACGGTGCGCCAGCTCGGCGTCTCCGACGTCAACATGGAGGAGGGGAGCCTGCGCGTCGACGCCAACGTCTCGGTGCGCCCGGTGGGCTCCGAGGAGCTCGGCGTCAAGACCGAGCTGAAGAACATGAACAGCTTCCGTTTTCTGCAACGCGGGGTCGAAGCCGAGCTCGAGCGCCAGCGGGCGCTGATCGAGGCGGGGGGGACCGTCGAGCAGGAGACCCTGCACTTCGATCCCCGCAGCGGCGATCTGACCTCGCTGCGCTCGAAGGAGGAAGCGCACGACTATCGCTACTTCCCCGAGCCCGACCTGGTGCCGATCGTCCCCACCGAGGAGATGCTGCGCGAGGCCCGCGAGGCGCTGCCGGAGCTGCCGGCGGCGCGGATCGAGCGCTATGAAGGGGAGGGGCTGAGCACGGACGTCGCCACCGTATTGGCGACCGACCCCGAGACCGCCGACTACTTCGAGCGCGCCGCCGCGGCGAGCGGGGCGGAGGCGAAGATCGTCGCCAACTGGGTCACGGGGGAGCTCGCGGCGGCGCTGCGACAGGCGGGTGCCGAGACCGGCGCCGCAGGCTCCAAGGTGACGCCGGAGGCGCTGGCCGCGCTGGTCGGACTGGTCGCCGGGAAGGAGATCTCCCACGGCAGCGGCAAGACGGTGCTGGTGGCGTTGGTCACCGAGGGCGGCGGGCCGGCGACGATCGTCGAGCGCGAAGGCCTCGCCCAGATGGCCGGCGACGACGGCGAGCTGGAGGCGATCGTCGCCGCCGCGATCGCCGCCGACCCCGCCGCCGCCGAGCGTGTCCGGGGCGGCAACGAGAAGGCGATCGGCGCCCTCGTCGGCGCCGTCATGCGCGAGACCAAGGGCCGGGCCGACGGCGGCGAGGTCAACCGCCTGATCAAGCAGCAGCTGGAGTTGTAGCGAGGAGCGGTCGGGGGAGGTCCCGCCGTCGCGCCGCGGACATCGAGTCTGCATTTGGTGGCTCATAGCGCCACCTACGACAGACTCACAGCGCGCGAGAGTGTGACTTACAGCACTTTGTAACAACATGTTACAAAGTGCTACCTTGAAGGCATGGCCTGGAACGTGATCATCGCCGGAGGAGGCTTCGGTGGCGCCGCCGCCGCTCGCGAGTTGGAGCGGATCCTGCCCAAGCAGTCGGCCCGGCTGCTGATGGCCAACGAGACCAACTTCGCCCTCTACACGCCGTTCCTGCCCGAGGCCGCCGCGGGCACCCTGGAGCCGCGGCACGTGGTGACGCCGCTGCGGGACATCCTCAAGCGGACCTACCTGCGGATCGGCTCGATCGTCGCTCATGACCCTGAGGCGAAGACGGTCGAGCTGCGGCCAAAGCATGGCGCCGCGGAGACCCTTCCCTACGACCAGCTCCTGCTCAGCCTCGGCTCGGTCTCCCGGGTTCTGCCGGTCCCGGGCCTGGCCGAGCACGCGGTCGGCTTCAAGAGCCTCGCCGACGCGATCTACCTGCGCAACCACGTGATCGAGACGCTGGAGGAAGCAAACGCCACCGACGATCCCGCCCGGCGCGAAGAACTCCTCACCTACGTCTTCGTCGGCGGCGGCTACGCTGGCCTCGAGGCCCTGGCTGAGCTGCAGGACTTCGCCGCCGACGCGATGGACCGCTATCCCCGCGCCCGCCTGCACGGGATGCGCTGGGTCCTGGTCGAGGCCGCCGACCGGGTCCTGCCGGAGATCGACCTGCAACTGGCCGAGTACGCCCTGCGCGAGCTGCGCGGCCGCGGCATCGACATTCGCCTGCAGACCACCCTGGAGGAGGTCGGCGGCGATTTCGCCCGGCTCTCGAGCGAGGAGACGCTGGCGACCCGGACGGTGGTCTGGACCGCCGGCGTCGCCCCGCAGCCGATCCTCAAGCAGCTGAGCGTTCCCCTCGACGAGCGCGGCCGCGTCCCGGTCGACGAGTTCCTGCGGGTGCAGGGCCTCGATTCGGTTTGGGCGATCGGCGACTGCGCCGCCGCCCCCGATCCGCGCGGTGGCACCTGCCCGCCGACCGCCCAGCACGCGGTGCGCCAGGGCCCGGTGGCGGCCTGCAACATCGCCGCTGAGCTCGGAGTCGGCTCGCCGCAGCGCTTCGCCTACAAGAGCGAAGCCTCCTTCGTCAACCTCGGCCGCTACAAGGCCGTTGGCCGGATCGGCGAGCGCACCTTCCGCGGCTTCCCGGCCTGGTGGCTGGCCCGCAGCTACCACATGAGCCAGATTCCGGGCAACGCTCGCAAGGCCCGCGCGGTGCTCGACTGGACCGCGAGCCTGCCGTTCCGGCGCGACATCTCAGAGGTCGGATCGATCGGGCACCCGAAGCCGCTCATATAGCCCGGAGGGGCGGTGGCGGGATAGTCGGGATATGAACGACTATCCCGCCGCGACGACCAGCGTCGCGCTCATCCCTTTGGTCTCGTGTTCATCGAGACTGCACCACATGCGGTAAGTCCCGGCCGGCAGCGCGAAGCGCGCTTTCGACTGGCCCGACGGACCGGTCACCGGGATCGACGCCTCGGGGCCGCTGCCGTCCTGCAGTTGCAGGTTGAGGTTGTGCGGGTCCTCGCCCATGTTGTTGAGCTCGACGATCACCTCGCCGGCTGGGACTTCCGGGCGTGAGAGCGTGTAGGACCACTCTTCGGCCTTCACTCCGAGGCGCGGGATCGAGGGGTCTTCGGGTTCGGGCCGCGGTTCGGGAGCGGGCGCCGGTGGCGTTACAACCGGCGCCGGTGCGACCGGTGCTGTCGCCCGCCTCGCGCAGGTCCGCCAGCGGTTGATTTTCACCACCCGCTTCCACTCGCCGTCGCGACGGACGCGCTTGACGACGCGCTTCCTCTTGTTCTCGGCGCCGCGCGCCGCTCCTTGACGCGCCGCGGCCTGGGTGGACATAAGGCCCACCGCGACCCGCAAGAATGGGGTAGATGGGATTCGAGTATCCAGTCATCGCCTTCTTCTTCGGTCTCGCCACCGCCATCATCGGCAAGAGCAAGGGCAGCTCCTTCTGGATCTGGTTCCTGGTCGGCGCCGTGATCCCCCTGCTCGGCCTCGTCGCCGTCGTTCTCTACCGCGTCGAGAAGGACGAACCCGAACGTCAGTGCCCCAACTGCTCGAAGGCGCTGAAGCTCTACGTCCAGGTCTGCCCGCGCTGCGGGACCGACCTGTACTTGCCGGAACCGGCCGCGGTGCGGCACCCCGGCGTCAAGTAGCTCCGCTCACCACGCGCGGCTGCGGGCGCCGTCAGGCCCGGGTCGCGAGGACGTACTCCGAGAGCCGATCAGAGGCTTCTGCGAGGCGGCGGAAGTAGGTGGTGCGGCTGATGTTGAGCTCCTCGATCGCGCGCGCGTGACCGCCGTCGGGATCGGGACCTACGTCATCGGTGGTGGCTTCCTCTCAAGCGGGAGCTACGGCGAATCCAGCGCCAACTCGTCCTATCCCGACGGCACGGATGGCTGGAAGATCTTCATCGACAATATCTCCGCCAACACGCTGTCGATCCGGGCGTACGCGATCTGCTCGACCGCCTCGGCGGTGCACTGAGCGGCGCTAACGCAGCCAGGTGCGAACGATCGCGTTCGCGAAGCCGACGCCGTAGCGGAACACCGCCGGCTTCTTCGAGTGCCCGTGCAGGCGCTGTTCGACGGTGATCGGGATCTCCTTGGCGGGAATCCCGCGCTTGATCGCCTCGATCATGAACTCGGAGGTGTGGAACTGCTCTTGGCGCAGGACCAGCTGGGGGAGGACGGTGGTGCGGACGGCGCGGTAGCCGTTGGAGCAGTCGGTCACGTGGGTGCGGGTGATGAAGGAGACGACGCGGTTGAAGAAGACGATGCCGAGCTCGCGGGCGAAGTGGTTGCGGTCGGCGTGGCCGAGCACGCGGGAGCCGTGGGCGACGTCGACTTCGCCGTCGAGGACGGGCTTGACCAGCCGCTCCATCTCCGAGGGCAGGTGCTGGCCGTCGGCGTCGAGGGTGACGACGATCTCGGCGCCTGATTCGACCATCAACCGGTAGCCGGTGCGCAGGGCGGCACCGCCGCCGCGGTTGGTGACGTGGCGGGCGACGCTGGCGCCATGTTCGGCGGCGACGTCGCCGGTGCCGTCGCGGGAGCCGTCATCGACGACCAGGACCTCGGTGCCGAGCCCACAGACCGCGGCCGGCATCTGGTCGAGCACGTGGCCGATGTTCTCGGCCTCGTTGTAGGCGGGGATCAGGATCGCGATCTTGGCGCGGAAGCGCTCCGGCAGCCCCGCCTGGCGGAACTCCTCCCAGGCCAGGCCCTCGAGCGCGGCGGCGAGCTGGCGCGAGTTGCGCGAGGCCTGCGAGAGCGCCCGCAGGATCATCAGGAAGAGGATGAAGATCGCGAAGACCGCGAGGCCGAGGATGCGGCCGCCGTTGCCTTTCTCGAAGGAGAAGGCGGAGAGCAGGCCGTCGACGATTTCGGTGCCGGAAACGAGCGCCAGGCCGATCCCGGTGGCGAGCAGGATCAGCACGTCGAAGTTGCGCAGCGAGCGGCGGCGGGCGATCGCGTAGGCGATGATCGCGATCGCGATCAGCACTCCGGCGCTGCGGAGCGCCGTCAGTTCGGCGGGGAAGATGCCTGCTCTGGGGACCATTCGCGTCCGGAGGATATGGCCGCGAAGGCCCAGGAGAGGGCCAGGCCGGCGAGCGGAAACACAAGCGTCATCAGCACCTCGTTGCGCCGCGGCGCCGCCAGCGAGGCTGCCCCGACCGCCGTCACCAGCACAATCGGGGTCGCCAGCGCCACCAGCTCCCACCAGCGCCTTCGCAATCCCAGCAGTAAGAGACCAGCGACGCCGAGCACCACGAGCGCAACCTGAATGACGCGACCAAGGCCGCTGCTCATCGCTTCGCCGACGCCGCTCGACCACATCCGCCCGACCTTGCGCACGGTCATCGCGGCATAGCCGCCCGGGTCCTCGGAGAAGAAGTCGGAGAAGTTTTCCTTGCCGATCTTGCCGAGGGCAGAGTCGCGCGGCAAGTCCGGGTAGCGGTCGGCGACCTTGTCGAAGAGCTCGGTCGGGTTGACCGCGTCGAGCGCCGCGGAATTCGGTTCGAGATCGCGGCCGAGGTAGCGCTTGGCGAGGATCGCCTTGACCCGCTGGTATTCGCCGTCGGCGGGCAGGTAGGTGCCGACGTAGAGCGCCTTGCCGCCGCCGGTCGAGATCGGCACCGTGCGGTCGAGGACCACCTGGTTGCGGATCTCCCAGGGCAGGATCACGACCACGATGCCGGCGATCAGGATCGCCCCCCGCGCCAGCCAGCGCCGCCATTCCCCGTCGCGGTTGGCGCTTGTCGCCCTCTGGGCTACAAACGACGACCGCACGCCGAGGAGGAGCGCGAAGACGCCGAGGACTACGCCGACCGCGAGATATTCGGGGCGGAACATCGCCGTCAGCCCGAACAGCAGGCCCGGCACGAGCCAGGCCCGTAAACGCTCCTGTTCGCTGGCCCAGAGGAAGGCGAGCACCGCGGCCGGCAGGGTGAGGATCGCCGGCGGCTCGCTCATCAGCTCCCCGGTCGAGTGGATGAACGGCGGGTAGACGGCGACCGCGGCGGCGGCGAAAAGGCCGACGAACGGGCCGGCCCGGGTCTCGCGGCCTCCAGCCGCCGTGCCGAGGCGGCTGCCCAGCAGGAAGACGACGAAGATCGCCGCGACTCCGCAGAGCGCCTCGACGATCCGCGCCGTCCCTTCGCGGGCGCCGCCGGTCGCGTAGAAGGCGGCCGCGTAGAGGAGTGGCGCCCCCGGCGACCAGTCGCTGGCGTCGTCGAATTCCAGCCCGCCGTAGCTGCCTTCCTCGTACAGCGCCTTGGCGAGCGCGTAGTAGGCGCGCGAGTCGTCGGCCGGGTGCTCGACCGGGTTGACGACGACGTAGGCCCGCGCCACCAGCCCGACCAGGGCGATCAGGCCGAGCGCGATCAGCGTCCTGCGCCCATGGCGCTCGGACAGCGCGCGGAACCAGTCGGCGACGGCGGTCAAGGCCGGGTCAGGCTATCCGCGGAGCTGGCGCGGGCGATGGGTGGAACCAACCCATGCACGCTGATCAACCGGGGAGCGCGGAAATATGATGCGCCCCCGCCCGCCCGCAGGGAGGACTCGTAGTGATCGCTCGCCGTGCCGCCTTCCTCGCAGCCGCCCTTGCTCTGCTCGTCTTTGCGGCCAGCGCCGCCCCCTCAAGCTCTACGTGCTCGACGCCTCCGGCTACGAGATTCCGGGGGTCCCGGCGAAGCAGGCCAGCAAAGCCGGGAGCGCCGTATTCAACCTCGGCAACCGCCACGGCGAATTCAGCTACTACGTCGACGCCGGCGTGTTCGGCGATCTCTTCTGGGAAGAACGCCGCGCCAGCTTCCATCTCTGAGCCCAGAGCCAGACGGCGCCGTAGCCGGCGAGGGCGGCAAGTAGCGGCAGCATCACAAGGACTCGCCGCGGTGAGGCGACCAGCAAGGCGCTGAGCGCGGTGATCGAGAGGAAGACGGTGGCGATTACCAGCGCCTCCCAGCGTCGTCGCCAGGCGAGCACGGCGAGGCCGAGCAGGCCGAATCCCAGCAGCGCCCAGTGCAGCGCCTCCCAGAGCGGCTCGCGCATCACCTCCCGTGGCCCGTGCGACCAGATCCGGCCGACCTTGGTGGCGAGGAAGCCGGCATATTCGAGCGGCTCTTCGCTGATGTCGTCCCAGAGCTGTTCACGCCCCATGCGCGACAGTGCCTGGTCGGATTCCAGGTCCGGGTAGGTCGCGGTGGCGAGCCGGGCGAGGATTTGCTCCAGCCGTAGTCGCTGCGCATCGGCCGGGGCAAAGATCTGCGGGTTTTCGGCGACGACGGCGGCGCCGACCTTCTCCGGGTCGCCGTCCGAAGGCAGGTAGGTGCCGGCGTAGAGCACCTGCCCGCCCCCGGTGGAGATCGGCACCACCCGGTCCAGCGCGACCGTGTTGCGCACCGTCCACGGCACCACGACGACCGCGATCCCCGCGAGTACGACGGCCGCCGCAGCCAACCCGCGCCGCCATCCCAGCCTCCGCCTGTCCTTTGTCACCCTCTGGGTTACAAAGGACAGGCGCGCTCCGGCTACTGCTCCGGAAACGAAGACGACAATCGCCAGCAGGACGCCGACGGCGAGGTACTCGGGACGGACCAGGGACAGGGCGCCCAGGGCGAGGCCCGCGATCAGCCAGCGCGGCCAGGCGGTCTCACCGTCGCCGGAGGCCTCCTTAGTGCCGACGGATGCGTCCCAGGCCCAGAGCATCCCCAGCACCGCCCCCGAGAGCAGCGTCGCCGCGAACGGCTCGCTCATCAGCATCCCCCCGTACTCCAGGAACGCCGGATACACAGCCACCGCCGCCGCCCCGATCAGTCCCCCGGCAATGCTGCCGACATTTGCCCCACCCTGGTGTGGTGAATCTCCGATGCGAACCGCGCCCCGCCGATCACCCACCACACCCAGCGGGGGTGGGTGATCGGCGGGGCCCGTCCGCCCACTCCCGAGCCTCCGGCCGATCAAGTACGTGAACAGGACCCCCAGCGAGCCGAACACCGCCAGCACCACCCGCGCCAGTCGTTCGTGGACCCCGCCCGTCACCCCGTAGACCCCAGCCACCAGCAGCGGCAGGCCGGGGGAGTAGTTGCTCGACGGCTGCGTGGCGCCGGCGCCGACCGTGAATCCGTCGCCCTGCTCGAGGTTCGCGGCGATTGCGGCGTAGGCGGTGGCGTCGTAGACAGGCTCGCGCCCGTCCCAGGCGTAGCCGACCCGCAGGCCGAGCCCGAGCAGCAGGATCGCCACCAGCAGCGCCAGCCCCACCCGACCCCCGTTGCGCGCCGCCAGTCCGTTTGTCATCCCACGGATTCAACTAAGCTGCCGCGCCTATGCGAGTTCTGATCCTCGGGGGCGACGGCTACCTGGGTTGGCCGACGGCACTCAGGTTCTCTGCCCGCGGCCACGAGGTTTCCGTCGTCGACAACTTCGCCCGCCGCCGCTGGGTCGGTGGCGCCGGCTCGGATTCGCTGACGCCGATCGCCGACCTCGAGCCCCGGATCGCCGCCTGGGAGGCCAATCCCGCCGGCGACCGCATCCGCAGTTTCGTCGGCGGCGTCGAGGACGGCGACTTCCTCGACGGCGTGATCGCCGAGACCAAGCCCGAGGCCGTCGTCCACTACGGCCAGCAGCCCTCGGCGCCCTACTCGATGATCTCCCGCCAGACCGCGGTCGAGACCCAGCAGACCAACGTCGTCGGCAACCTCAACCTGCTCTTCAGCATGCGCGACCACGTGCCGGACGCGCACCTGGTCAAGCTCGGGACGATGGGCGAGTACGGCCAGCCCAACATCGATATCGAGGAGGGCTACATCGAGATCGAGCACAACGGGCGCAAGGACACGCTGCCGTTCCCGAAGCTGCCGGGCTCGCTCTACCACTGCTCGAAGGTCCACGACTCGACCAACATCCACTTCGCCTGCCGCACCTGGGGTCTGCGCGCGACCGACCTCAACCAGGGCGTCGTCTACGGGATCGAGACCGCGGAGACCGCCGGCGACGAGCGCCTGATCACCCGCTTCGACTACGACGAGCTGTTCGGCACCGTCCTCAACCGCTTCTGCCTGCAGGCGGTGATCGGCCACCCGCTGACCGTCTACGGCGCCGGCCACCAGACCCGCGGCTTCCTCAACATCCGCGACACCCTGGCCTGCGTCGAGCTGGCGGTCGCCAACCCGGCCGAGCGCGGCGACTTCCGCGTCTTCAACCAGTTCACCGAGCAATTTTCAGTGCTGGAGCTGGCCGAGAAGGTCAAGGCTGCGGCCGAGCACCTCGGCTACACGGTCGAGATCAACCACCTCGACAACCCCCGGGTCGAGAAGGAAGAGCACTACTACAACGCGATCCACACCAAGCTGCTCGACCTCGGCCTCGAGCCGACGCTGCTGGGCGAGGAGCTGGTCGAGTCGCTGCTGCACACGATCGAGCGCTACAAGGGCAACGCGATCGAGAGCTCGATCGATCCCCACACGCGCTGGAATCCGGCGAAATCGCCTGCAGGACAGGCGTAGTTCGACCCCGCCCCCGGTGGCCGGGCGCCGCCGCGCCACTGGTACCATCGCCAGTCCGATGAGAGCTGCCGACACCTTGATGGAATCGCTGAAGGCCGAGGGCGTCAAAGACGTCTTCGGGATCCCCGGCGGGGCCAACCTGCCGATCTACGACGCGGTCGTCGACGCCGACTTCCGCCACGTCCAGGTCCGCCACGAGCAGGGCGGCGGCCATGCTGCCGAGGGCTACGCCCGCGCCTCGGGACGGGTCGGGGTCGCCTTCGCCACCTCGGGCCCCGGCGCCACCAACCTGATCACGGCGATCGCCGACGCGATGCTGGACTCGACGCCCACCGTCTTCATCACCGGCCAGGTTCGCACCGACCTGATCGGCACCGACGGCTTCCAGGAGGCCGACATCCTCGGCGCCACGCTGCCCTTCGTGAAGCACTCCTTCCAGGTCACCGACGCGCGCCAGATCCCCGAGTACGTCCACGAGGCCTTCCACGTCGCCTCGACCGGGCGCCCCGGGCCGGTTCTGCTCGACATCCCAACCGACCTCTCGCGCGCCGACATCGACTACGAGCCGCGTACCGAGCCGGTCAACCTGCCCGGCTACAAGCCCTCGACCGAGGGCAACATCAAACAGATCCGGATCGCCGCCAAAGCGCTGGCCAACGCGCGCCGGCCGATCTTCTACACCGGCGGCGGCGTCATCAACGCCAACGCCTCCGAGGAGCTGCGCGAGCTGGTCGGCTCGGACAGCTTCCCGGTCACCTCGACCCTGATGGGCCTCGGCGCCTTCCCCGCCTCGCACGAGAACTGGCTGGGGATGCTGGGGATGCACGGCACCTACACCGCCAACCACGCGATGGACAAGGCCGATCTGATCGTCGCGATCGGCGCCCGCTTCGACGACCGCATCACCGGCAAGCTCGAGGAGTTCGCACCGCACGCCAAGGTGATTCACATCGACATCGACCCGGCGGAGATCTCCAAGAACGTGGGAGCGCACATCCCGATCGTCGGCGACGTCAAGCTGGTCCTGCCGAAACTGACCCGCGAGTACCGGGCGCTGCAGACCGACTCCTCGCGCCTGGACCCTTGGTGGGAGACGCTGCGCGGCTGGCAGCAGGAGCATCCGCTCTTCTACGAGCCCGGCGTCGACGGCGAGATCAAGCCGCAGTTCATGATCGAGGCGCTGCACCGGGCGACCAACGGGGACGCGATCGTCACCTCCGACGTCGGCCAGCACCAGATGTGGACCGCGCAGTACTACGGCTTTGACAAGCCACGCCGCTGGATCAACTCCGGCGGGCTGGGGACGATGGGGTTCGGGCTGCCGGCGGCAATCGGCGCCAAGGTCGCCTGCCCCGACGAGACCGTCGTCTGCGTCGCCGGCGACGGCAGCCTGATCATGAACGTGCAGGAGTTCGCCACCTGCGTCAGCGAGAACATCGCGGTCAAGGTCTTCCTGATGAACAATGGCTACATGGGCATGGTCCGCCAGTGGCAGGAGCTGTTCTGGGACCGCCGCTACAGCGCTGTGGAGATGGGCGCCAGCCCCGACTGGGTGAAGCTGGCCGAGGCCTTCGGCGCCACCGGCATGCGCTGCGAGAACTCCGCCGACCTCGAGGGAACGATGGTCAAGGCGCTGGAGACCGAGGGGCCGGTCCTGGTCGACGTCCGCGTCGCCGCCGAAGAGAACTGCTATCCGATGATCCCGCCCGGCAACGCCGCCCGCGACCTGGTCGAGGCGCCAGGGTTGGTGCGCTGATGGAGGCCGGGACTCCGCAGGCGGTCAAACTCGAGGACCTGCATCTGCCGGGACAGCTGAGCGGCCGCAAGCACGTCCTCTCGATCATGGTCGAGAACAAGCCCGGCGTGCTGGCCCGCGTCGCCGGCCTCTTCTCCCGGCGCGGCTTCAACATCGACACGCTGGCGGTCGGTCCGACCGACGATCCCAGCATCTCGCGAGTCACCCTCACCCTCGACGGCGCCGTCCAGCCGATCGACCAGGTGACCAAGCAGTTGCACAAGCTGATCAATGTCCTCAAGATCCGCGACATGGAGCCGGAGGAGACGGTGGCTCGCGAGATGGCGCTGTTCAAGGTCTCCTCGGCGGTCGAGAACCGCGCCGAGATCATCCAGTTCGCGGAGATCTTCCGCGGCAAGATCGTCGACGTCGCCCGCCGCACGATGACGATCGAGGTGACCGGCTCCGCCGACAAGATCGAGGCCTTCGAGCGGATGGTCCGCCCGCACGGCCTGGTCGAGATGGTCCGCACCGGCGAGATTGCAATCGCCCGAGGCGCCGACTGAAATGACGGATCAGGACGCCGCCATACTGCGTCCTCGGTCACCCGAAATAGCGCTGCTATTCCGGGCTCCCTGCGTCCTTGTCTGACGACGTCCTGATCTCGTCATTGGCGTCTGCCATTGACGAGGCGGTGCTGCGGCGCCGGCGGACGCTCGCCAGTGTTACCACTGAGGTCGAGGTCGCAGATCCCTGCGCAGCGGTGTTCGCCTCGCGTCTTGCCTCCGATCGCTGGTTCTGCTGGGAGCAGCCCGATCGCGGTTTCGCGCTCGCCGGGCTCGGCGTCGCCTACGAGGCGACCTCGCGCGGCGCCAACCGGTTCACCGACGTCGCCGCCGAGTGCCTGCGGACCGGGCGGGAGGCGGTGCTGGACGAGCCGCCCGGCTTGCCCGCCGGCGCCGGGCCCGTCTGGCTCGGTGGCTTCGCCTTCGACGCCGAAGGCGGCTCGACCTCTACCTGGTCCTCGCTGGAGCCGGGAACGCTGGTCCTGCCCGAGCTCTCGCTCTGCCGCAGCGGCGGTTGCACCTTCCTCACCCTCAACGCGATCGCCGGGCCCGGCGACGACGCGAACCGTGTCCGCACGGCATTGGAGGCGAGGCTCGCGGGGCTGCGCGGGGAGGCGCCGCTGCCGCTGCTCGACCCCCATCCGACCACCCACGCCGGGATCCGCAGCGCCCGCCCGCCGGCCGACTTCGAAGCCGCGGTCGAGGCCGCCACAGCCCGGATCGCAGAGGGAGGCATCAGCAAGGTGGTGCTGGCCCGTGAGGTGATCGTCGACGCCGCCGCCGCTCACGACCCGGCGGCGCTCTTCGGCGCCATGCGTATGCAGTTCCCGGCTTGCTTCTGCTTCTGCTGCGGGACGCCGGAAGCGGCCTTCATCGGCGCCAGCCCGGAGCTGCTGGTGCGGCGCTCCGGCGCCAGCGTCTCCACCGTCGCCCTCGCCGGCTCGACCCGCCGCAGCTCCGACCCCGCCGTCGACGACCACCTCGGCGAGCAGCTGCTACGCAGCGACAAGGACCGCCGCGAGCAGCGAATCGTCGCCGAGCGCATCGTCCGCGCCCTGCGCCCGCACGCCGTCTGGGTCGAGGCGGCGCCGGAGCCGGAGATCGTCAAGGTGGCGAACATCCAGCACCTGGCGACGCCGGTGATCGCCCAGCTGACCGAGCCCCGCTCGGCAATCGAGCTGGCCGGCCTCCTCCACCCGACGCCGGCGGTCGGCGGCGAGCCCTGGCCCGCCGCGGCCGCGACGATCGCCGAGCTCGAGGGCATGGATCGCGGCTGGTACGCCGGCCCGGTCGGCTGGATGGATGCGACCGAGGACGGCGAGTTCTGCGTCGCCCTGCGCAGCGCCCTCCTGCGCGACCGCGAGGCCCACCTCTTCGCCGGTGTCGGCGTCGTCGCCGGCTCCGACCCGGCGGCCGAGCTGGCCGAGACCGAGGTCAAGCTCGGGGCGCTGTTGCCGCTGTTGGCGGAGTAGGCCTTAACCCACTCTTCGGTCGAGTGGTGAAAGGATCCCCGCGTGATTCGGTCGGGGGCCGAGGGCGCCCACACCTTCCGCGTCCGCGCAATCAACGGCGAAGGGACCGGCGACTCGACGCCGGTCGTCTGCCGCTGGAAGGTGACCCTGGACTGAGGGGTCAGGTCGCCGACTCGATCGCCTCGGCCTCGGCCTGTGCCGGCGGCTCCCGACGCGGCCGCGACGGCCGCTCGCGACGGCCGTTGAGCATGGTGCCGATCGGGGTATAGCGGACGAAGAGGGGGTAGGTCGCCATCGCGAAGGCGAGAGTGGCGATGACGACGAAGGCGTAGGCGGGCGCGGTGCCGAGCGTAAGGATCCCGGCGAGGGCGATCAGCAGCACCATCGCCGGCAGATGGGAGAGGTAGATCCAGTAGGAGCAGTCAGCGATGTAGCGCGTCGCCGGCCGCGGGTGGGCCAGGTAGCGGCTGGCGAGGGCGACGAGGGCGACCAGGCAGGTCCAGGTGGCGATCGCGTAGATCAGCATCGCGCTGACGTGGATCGCGAACCGGTCGGCGTGGGCGGCGGAGTTGTGGAGGGCGTAAAAGGCTCCCGCCGGGATCGTCGCGACCAGCGCCCAGGCGGACCAGCTCCAGCTCTTCGCGCTCGCCCGCGTGATCAGGTCGCGGTTGGCGCTGAGGCTGGCGCCGAAGGCGAAGAAGATCCCGTAGTAGGCGAGCGCGGCCGGTTCGGGGACGAAGGTCGCGGTGTCGGGTTCCATCACCCAGGCCTCGTAGGGCAGCAGCACCAGCGCGGTCGGCACAGCGAGCACGAGGACGCCGAGGAGCGGCCTTCCCATCGCCGCCCGGAAGCCGCGCTCGCCGGCGCGCAGCAGACCGGGTAGCAGCAGGTAGGAGGCGATCGCGAGGCCGTCGATGATCAGCAGGTACCAGAGGAACCAGAGGTAGGAGGGCTCGAAGATGAACGGGGTGCCTTCGATCTGTTCGCCGTCGGCGGCGATCACGGTGTTGGTCAGCTGGCTGGCGAGGACGTAGAGCGGGACCAGCGTCACCAGCCCGACCGCGAGGGGGACGACGATTCGCAGCGTGCGGTTGCGCGCCGTCCGCCGCAGCCCTTTGCTGCCCAGCAGCAGGACGAGGAAGAAGCCCGACATCGCGAAGAAGAGCGGCAGCCGGAAAAGGTGGATCGTCCAGAAGATCGCCGAGGACCAGGCGCCTGGGTGGCCGTTGATCGCGAGCAGGATCGCGGCATGGGCGGGGATCAGGAGGAACATCGAAGACGCCCGCAGGGCATCCATCGAGTGGACGCGCTCGCCTGCCCGCTCAGTGCTCAGCGCAGGCCCCCGATGGCCGCGGCGACCCGCTCGGCGAGTCGTCGCCGCGCCTCGACGCCGGCGCGTCGGTCGGTCTTCACCTCGATCACGCCGGTGCCGGCGGCGAGCGCCCCGGGCAGCCCGTCGAGCGACTCGAGGCGGCGATGGGGAAGGTCGAAGAGCGCCGCCGCGCGTCCGGCGTCGACCCCGCGCGGGGTGCCGAGCAGTGCCTCGAACTCCCCCTCGCCGAGCGCCTCGGCCTGCGGCAGGAAGTGGAAGATGCCGCCGCCGTTGTTGTCGATGACGACGATCCGGACCGGGGTGGAGACCCCGCGCAGGGCGGCGAGGCCGCCGAGGTCGTGGAGCAAGCCGAGGTCACCGCTGACGATCGTGGTCGGCCGGCCGCTGGCATGGGCGGCGCCGATCCCGGAGGAGATCAGGCCGTCGATCCCGTTGGCGCCGCGGTTGCTGAGGAACAGCGCGTCGGTTCCGGCTGGAGCCAGGAACGCCTCCTGGTCGCGGATCGGCATGCTCGATGCGGTGTAGACGAGGTCGCCGTCGCGGTGGGCACGGCCGAGCGCCAGGTGCAGTGCCGGCTCGCTGATCTCGGTGCCGCCGAGCTCGCCGTCGAGGACGGCTCGCGCCGCGCGCTCGGCCTCGATCCACGCCCTCGGCTCACCCCGCTCCTCCTTCTCCAGCCGGGTCGCCCAGCCTGCCGCCAGCTCGGTCGGGTCGGCCCGCAGCAGCGCCGCCGCCCGCCGGCTCGGCTCGTTCCAGCCGCCGTAGGGGTCGATCACGATCTGGTCCGCGCCCGAGTCAGCGAGCCAGGTCCGCAGCGGCTTGCTGGTCGGCATCTCGCCGAAGCGCAGCACCAGGTCAGGGACGACCGAGCGGGCGAAATGCTCGTCGCGCAGCAGCTGGTCGTAGGTGGTGACGAGGTGAGAGCGATCGTGGGAGCCGCAGCGCAGCTGCGAGGTCGGCTCCGCGAGGATCGGGAAGCCGGCGGCGCGGGCAAGGTGAGCGAGCGGCTCGCGCAGCTCCGGGTCGAGCTGGCGGCCGGCGATGATGACGCCGGCGATCGCGTCGCCGATGTGGCCGGCGACCTCCTCGAGCAGGAAGGCGGAAGGCTCGCGGTCGAGCCTGGTCACCGCGGTCAGCGGCCGGCCAGCCCGTCCCTCCAGCGCCAGAGGATCGGTCGCGGTCACCGCGCCCTCGACCGGGACCGGTGCCAGCGGCTCGCGCCAGGGGAGGTTGAGGTGGACCGGTCCGGGACGGGTCTCGCCCCGCGCCGCCGCCAGCGCCCGGCAGGCGACCGAGCGGTAATGGAGCAGGCCGTCGTCGTCGGCCCGATGCGTCCCGACTTCGCAGAACCAGCGCACCGAGGAGCCGAAGAGCTTGATCTGGTCGATCGTCTGGCCGGCGCCGATCCCGCGCAGCTCCGGCGGTCGGTCGGCGCTCAGCACCAGCAGCGGCACGGCCGATTCGTCGGCCTCGCAGACGGCCGGGTGGTAGTTGGCGGCAGCCGTGCCGGAGGTGCAGAGCAGCGCCACCGGCTCGCCACTCGCCTGCGCCGCCCCCACTGCGAAGAAGCCCGCCGAGCGCTCGTCGACGATCACCGTCACCTCGATCTCCGGCGCTCGCCAGAGCGCAACCGCGAGCGGCGTCGAGCGCGAACCGGGGGAGACCACGGCGTAGCGCAGGCCGCCGCGTTCGAGCTCCTCGACGAAGGCCGAGGCGAGGGCGGTGTTGGCGTTGGTCGGGTCCACGTGTCGAGTTTGTCAACCAGTGGTTGACAAAAGCGCCAAGCGCGCCTCAGAGCCGGTGGGATTGCAGCGCATCCTCGTCGATCTCGATGCCGAGGCCGGGGCCGCGCGGCATCTGCATGATGTCGTCGAAGAGCTGGCACTCCACCGAGGCGATCGTCGAGGCGAATAGGCGCTGGGTGGCGAGGCCGTGGGCCAGCGGTTCGTCGAAGGGCCTGTGGACTTCGCTGCGAGAGGCGAGCTCGACCGCGGCGGCGATCCCGACCGGACCATCGAGCGCGCTGGAGAGATAGGTAGGCATCACCTCCGCGATCGCCGCCGCCGCCGCCACGCCGCCGACCTTGGAGAGCTTGACGCCGACAACCGAGCAAGCGCCCAGATCGCGCGCCCGCTTGGCCTCCGCCGGGGAGGTGACGCTCTCGTCGGCGGCGATCGGGATCGGGGTCAAGCCCGCCAGCTCGGCCATCTCCTCCAGGCTCGCCACCGGCTGCTCGACCAGCTCGATGTCGAACGGCTCGATCGCCTCCAGGATCCGCCGCGCCTCCTCGACGCTCCAGGCGGCATTGGCGTCGACCCTGATCCGCGCCATCGGATCGATCGCCTGCCGCACCGCCCGCACCTGACCGACGTCGTCGCCGGCGCCGAGCTTCAGCTTGAAGGTCCTGAACCCGGCCGCCGCCCAGCGTTCGGCGTCCGCCGCAACCGCGGCTGGCTCGCCGGCGACCAGGGTCGCGTTGCAGCGGGCGCAGCGAGGCACTTCGGTGCTGCTGCGGTCCGCGGCCTGGTGCAGAAGGTCGTCGAGAGCGGTTGTCACGGCACACTTCGCCGGCGCCGAGAGCCCGGCCGCTCGCGCCGCGATCGCGTCGGTCTCGAGGGCCGGCTCGGCCAGGGCCTCGAGCTCGCGGACGACCTCGGTGATCGAGGTCCCGCCCCGCAGCGAGAGCGGCACCGCTTCGCCGAGCCCCACCAGCCCCTCCTGACTGCGCAGCCGCAGCAGCACCATCTCGCGTTGGTCCAGCGACCCCCGGGCGGTCACGTAGGGCCGCCGGAACGGCAGCGCGTAGGGAATGACTTCGACCGAGGCGAGCCGCACCGCGACAGCCTCTCAGGCCGAGACCAACAACCCGATCGTGACCAGCAGGCTGAAGGCGCCGAGCAGCGCTCCGGTCGCCGCCAACGCGCCGTTCAGCGCCGGGCCGTCGCTGCGGTTGGCCATCGCCCGCATCGGTTTGATCGCCAGCGGCAGCGCCAGTAGCCCGATCAGCGGCAGCATGCTGGCGTCGCCGGCGACCAGGGCGATCGGCAGCGCGACGAAAGCGCCGAGGACCAGCAGCCGGTAGAGCTGCACGGCGTTGGTGCGGCCCATCCGCACCGCCAGCGTCATCTTGCCGGCGCGGCGGTCGGTCTCGAGGTCGCGGACGTTGTTGACGACGAGGATCGCCGTGGCCAGGAAGCCGATCGAGATCGAGAGCCCAAGCGGCAGCGCGTCGAGCTGCTCCAGCTGCACGTAGTAGGAGCCGTTGACGGCAACCAGGCCGAAGAAGAGAAAGACGAAGACCTCGCCGAGCCCGGCGTAGCCGTAGGGCCGAGGGCCGCCGGTGTAGAGGACGCCGGCGGCGATCGAGAGGGCGCCGACCAGGAGGATCACGATCCCGGCGACGACCGCCAGGTAGATGCCGCAGGCGACCGCGACCGCGAAGGCGACGTAGGTCGCGGTCAGCACCCGCTGCGGCGTCACCAACCCGGCCGAGGTAACCCGGACCGGGCCGAGGCGGTCGGCGGTATCGGCCCCTCGCCTGGCATCCGAGTAGTCGTTGGCGAGGTTGGTGCCGATCTGGATGAAGATCGAACCGACCAGGGCGGCGACGAAGGCCCAGGCGCGCGGCAGCTCGCCGGCCCACTGCACCGCCGCCGCGGTGCCGATCAGGACCGGCGCGATCGCCGCCGGCAGCGTCCGCGGCCGCGCCGCCATCAACCAGATCCTCATGGCCGGCGGGGGAACTTCGAGAAGTTGGCCTGGCGTTTCTCCTTGAACGCCTCGCGGCCCTCGGCCGCCTCCTCGCTGCCGTAGAAGAGCAGGTTGGCGTCGTGGGCCAGCTGCTGGATCCCGGCGTAGCCGTCCTCGTGAGCATTGAAGCTGGCCTTGGCAAGGCGCAGCGCGAAGGGGGAGAGCGCGAGCATGTCGCGGCACCAGGCGACCGTCTCCGCTTCCAGGCGGTCAAGCGGGACGACGGTGTTGACGAGGCCCATCTCCAGCGCCTCGTCGGCGTCGTACTGGCGGCAGAGCAGCCAGAACTCCTTCGCCTTCTTGGTCCCGACCAGGTCGCGCAGCAGCGAGGCGCCGAAGCCGCCGTCCCAGGAGCCGACCCGCGGCCCGGTCTGGCCGAAGACCGCGTTGTCGGCGGCGATCGTCAGGTCGCAGCAGATGTGGAGGACGTGTCCGCCGCCGATCGCGTAGCCGGCGACCATCGCCACCACCGGCTTCGGCAGGCGCCGCATCTGCACCTGCAGGTCGGTGACGTGGAAGCGACCGAGCGAGGCGCCCTCGGCGACGTAGCCGGTGTCGCCGCGCACATTCTGGTCGCCCCCGGAGCAGAACGCTCGGTCGCCCGCGCCGGTGAGGACGATCACGCCGACCTCGGTGTCCTCCCGGGCCGCCTCCAGCGCGGCGGAGAGCTCGATCAGGGTCTGCGGCCGGAATGCGTTGTGGACCTCCGGCCGGTCGATCGTGATCTTCGCGATCCCCTCGCCCGTCTCGTAGCGGATATCGGTGTGCTCGCCGGCCTGCTGCCAGGCGATCGGCGCGTAGAGGTCGGCTTCGGGCAGAGCGTCCTTGTGGCGTTTGGGCATGATGGGGACGATATCCGGCCGATGAAGCTCGACGACTGGCTAGCCCAGAGATCCCAAAGTTGCCCCGACCGCACGGCGCTGATCGCCGAAGGCGAGGAGATGACCTACGCGCAGCTCGAGGCCGAAGCGACCTGGGTCGCGCGGCGCCTCTCCGCGCACGGGGTTCGGCGCGGCTCGACCGCGGCGCTGACCATGCACGGGCGGCGCGAGCAGGTCGTCCTCGCCCACGCGCTGATGAAGGTCGGCGCGACGATGCTGCCGCTGAGCCCGCGCCTGACCGCGGCCGAGCGGACAGCCGTGGTCGCCGCCGAGGAGCCGATCGTCGACCTCGACGATCCCGGCGAGCTGACCCAGACCGAGGCCGATATGCCGCTGCTCGGCGAGCACGACATGGACGACGTCTGCGCCCGGGTCCTCACCAGCGGCAGCTCCGGTGCCCCGCAGCCGGTAGGGCTCACCTACGGCAACTTCCTCTGGAACGCGGTGGGGTCGGGATTCAACATCGGCGTCGACCCGGAGGATCGCTGGCTCTGCTGCGTGCCGCTCAGCCACATCGCCGGGCTCAGCATCGTCGTGCGCTCGACCATCTACGGCACCGCCGCCGTCCTCCACGAAGGCTTCGAGGTCGACCGCGCCGCCGCCTCGCTGGAGAGCGATGGGATCACGATCGTCTCGCTGGTGACGACGATGCTGACGCGGCTGCTGGAGGCGGGGGCCGACCTCTCGGGGCCGCGGGCGATCCTTGTCGGTGGCGGCCCGGTGCCCGAGGAGGCGCTGGAGGAGGCGATCGGCCGGGGCGCAACCGTGGTCCAGACCTACGGCCTGACCGAGACCTGCTCGCAGGTGACGACGCTGGCGCCGGCCGACTCGCGGCGCAAGGTCGGCTCGGCGGGCCGGCCGTTGCTGACCACCCACCTGCGGATCGCCGCCGACGGCGAGATCCTGATCCAGGGCCCGACCGTCGCCCCCGGTCGCGCCGACGGCGACGGCTGGCTGCACACCGGCGACCTCGGTGAAATCGACGAGGAAGGCTTTCTATACGTCCGCGACCGGATCGACGACCTGATCGTCAGCGGCGGCGAGAACGTGCTCCCAGCCGAGGTCGAGGCGGTGCTGCTGCGCCACCCCGAGGTCGCCGAGGCCGCTGTCGTCGGCCGCGAGGACCCCGAGTGGCAGCAGGCGGTGACCGCCGTGGTCGTGCTCGCAAGCGGCTCGGCGGTGACCCCGCAGGACCTGCGCCGCCACTGCGCCGAGTCGCTGGCGGGCTTCAAGGTTCCGAAGCGGGTGGAGCTGGCCGCGGCGCTGCCGCGCACCCCCTCGGGCAAGCTGATGCGCAGAGCGCTCCGATAGCCTGCCGGCCATGAAAACTGACGACATCTTCTACGACAAGGACGCCGACCTCGGGAAGCTCGACGGCAAGACCGTCGCGATCCTCGGCTACGGCTCACAGGGGCACGCTCATGCCCTCAACCTCAAGGACTCCGGCGTCGACGTCGTGGTCGGCCTGCGGTCCGATTCCTCCAGCCGCGCCAAGGCCGAAGCGGCCGGCGTCGAGGTGCTCGACATCGCCGAAGCCGCCAGCCGCGGCGAGATCGTGATGATCCTGCTGCCGGACGAGAAACAGGGTGAGCTCTGGCGCGAGGAGATCGCCGACGGCATCGCTCCCGGCAACCTCCTGCTCTTCGCCCACGGCTTCGCGATCCACTTCGGTGAGATCGATCCGCCGGCCGGGATCGACATCGGCATGGTCGCCCCCAAGGGCCCTGGCCACCTGGTCCGCCGCCAGTACGAGGAAGGCAACGGCGTCCCCTGCCTGATGGCTGTCCACCAGGACGCCAGCGGCAACGCCCACGACCTCGTCCTCGCCTACGCCTCCGGGATCGGCGGCGGCCGCGCCGCGGTGATCGAGACGACCTTCAAAGACGAGTGCGAGACCGATCTCTTCGGCGAGCAGGCCGTCCTCTGTGGCGGCGCCTCCGAGCTGGTCCAGGCTGGCTACGAGACCCTGGTCGAGGCCGGCTACGACCCGCGCCTCGCCTACTTCGAGTGCCTGCATGAGCTGAAGCTGATCGCCGACCTGATGTACGAGAAGGGGATCCAGGGCATGCGCTACTCGATCTCCAACACCGCCGAGTACGGCGACATGACCCGCGGCAAACGCGTCATCGGCGAGGAGTCCCGGGCGGCGATGAAGCAGATCCTCAGCGAGATCCAGTCGGGCGAGTTCGCCAAAGAGTGGATCGCCGAGAACCGCGCTGGCGGCGAGAGCTTCGACCGCATGCGCAAAGAGGCCGAGGGTAAGCAGATCGAGGAGGTCGGCGGCGAGCTGCGCGAGATGATGCCTTGGATCGACCAGGGTTTCTGAGGCTCTGAGTTAGGGCTTTGCGTGGTGGTCCAGGGGGCCCTCCCCCTGAGGCCGTCGCGCAGCTGGATCGTTTCGCGCCCTGCGGATTGTTGGTCCGGAGCCTCATGGGGAGGGCCCCCTGGACCACCTCACAGAACTCGACTCAGCTTCTCGAGCTGAGCGTCGCCCTCCCGCATTCAGGCGGTCGCGCGGCTTCAGCTACGAGGGTCCCGCGTGGCGGGAGCTGTGGGAAGGGACGGGTGCCCCTCTCCCGGAGGCTCATGGACT
Source organism: Thermoleophilia bacterium (assembly GCA_016649905.1). Taxonomy (GTDB): domain Bacteria; phylum Actinomycetota; class Thermoleophilia; order Solirubrobacterales; family 70-9; genus VAYN01. The sequence continues at coordinate 22,137 of JAENWU010000036.1, forward strand.
ACGGCCACGAGCCCAGGCGGCCGATCAGCTGCGCGACGGCCTCCGGGAGAGGGGCACCCGTCCCTAGCTCAACCCCTCCGGCCGCGCCGTCTCGCCCTCCGGCTCACGGCCGTCTCTACCGACGTAGCCGTCTTTGCCCCCCACGACCACGTAGACCGCGTCCTCGGTGTCGCTGAGGTTGCGGACCTTGCGGTGGGTTGGGGCGTCGACCCAGGCGAGGCCGCCGGGGCCCAGCTCGTAGGTCGTCCCGTCGCCGAGGCCGATCTCGATCCGGCCGCTGTGGACGAAGTAGAGCTCCTCCTGCTCGTCGTGGTAGTGGCTGCCGGTCCCGTAAGACGGTGGCATCACGATCGCGTTGACCCCGAAGGCGGTGACCCCGAGCTCCTTGCGGATCTTGCGGAACCCGGGCCCCTCGCCGAGGTCGTTGAGGTGGGCGACGGCATAGCCGTCGCCCCTGACGATCGTCTCGTTGGCTTCCCCTGCCATCGTCGCCTCCTAGACCGCCGGCGCCGCGGGCGGCTCCGGGATCGTGGTAGTCGCCGGCGCGGCGCTGACCGGCTTCGCTTTCTCAAGCCCGATCGGCGGGTAGTCGTCGGTGAGGATCGCGATGTAGCCGAGCACCCGCGCCTGGAAGCTGAACAGATGGGTCAGCGTGTCGAAGATCCACTGCGGCATGTAGCCGCGGAAGACGATCGTCAGCCAGGCGACGACGGAGAGCAGCTGGCTCACGTAAGAGGTCCCGTAGGAAAGGATGAACAGCACCGGGAAGGCGAGGAGGAAGCGGAAGAACGCCTTCAAGCGGCTCTGGCGCTCGGCCGGCGGCGGGAAGTTGACCCGGATCGGGTAGCTCGGGTCGTCGTTGATGCCGAAGGGCGGCCAGACGTCGGTCTGCAGGCCGAACCAGGCCGACACGCGCATGCCGAAGCGGATCACCCCGGAGTTGAACTCATACAGCCACTGCGGATAACGGCCGAGGATGACCACCGCCACCCAGGCGAAGAGGTGGGTGAAGAGGAAGAGGATCCCCCAGAAGGTGGCGACGACGAACCACGGGATCGCCAGCAGCAGGCGGAAGAACGTGGTCCAGCGGTTCGGGGTCGGATTGAAATCCGCTTCGTAGGTGATCGGGTACAAGGCTCTACCTCCGTTTAGGACTGGGACACTCGACTGCGCAGCCAGCCTAACCCCGGTCCAGGCGCCCGTCCACCGGCTGGGACGGAAGGTGGGCCGGCGACTGTCAGTGGCTGCCGCCGGCCCAATTTCGCTTGTCTCAGGCGACCGGTCGGCGGGTGTTGTCGGCGATCGAGTCGGCGGCGTCGCGGATCTTGAAGGTGACGATGATCAACTCCAACCACAGGCGGATCACGATCAGGTAGATAAGGGCTCCGATTGGCGCCAGAATCAAAGCGAGGACTCCGCTGCCGGCCGAACTCGCGAAACCGGAGATGACGACGGCGAGCACGCCGAGCGCCAACACGATCATGCTGACGATGTAGAGAAAGCGGATCAGCTTCGGCGTGATCAGTTGGTCGAATCGGGTGTCCATCAGCGATTCGAAGAAGCCGCCGGGGCTGCTCGGGGGGAGGTTTGCGGACGTGGAAGACTCCATGACTACTCCTATCGGACGTGGATCGATGACGAGGATTGAGCCTATCCACGTCCCCCGCCGTCAGTCCACCCGCGCCTGTCGATACGGTGTCCAGCCCCGATGACGGTCCAGACCGAAGCCCAGATCCCCACCGACCTCATGCCCGCCGACGGCCGTTTCGGCTGCGGCCCCTCGAAGGTGCGCCCGCAGGCGCTCGCGAGGCTGGCCGAGCAGGGGGCGCTGATGGGCACCTCGCACCGCCAGGCGCCGGTCCGCGACCTTGTCAAGGGAATCCGCGACGGTCTTGGTGGGCTCTTCTCGCTGCCGGATGGCTATGAGGTGGC
>JAENWU010000082.1 GCA_016649905.1 Thermoleophilia bacterium
CGAGGGCGCGGGCGAGGGCAACCCGCTGGCGCTCGCCGCCGGAGAGCGAGTCGGGGCGGGCGTCGGCGAGACCGGCGACCCCGAAGCGCTCCAGCATCGCGATCGCGGCGGGGCGTCGCTCAGCCCACGGTAGGTCGATCCCGTAGGCGACATTGCGCCAGGCGCTCATCCGTGGGAAGAGCGCGTAGTCCTGAAAGAGAAGGCCGCACCGCCGGCGCTCGGACGGCACGTCGACCCCGCGCTCGGTGTCGAGCCAGGTCTCCTCCCCCAGGGCGACGCAACCCGAGTGCGGTGCCATCAGCCCCGCCACGACCCGCAGCAGGCTGGTCTTGCCAGCCCCGGAGGGACCGACCAGCGCCACGGTCTCCCCCGCCCGCGCCGTCAACTCCAGCTCCAGCGCGAAGCCGCGCAGCGGCGTCGACACCCGCGCCTTCAGGGCCGCGCTCACGGTCGCTGCGCCCCTTCCAGCGCCCGCTCGCCGCCAAGCAGCTTGACCCCGAGCAAGAGCGCGGCGGAGACCAGGATCAGCACGGCCGAGAGCGCCAGGGCCGAGACGAAGCCGTCCGGTCGGCTGAAGTCGGCGAAGATCGCCAGGGGCGCGGTCTGGGTGACGCCCTGCAGGGAGCCGGCAAACAGCAGCGTCGCGCCGAACTCGCCCAGGGCCCAGCCCCAGGCGAGGGCGAGGCCGGAAGCCAGTCCGGTCCGGGCGCTCGGCAGCGCCACGGTGACGAAGGCACGAAAGGGGCCGGCGCCGAGGGTTCTGGCCGCCTCCAGCTGCCGCCCGTCGATCGCGGCGAAGGAGGCGATCGCCTGACGCAGGAAGAACGGCGCCGAGACGAAGACGAGGGCGACGACGACGCCCGCCGTCTGGAAGACGAGTTCGATCCCGGCGCCCGAGATCGCCGGGCCGAGGATCCCTCGCGGGCCGAAGGCCGCCAGCAGCGCGATCCCGGCGACCGCGGGGGGCATGACCAGCGGCAGCTCGATCGCGGTCAGGACCAGCGCCCGGCCGCGGAACTCGCGGCTGGCGATCAGGTAGGCGGCCGGGGTCCCGACCGCGACCACGATCGCCAGCGCCAGCAACGTCGTCCGCAGGCTGAGCCAGAGCGCTTCGCGAGCCTCCACTTCGCCGAGCGCTTCCAGCAGCTCGCCCGGGCCGACGTTGGCGAAGACGGCGAGGACCGGGACCAGGAGGAAGGCGAGCGCGACGACCGCGGCGAGCACGGCGAGGGCCGCGAACCAGGAGCCGCGCCTCATGGCGGTGGAAGGAACCCGGCCCGGCGCAGGTCGGCGGCGCCCTTGCCGTGGATCAGCCCGTCGAGGAACCGCTCCGCCTGCGCCGGGTCTTCCGCGCCCGCGACCACGGCCGCCGCGTAGGCGACGTCGGGCTGCAGGCGCCGGGGAATCGCGACCGTCCGCACCTTCTCGCCCGCGGACTCGGCGTCGGTGGCGTAGACGAAGCCGGCATCGGCCGCACCCTGCTCGAGCTTGGCGACGACGGAGCTGACCTCGGGCTCTTCGGAGCGGACGTTGGCGAGGATCGCTCGCCGCTCGGTCGCCGGCAGGCGGCCGAGGACGGTGCGGGTGTAGGCGCCGACCGGAACGCTGGGGTCGCCGACGACGACGTCGACACCGGGCTCGGCCAGGTCGGCGAGCGAGGAGATCTCGCTGCCCGCCGGCACCGCGATCACCAGCTGGTTGGCGGCGAAGACGCGCGGCTTGCCGACCAGGCCTTCGCGGTGCAGCTGGGCCGGGTAGCCGGTGTCGGCCGAGGCGAAGAGGTCGGGTGCGGCGCCCTGGCGGATCTGCGCCACCAGCTGGTCGGAGCCGGCGAAGGAGGTCTTGACGTCGGCGCCCGGGAACGATTCGGCGTATTCGCTCACCGCACCTTCCAGCGAGGAGGCGCCGAAGACGACCAGCGAGTCGCCTCCGCCGCCGCCGCAGCCGGCGAGCAGGAGGGCGAACAGCGCGCCGAGGGCCGAGAGCGCCCGCCGCATCACGCGCCCCGTTGGACCATCACCGAGGTCGCCTTGACGGTGGCGATCGCCGGCGCGCCGGGCACCAGCCCCAGCTCCTCGACGGCGTCGCGGGTGATCGCCGCGGTGACGAGGTGCGGCCCAGCCTCGATCTCGACCAGCGCCATCACCCCGTCGGCCTCGACCGAGCGGACGATGCCGGGGAAGCGGTTACGGGCGGAGAAGGTGTCGCCGGTCGCGTGCCGGGCCGGGGCGTCGCGCAACCGCTCGATCTCGGAGACCGGGACCCGCCGCCGGTTGCGAGCATCGCGCGAGGTCTTCAGCGTCCCCGCCCGGTCCCAGCGCCGCAGCGTGTCGGTGCTGACCCCGAGCTGCTTGGCCGCCTCGCCGATGGCGACCATCTTCTCCGTGGCCTTCTTCGCCATGCCTATGCACTGTATAGGCAAGCGAGACCGGCTGCGCCTAGTCCAGACCGTCCTGTGGATTGACCTCGCGGGCGATGTCGAGGAACTCGGTTACGGGGCGCCCGGCGCGGCCGGCTGCCCAGCAGGCGAGCGGCGCCGCGGGGCGCTCGGAAGAATGTGCGGCGACCGCAGCCAGTTCGAGCAGTTCCGCGGCCTCCTCCTCGGAGGGGGGCTCGACGCCGATTCGCTCGCAGAAGGCCTGCAGCCACTCTTCCCGGTTCATCTCAGCCTCCGATCGCGCTCATCGACCGCGGCGGCTGGCGGAACCCCGGCTCGTTCACGTGGTGCTTCAGCTCCTTGCGCCAGACCGCCTCGCGGATGATCTCCTCCAGCTCACCGTCGCCGGCGCCCGCACGCAGCGGCCCGCGCAGGTCGGTCTCGTTGAGCGAGAAGAGGCAGGTGCGGAGCTTCCCCTCCGCGGTCAGCCGCAGGCGGTTGCAGTCAGCGCAGAAGGGCTCGGAGACCGGGTTGATGAAGCCGATCTCCCCGCGGCCGTCGGCGAAGCGGAAGACGCGTGCGGTCGCCGAGGGCTCGCGCGGCAGCTCCTCGAGCGGGTGGATCGCTTCGACCAGTTGCCGCAGCTCCTCCCCGTTGAGGACCGCCTCCGGGGTCCAGGCTCGGTCCGCGTCGAGCGGCATGAACTCGATGAAGCGGACCTGGAAGGCGGTCGAGCGGGCCAGAGTGCAGAAGCCCTCGACCTCCTGCTCGGTGAAGTCGCGCATCGCCACGGCGTTGACCTTGACCGGCCGGATCCCGGGATGGACGCCGATCGCCTCCAGCCCCCGCAGGACCTGAGGCAGCGCGTCGCGGCGGGTGAGCTGGAAGAAACGGTCGCGTTGCAGCGAGTCGATCGAGACGTTGACCCGCTGGATGCCCGCCTCCACCAGCTCATCGGCCTGGCGCTCGAGCAGGTAGCCGTTGGTGGTCAGCGAGAGATCGTGGATGCCCTCGACGGCCGCCAGCATCGCCACCAGGGCCGGGAACTCGCGGCGGACCAGCGGCTCGCCTCCGGTGAGGCGGACGTCCTCGATCCCGAGCCGGACCAGGAGCGCGACCAGGCGCGCGATCTCCTCGAAGCTGAGGATCTCCGCGCGATCGAGCCAGGGCAGGCCCTCGGCCGGCATGCAGTACTGGCAGCGGAAGTTGCAGCGATCGGTGACGGAGACGCGCAGGTCGGAGATCCGCCGCCCGTGGCCGTCGTGGAGCGGGCCGTCAGCCTCCATCGGCAACCACCGGGACGCGCGGCTTCGGAAGGCGGAAGACCAGAGCCACGCACATGCAGGCGAAGGCTGCGAGGAAGACGAAGCCGAGGACGAACTCGCCGGTGGCGTCCTTGACCACGCCCATCACCAGGGGTGGGAAAAAGCCGCCGAGGCCGCCGGCGGCGCCAACGATCCCGGTCGCCGCCCCGGTCGCCTGGGGGAACTCCGCTGGCACCATCTTGAAGACCGCGCCGCTGCCGAGGCCGAGGAAGCCGGCCATCGTCAGGCAGAAGGCGGTTACCGGGAGGATCGAGGGATCCGCCGCCCGCCAGGCGAGGCCGGCCGCGTCCAGCGCGACCCCGCCGAAGGAGATCAGCAGGACCCGGCTGGGCCCGATCCGATCCGAGAGCCAGCCGCCGAGCGGGCGCGCCAAGGTGGCGACGACCGTGAACCCTCCCGCCCGCAGGCCGGCGTCGGTCAGCGAGTAGTCGAACCAGTCCTTGAGTAGCTTCGGCAGGAAGATCGCCATCGCGACGAAGCCGCCGAAGGTGACGAAGTAGAAGAGGGCGAGGCGCCAGAGCCTCCAGCCGGCCCGTAGAACCTCCCCGTAGTTGGTACGCGGGCGCTCGACGTCCGCCTCGCGGGCGAGCGAGAACCAGATCAGGGCGTAGACGGCGATCACCGCGCCGAAGACGATCCCGGCCACAGCCTGGCTGGTGGCGTCGCGGATCGCCGGGATCGAGAAGGCCGCGACCGCGGTGCCGATGTTGCCGATCCCGTAGATGCCGAGCGCGTAGCCCTGGCGCTCCTTCGGGAACCACTCGGCGACGAAGGGGACGCCGACGGCGAAGGAGGCCCCGGCGGCGCCGAGCAGGAAGCCGGCGCCGAGCAGCGCCGCGTAGCTGGAGGCGAAGCCGACCAGGACCGCGGCCCCCGCCGAGTAGGCGAGCATCGCCCCGAAGAGGATGCGGCCGCCGAAGCGGTCGGTGATCAGGCCGAGCGGGATCCGCAGCAGCGAGCCGAGGATCACCGGGACCGCGATCATCACCGACGTTTCGGTGTTGGAGAGGCCGAGTTCGTCTTCGAACTTGGGCCCGAGCGGCGCCAGCATGCCCCAGGCCGAGAAGCACAGGGCGAAGGCGATCGTCGCCAGGATCAGGTTGCGGTTGGCGTCGCGAGCCATCTGGCTCACCTCAATCTGCGCTGGATCGGGCCGGCCCACCCGTCGGCCCGCCCTCGGTCGGGGCGCGCGGCTCCGGTAGAGGAGCCCGGCGGCCCGCCCTCGGGCGGGGGGCGCGGCTCCGGTAGAGGATCGGGCTGCGGCGGAGGAAGTCGACGGGAATGCTCCAGACGTGGACGAGCCGGCTGAAGGGCCACAGCGCATACAGGAACCACACCGCCACCACGTGGATCTGGAAGATCAGGTCGACGCCGCCCCCGGTCATCAGCTCCGGCTTCGGGTCGAGGACCAAGACCTGGCGGAAGTAGGGCCCCACCGTCTCGCGGTAGTGGACGGCGTCGCCGAGGTTGGTCGTCGTCGCCAGGATCCCGGTGAGGATGCCGAATCCGAGCATGGCGAACGTCGCCTCGTCCATCCGCGTCGTCGTCACCCGGACCCGGGGGAAGCGCAGCCGGCGGTAGACGAGGATCAGGAAGCCCGCCACCACGGCGCCGCCCGCCGCGAGGCCGCCGATCACGGCGATCACGTGGTAGGCGCCGTCGGGAAGGCCCACCGCCGCCGTCCACGAGCGCGGGATCAGGATGCCGAGCACATGACCGCCGATCGCCGCCAGGACGCCGAGGTGGAAGATCGTGCTGCCGTAGCGCAGCACCCGGCTCTCCAGGAACTGGGTCGAACGGGCGCCCCAGCCGTACTGGTCGCGCCGGTAGCGCCAGACGGTCCCGACCGCGAAGACGGCAATCGCCACGTAGGGAAGGACCGCGTAGAGGAGGACCGATCCCTGGCTCACTCGCGCCCCCCGATCATCGGCTGCGCCGGAGGACCGCCCGGCACCGGCATCACCTCGGGCGGCGCGAAGGGCTCCAGGCCGACCTCCTCGGTGGGCGGGCCCTCCGCCGCGAGGCGCCTGATCCGGGCCACCTGGCGCCCGGTCAGTCCCGGGAGGCCATCGACGACGACGTCGAGGAGATCCGCGAAGGGGCTGCGTTCGCGGTGCAGGCTGTCGCGGATCAGCTCGATCGCCGGCCGGTGGCGATCGAGCAGGTCACGGCCGCCCGGCCCAGGGGCAAGCGCACAGAACTCGAGCATCAGCGGCAGGAAGTCGGGCAGCTCCCCGGCCTCGGCGTCGAGCCCCTCGTCCGCGTAGGCCTGTTTCAGCTTCAGCAGCGCCAGCCCGCGCTGGCGGCTGTCGCCGTGCAGGTGGTAGGTGAGGTGGAGGCTGCGCTGCTTGGCGAAGTCGAAGGTCTCGACGTAGGTCCGTTGCAGCTCGTCGAGCGGCCGGACCCGGTACCAGTCGAGGAAGGACGCAAGCTGCTGGGCCTGGCGACCGCGACTCGGCGCGATCTCCGCCGGATCGAGCTCGGCGACCGCCTCGCGCGTGGCGGGGGTCGGGTACTGGAGGAGGACCGAGGCCAGCTTCAGCGGGTGGACCGGCTCAGGCGCCACCGTTGCCGCCTTTGTGGACGAGGTGGTCGCGGATGTCGAAATCCGGGTCGGGACCGGTGTCGCCGGGATCGACCATTTCGGGAGGCACGGCGGCCCCGTTGACGAAGTCGATCCCGCAGGAGCCCTGTTCGGCGAAGGCCGCCGGCGAGGCCTCGCCGTGGCGCTTCGGGATCACGTAGCGCTCGTCGTAGTCGCCGATCGCGACCATGCGAAACATCGCCTCCAGCTGGACGGGATCCATCCCAACCTCGTGGGCGATCCCCGGATCAACCTCGCCGTGGACGTTCTTGGCCCTCATGTAACGGCGCATCGCGACCAGCCGCCGCAGCGAGCGACGCACCGGCTCCGGGTCCCCGGCGGAAAGGAAGCTGGCCAGGTACTCGACCGGGATCCGCATCTCCTCGATCGCCGCGAAGACGTCATCGGAGTCGCCGCCGTCGCGGACCAGCGACTCGCCCAGGCTCTCCACCGGCGAGAGCGGCGGCACGTACCAGACCATCGGCAGGGTGCGGTACTCCGGGTGGAGCGGCAGCGCGATCCGCCAGCGCTTGCACATCGCGTAGACCGGCGAGCGGCTCGCAGCCTCGATCCAGTCGTCGGGGATCCCGTCGCGACGGGCCTGCTCGCGAACCTCCGGGTCGTCGGGGTCCAGCAGGATGTCGAGCTGGGACTCGATCAGGTCGTGCTCGTCGGGGACCGAGGCGGCCTCCTCGACGCGATCGGTGTCGACGAGCACGACGCCGACGTGGCGCAGCCGGCCGACGCAGGTCTCCGAGCAGACGGTCGGCAGGCCGGCCTCGATCCGCGGGTAGCAGAAGTTGCACTTCTCGGCCTTGCCCGTGTCCCAATTGAAGTAGACCTTCTTGTAGGGGCAGCCGGAGACGCAGAAGCGCCAGGAGCGGCAGGCCTCCTGGTCGACCAGGACGATCCCGTCCTCCTCGCGCTTGTACATCGCGCCGGAGGGACAGGAGGCGACGCAGGAGGGGTTGATGCAGTGCTCGCAGATCCGCGGCAGGTACATCATGAAGGTCTGCTCGAACTCGAGTTTGACCTCGTCCTCGAGCTCGCGGCGGTTCGGGTCCTTGGCGGCGTGCTCCTGGGAACCGGCCAGGTCATCCTCCCAGTTGGGCCCCCACTGGAGGTCGAGGTTCTCCCCGGTGACCTGGGACTTCGGCCGCGCGACCGGCTGGCGCTCCCCGGGCGGGGCGGAGATCAGGTTCTCGTAGTCATAGGTCCAGGGCTCGTAGTAGTCGTCGATGGTCGGCAGGTCGGGGTTCCAGAAGATGTTCGCCAGCTTGTGCAGCCGGCCGCCGGCGCGCAGCTTCAGCCGCCCCTTGCGGTCCAGCTTCCAGCCGCCGTGCCACTTCTCCTGATCCTCGTAGTCGCGCGGGAAGCCGCGGCCGGGCTTGGTCTCGACGTTGTTGAACCAGGCGTACTCCATGCCGCGCCGGTTGGTCCAGACGTTCTTGCAGGTGACCGAGCAGGTGTGGCAGCCGATGCACTTGTCGAGGTTCATCACCATCCCCATCTGGGCCCGGACGCGCATCAGTGTCCCTCCGGAAACCCGCGCGTGCGGCTGGCGAGTGCCGGACCGAGCGGGGCTAGGACGCAGGGAGGCCGAATGGCAGCGCCATTTGGCCGACCGAGGACGACGCCGCGCGAAGTGTGTCCGGCGCCGCCAGGCGTGCGTGGGGATTTCCGGAGGGACACTTAGTACTCGACCTTCGTGCGGCGCTTGCGGACGATGATCAGCTGGTCGCGCTGGGGGCCGGTCGGCCCGTAGTAGTTGAAGCCCCAGGAGAGCTGCGCGTAGCCGCCGATCAGGTGGGTGGGCTTGATCGAGATCCGGGTCAGCGAGTTGTCGGTCCCACCGCGTACGCCCGTGGTCTCGGAGACCGGCACGTTCACGTGGCGGTCCTGGGAGTGGTAGAAGAGCGCGACGCCGGACGGAACCCGGTGGGAGACGACGGCGCGGCAGGCGACCGCCCCGTGGCGGTTGTAGACCTCGAGCCAGTCGTTGTCGGCGACGCCGATCTTCTCCGCGTCATCGACCGCCAGCCACATCGCCGGCCCGCCGCGGAACAGGGTCAGCATCGTCAGGTTGTCCTGGAACTCGGAGTGGATCGACCACTTCGAGTGCGGGGTCAGGTAGCGCACGGTGACCTCCAGCGCGTCCTCGGGCGCCGGCTCGCCGCCGAGGCCGAGCAGCTGCCCGGCGTCGACCGGCGGACGGTAGGCCGGCAGCCCCTCGCCGAGGTCCAGCATCCACTCGTGGTCGAGGTAGAACTGCTGGCGGCCGGTCAGCGTCCGCCAGGGGATCGAGCGCTCGACGTTGGCGGTGAACGGCGAGTAGCGGCGATCGCGGGACTCCAGGCCCGACCACTCCGCCGAGGGCATCACCTTGCGCGGCTGGATCACGAGGTCGCCGAAGGTCAGCCGTTCGTCGGCGTGCTCCTCGGGAATGTCGGCGAGCGGGCGGCCGGTCCGCTGCTCCAGAGCGCGGAAGCTCTCGATCGCGAGGCGCCCGTTGGTGGTGCCGGAGAGGGCGAGGATCGTCTCGCAGACCTCGATGTCGCGCTGCAGCCGCGGCCGGCCGGCGGCGACGCCCTCCGCCACCACGCCGTTGCGCACTTTCAGCTCCTCGACCTCGGTGACCGGCTTCCAGGAAACGCCCTTCGCACCGGTCCCCAGCTCCTCGACCAGGGGACCGAGCGCGGTCATCTTCTCGGCCACCGCGGCGTAGTCGCGCTCGACGGCGACAAGGCGCGGCATCGTCTTGCCGGGGACGGGCTCGCACTCGCCGGCGCGCCAGTCCCGCACCCGACCGCCGGGCTGGCCCAGCTCGTCCGGCGTGTCGTGCATGAGCGGCGTCGCGACGATGTCGGTGCGCGTGCCGAGATGCTCGGCGGCCAGCTCGGAGAACCTGGTGGCGATCCGGTTGAAGGCCTCCCAGTCGGACTTCGCCTCCCATGGCGGCGGGATCGCCGCGTTGAACGGGTGGATGAAGGGATGCAGGTCGGTGCTGGAGAGGTCGTGCTTCTCGTACCAGGTCGCCGCCGGCAGGACGACATCGGAGTAGATGCAGGAGCCGTTCATCCGGAAGTCGATCGTCGTGAAGAGGTCGAGCTTCCCCTCGGGCGCCTCCTCGCGCCAGCGGACGTCCTCGGGACGATTCTCCGGCGCCGACTCGGGCGAGCGCACGGCCGCGTCGGGAACGCCGAGCAGGTGGCGCAGGAAGTACTCGTGCCCCTTGCTGGAGGAGCCGAGCAGGTTGGCCCGCCAGAGAGTGAGGACGCGGGGGAAGTTGGCCGGGTCGTCGGGGTCCTCGCAGGCGAAGCCGAGGCGGCCGGCGGCCAGCTCATCTGCGGCGTGCTCGGCCGGCTCCTTGCCCGCCGCCCGGGCCTCGTCGGCGACGTCGAGCGGGTTGCGGTCGAAGCTCGGCGCCGTCGGCAGCCAACCCAGGCGCGCCGCCTTCGCGTGGCAATCGGCGGTGTGGCGCTTGCCGCCCAGGGTGCCGGGGCCGGCGGGCGAGGTGAACTCCTCGGCACCGAAGGTCTCATAGCGCCACTGGTCGGTGGCGAGGTACCAGAAGGGCGTCGCCGGCTGCTGGCGGGCCGGCCGGTTCCAGTCGAGCGCGAAGGCGACGGTCTGCCAGCCGGTCAGCGGGCGCACCTTCTCCTGGCCGACGTAGTGCGCCCAACCTCCCCCGTTGACCCCCTGGCAGCCGCAGAAGATGACCAGGGAGAGCATCGCCCGATAGGTCTGGTCGGAGTGGAACCAGTGGTTGGTGCCGGCGCCCATGACGATCATCGAGCGCCCCCCGGTCTGCTCGGCGTTGGCGGCGAACTCGCGGGCGATACGCAGGCAGCGTCCCGCGTCGACCCCGGTCAGGACCTCCTGCCAGGCGGGGGTGTGGGGCTCCGTCGCGTCGTCGTAGCCGGAGGGCCAGGATCCGGGCAACCCCTCCCGGCCGACCCCGTACTGGGCCAGGGCGAGATCGAAGACCGTCGTCACCAGCCGCCCGCCGATCCGCTTGACGGGGACGCCGCGACGCATCGTCGTGCCGCCTTCGGTCTCGCCGCCGTCGAAGCGCGGCAGCGTCACCTCGACCGTCTCGTCATGGCGGCCGAGCAGGGTCAGCACCGGCTCGATCCCTTCCAGGTCGAGGTTCCAGCTGCCCTTGCCCTGCTCGCCCCAACGGTCTCCGATCGTGCCGTTGGGGACGGCGGGCTCGCCGTTGCGGGCGTCGAGGACGACCGTCCTCCACTCGGCGTTCTCATCGTCGGCGCCGAGGTCGGAGGAGCGCAGCAGGGCGTCGCCCGCATAGGTCCCGTCCTCGCGCTCGCGCAGGGTGACGAGGAAGGGAAGGTCGGTGAAGCGGCGGGCGTAGTCCTCGAAGTAGTCGACCTGGCGGTCGACGAAGAACTCCTTGAGGATGACGTGTCCCATCGCCATCGCCAGGGCGCCGTCGGTGCCGGCGCGAGCCGGCAGCCAGTCATCGGCGAACTTGGTGTGGCCGGCGTAGTCCGGGGAGACGACCACCACCTTCTGGCCGCGGTAGCGCGCCTCGGTCATGAAGTGGGCGTCGGGGGTCCGGGTCTGCGGGATGTTGGAGCCCCACAGCATCAGGTAGGAGGCGTCCCACCAGTCCGCCGACTCGGGGACGTCGGTCTGGTCGCCCCAGACCTGCGGCGAGGCCGGCGGCAGGTCGGCGTACCAGTCGTAGAAGCTGAGCGAGACGCCGCCGATCAGCGAGAGGAAGCGGGTGCCCGCCGAGTAGGAAACCATCGACATCGCCGGGATCGGCGAGAAGCCGACGATGCGGTCGGGGCCGTACTTGCGGATCGTGTGGACGTGGGCGGCCGCGATCAGATCGGTGACCTCTTGCCAATCGGCCCGCACGAAGCCGCCCTTGCCGCGCTGGGACTTGTAGGCCTTCGCCTTCTCGGGGTCCTCGACGATCGAGGCCCATGCCTCGACCGGGTCGCCGAGCCGCTCGCGCGCCTCGCGGAACATCTCCAGCAGCACGCCGCGCACGTAGGGGAACTTCGGCCGCAGCGGCGAGTAGATGTACCAGGAGAAGGAAGCCCCGCGGGGACAACCGCGGGGCTCGTAGTCCGGCATCTCGGGGCCGTTGGAGGGATAGTCGGTCTGCTGGGTCTCCCAGGTGACCAGACCGTCCTTGACGTGGATCTTCCAGGAGCAGGAACCGGTGCAGTTCACCCCGTGGGTGGATCGGACGACCCTGTCGTGCTGCCAGCGCCGCCGGTAGGCGGCCTCCCAGTCACGCGAGTAGGTCGAGCTCTCGTTCCAGCCGTCCCCGGAGCGCTGGCGCGGCTCGAAGAACTGCCGTGCCCGCAGCAGCGCTCGTCCGTCAGACACGCTTCGCCCCCGGCTTCTTGTGCTTCTCTGCCTGAACATCCGATGGTGGAACGGTGAGCCACCTTCCAGTCGCGAACTCGCAGGAGAACAACATCAGGTCACGGCGATCCTATACCCGCGATCCGGAGCATCTCCCCCGGGGGCAGCACGACGTGGGTCTAGATCTCTCTTTTTTTCACACCGGCGCTGTGCAAAACTGCAGGCCATGGACCTGCCCGACAGCGGCGATGTCCTCTCCCAGGCGACCCGCGCGCGCAGGGTCGCCGCCGCACTCGGTTTCCAGCCCGCGCTCGAGGTGGGCGACGACGGAGGCTTCACCTGCAGGTTGGAGAACTGTCCCTACCGGGAGTCCGCCCGCGAGAACCCCGACGTCGTCTGCACGCTGCACCGTGGGATCACCGTGGGCCTGCTCGCAGAGCTCGACCCCGAGGCGAGGCTGACCCGCTTCGAGCCGCACGATCCCGACAGCGCCGGCTGCCCGGTCGGCGTCCGGGGGGGCCGGGCCGGATGAAACGAGCCGAGGCGCTGCGGCCGCTGTCTCGCGAGCACCTGGGCGCCCTGCTGGCGGCGAAGCGGCTGCGCGAGGCCGACGACCTCGAGGAGGCGACGCGGGCCTTCCTCGACTTCTGGAAAAGCGACGGGCAGCGCCACTTCCGGATCGAGGAGGAGGTGCTGCTTCCCAACTGGGCGAGGCAGGCCGAGGTGGACCGGCCCGGCGTGGCGCGGATGCTCAAGGAGCACCTGGCGATCCGCCGCGAAGCGCTGCGCCTCGCGGCCGGCGAGGCCTCCCTGGAGGAGGCTCGGGAGCTGGGCCGGCTCCTCGACGACCATGTCCGCTTCGAGGAGCGCCGGCTCTTCCCAATCGTCGAAGCCGCGCTCGACGCCGCCGGCCTGGCTGACCTGGCAGCGGCGATCGAGGAGGCCGAGGCGCCTACGCCTCCGCCCGCTCCCTGAAGTAGGCGGCGTTGATCTCGATGTACCTCTGCCACTCCGGCGGCACTTGATCCTCCGGCGTGATCGCGTCGACCGGACAGGCCTCCACGCAGGCATCGCAGTCGATGCACTCGTCGGGATCGATGTAGAGCTGCTCGTGGCGGTCGAACTCAGCCTCCTCCTTGGTGGGATGGATGCAGTCGACCGGGCGAGGGGATCGACGTCCCAGCCGTAGCCGAGCGCGAGCGCCGCGACGCCGCCCGTCCAGGCAACGAACGCCACCCCCTGAAGCCGGGGGTGGCGGAGCTGGGTCTGGGTCAGCGACGGATAGAAGGTTTGCAGGGTGCCGACGATCGCGGCGCCGAACCAGCCCGCCAGGTTGAGCGCCATGTGGGCGCCGAGGAGGTCGCCGTGGACCCAGGGCGTGCCGTGGGCGAGCAGCGAGCCGGCCGGCATGCCGAGCCCGAAGAAGGCGGCGGCGCTGAGATACCAGCGGGTCGCCCACGGGGAGCGGCGCAGCGAGCGGCGGCGCATCACGGCGATCGCCACTCCCCACAGTCCCAGGCCCGCGAGGAGCATCGCGACGGCGATCCAGATCTGCGTCTCGGCGCGCTCGGGGATCGCGATCGCCAGCAGGATCGCGCCTGCGTTCCAGGCGAGCAGCTGGCCGCGGACGAGGGCGCGCGGCGGCGGGTCGGTGGCGAGAAAGGCGCCGGCGAAGAACTGGCTGGCGCCGAGCACGAGCTGCGAGACGCCGCCGACGAATGCCAGGTGAAGGGCCAGCCAGCGCCCCCACGGCCAGGGAGACAGGGACTGGACCAGCCCGGCGACGGCGGCTGCCAGGAGGAAGCCGACCCCGCAGATGAAGAAGGCGCCGACGACGTCGGTCGGGCGCAGCTCGCC